>JAIKZD010000135.1 GCA_024682555.1 Lachnospiraceae bacterium | reverse complement strand
ACAGGTATGAACTCGGAGGGCATCAGTGTTCCCCTTACGGGATCGATCCATCTCGAAAGAGCTTCTTCACCGCATACTCTGCCGTTTACTGCCCTTACGACGGGCTGGTACCATACCTTCAGCCACCCTCTCTCTATAGCTTTGTCCAGATTTGAAACAACATAATGTTTTTTATCCGCCTCCGCCTGAAGGTTCTCATTGTAATAACCGATGGCGGAAACCGCCGTATTTTTGAGGGAATCACAGGCAAGCATTGCGCAGTCATACGCTGAGCTTATGTCAGCCTCATCACCCTGAAAATGATATACACCTACCCTTACCGGGAGGGAATTGGTATCGGGACTGCTCTGCCACTGTGTAAAAAGCTCGTGAAGGATCTCATCTATCGCCTGTTCATCCGTAAACACCGCAAAATGATCCTCCCCGAAACGGCAGCAGTTATCATCGCCGAAATATCTTGTAAGGAGATGTGCAAAAGAGCGCAGCAGGGAATCTCCCTTTGAAAAACCATTCCGGTGATTGAAAAATTCCATTCCGTTCAGATCAAGGAAAAGAAAATACGGATGTCTCCCTTTTTTGATGATGGTCCTGCATCCCGCATCCGCAAGGCCAAAAAAGGCAGTCATGCTCGGAAGCCCTGTCAGATGATCATAAAGACTGTCTTTTATGATCCTTTCGGCATCCGAGGCCGGATCGGACAAAAGGTGACTGTAAGCTCCGTTTCTGCCTTCCGCGGTCCTGATCATTGACTTAAGATTTTCTATATCCCTTTCGATGTCTCCGGTTTCCAGCGAATGGTTTCCCCCCTCGATCCTGTGCATCTCAAGCCGCTTTTCCTCAGCGATCTTTTCAATGGCATTATGGTCGACAAAAGGATCTCTGTCACCGTAAAACAGCAGGGCACTCCCTTCTCTGACATAGTCTTTGATAAGAATTAAGGGCGAGAACATTATATGTCTTACTTCCGCGTTGATCTCTTCCGCATACGCGGCTGCCACAACGGTTCCTATGCTTTTTGAGATGAACAGGAACTCCGGTCCCTCCGGATCATTTATATCCCCAAGCCTGTCCCTTGTTTTCTCAAGACAGGTATCAAGAGCCCACGAAAGAAAGTCCGGATCCTTAAGCTTTTCCTTGCTCCATTCAAGTCCGGAAAAATCCATCCATAAAGGTTCATATCCTCTTTTTACCGCAGACTTTGCCGCATAGTAAAGAAGGGGTCTGTCTTTTGTATATCCGACACCGGGAAATATAACCGCAAATTTTTTCATAAATCCTCCAAATCCGTAACCGACATCTTTTCGGGTGATGTATCTGCCCGTGGCTTACTCCGTTTCATGAAGCCATATATGCATCTCATTCTCACCGCGGTTTCCCCAGGTATGATAGGGAACAAACCTGATGGTCTCAGGTGTTTTTTCCTGCCTTTTCTCTGTCAGATACAGTCCGTTTCCGTCCGGGTTCTGTGAATATCTGACACCCTCTGCCTCTATGACGAATACTCCGTTCAGAAGGTCTTCTCTCCATTCGCACTCAAGCTTTCCGGACTCCTTTAAGGACAGGCAGTGCAGATCCTTTCCGTTGTCGGTCTCTTCCACGCAGTATACCTGCGGACCTCTTGCCAGTGCAACCTTATGGATATCCTCGGATACAGCCGTATTTGCATACCACCTCTTCGGTTCGATACAGATGTCAAGCTCCGCCGTATGGGTTCCGGACAGGATCCGTACATACCAGTACCCGTCCTTTGTCTCCGTTTCGGTCTCTGCCCCGTCAACATATCCCCTGTTTTTTTCGCTCCATGAGGGGATCCTGATCCCAAGATTTACCGGCTCGTCACTGTTGTTTCTTACTTCGAGAACGACCCTGCCGCTCTTTGGATAGTCCGACTCAAGCTTAACCGTAACCTCCCCGCTGTCCGTCTCAAATTTAAGCTCCGATCTGATGAAAAGATCCACAAGCACCGTATTATCATCAAAAACCGTGAAAACATGATCACCGATGGAAGCGATGAGTCTTGCAAGATTCGGAGGGCAGCAGGCACACCCTAACCACTGCGGTCGCACACTCTTTACATGACTCTTCGTGGGATCCTTCTTTCCCTTCTTTGGATCCACCTCCAGGGGATTTACATAGAAAAAGTGTTTTCCGTCAAGTGCCATACCCGAGAGAACCGTATTGTAAAGCACCCGCTCCATCACATCGGCATACTCCGCTTTTCGTTCAAGCCTTAGCATCCGTTTCGCGAAGAATACGAGTCCTATGGATGCGCAGGTCTCGCAGTACATGGTATCATTGGGCAGATCATAATCCAGTGTAAAGGCCTCCCCGCTTACCGTCTGGCCTATGCCGCCGGTTATGTACATCCTTTTTTCCGTAATGTTTTTCCATATCTTTCTGCATGCGGCAGCCAGCTGTTCATCTCCGGTTTCCGCGGCCACATCAGCCATGGCCGTGCACATATATACAAGTCTTACCGCATGTCCCTCGGCGGTTTCCTGTTCCCTGACGGGAAGATGGGTCTGGTTGTACTTCTGAGGCTCGCAGGAGCTGTTAAATATAAAGCCTTTTCCGTTATCGGGCTCACACTGTTTCTTATATACCTCGGGAGAACTGTCCCTTATGGTCAGAAAATAGTCCGCAAGCTTTAAGTATTTTTCTTCGCCGGTAACATGATACAGTTTCATCAGTCCTATCTCAACTTCCTCATGTCCGTCCGCCGCATGTATCTTTCCCTCTTCAGGCCCGAAATTTGCATCGATATTATCGGCCAGTTTCAGGGCGATCTGCATGGCTTTCTCACTGCCTGTCGCCCGGTTAAAGGCGATAAGCGCTTCGAGGAGATGCCCCGCGCAGTACAGTTCATGGCTCTCCACGAGATCGTCATACTTTCTTTCCGGTGCCTTTATGGTAAAATAGGTGTTTATGTATCCGTCGGGCTGCTGGGCCTTTGATATCAGATCCACCACACCGTCGGCTATGGTCTTTAAGTCCTCATCCGGTTCATATTCAAGAGAATACGCGGCGGCTTCCAGCCATTTATATACATCGCTGTCCTGAAATACCCAGCCGTAATGCTC
Source organism: Lachnospiraceae bacterium (assembly GCA_024682555.1). GTDB lineage: Bacteria > Bacillota > Clostridia > Lachnospirales > Lachnospiraceae > UBA2868. The sequence continues at coordinate 16,804 of JAIKZD010000135.1, read as the reverse complement.
TCCTTTGCTCAATCCCGCCGCTATCCTTAAGTTTTCCATAGCATGGCTTTTTTCGTTTGGAATGAAATCATCATCCCTTTCTTTTTCGATGAAGATATCTATATCATCATTAAGGACCGCCCACTGATAGGGGATCATCTCTTTTTTTACCAGATCCATGTATCTCTTCCACAAAGGATCACTGACCGCTGTTCTTTCTTTTTTCATGTTTTGCTCCTTTTTAGACAGGTCTCATTTATCTCCGAAGGTTTCATGCAGATTCTCCACATGCTTATCCTCAAGTGCTTCATAGGCCACCGTCTTATCGATTATAAGCTTTAAGATGGTCTCAAGCTCTCCTCCTTCGGAATAGTCGGCTTTTGCATAGTACCGGATCCTTTCGTCCCGCATCATCTGCCTCACCCTTTCAAGACCCTTTTCGTTATCATACACGCCTATCGAATGTCCGCCGTAGCTGTTGACGAGTTTCATGCAGGGAATATCGGTTTCCGAATCACCGATATATACCATGTTCCTGAAGGGGATACGCATCTTATCCGCAGGTATCTTGTCATTTATCTGTTTATCGTTCACGTTGAGAAATCCCTTGGAGATCCTGAACAGAAACTGGGTCTTGTTTGTATAATTCACCGCCTGGGCGGGCCATACTGCCTTTCCGTTCTCGTCATAATAAAACGAGCTTGCATATATTTCCTTAAACACTCCGCGCCTGGCGATTTCGGTACCTTCTATCATCTCCCGCAGGCCGGATGAAATGATGTAATGCTCTATATCCGTATTCCTGCTCTTGCCGTATTCGTTGATCCTGTCAAACCAGGTTGACACGCCGGGATTAAGCAGCACCCTGGATCCGTAATCCTCCAGGGCTTCTTTCGTAAGCTCGAAATTGCCCTCGGCTTTTTTCATCATAAGGTACATATAAGCCAGATTGCCGTCCATATTATTTGCTTCGGACATAAGGTCTGTCTCTTTCCAGAATTCGTTAACATCGTACCCTACCGACTGTATATATCCCTGTGCCTGCATATCTGTCGGAGACAGAGTCTTATCGAAATCATAACATAAAGCCATTACCCTGTTCATAGTGCCCTCTTTCCGTTTTACACCAAAGCGGTGCAAAGCCAGTGACGCATACCGCGTTAATTATATCATAACAATGAGATATTTTTTTTCAATTTTTTTCAAAACAGGGGTTAAGTATTATGCATATCGGGACGATATAGATAATAGAAATAAACAACAGACAGTAATGCTAAATTCTTTTTCATTTTAAACCTCCCAAAATACAGGAAGCCGTCAGAGACTGACGGCTTCCTATTTTTTCCGGGCCTTTGAAGGATCCGCCCTTTGGCAGCCTTTTCAGGATACGGGCGTATCCTGCTTTCCGAGCACAAGCTCTTCTGCCGCCTCTTTTGAAAGCGGGCGTCCCCAGAGGAACCCCTGTATATAATCACAGTCAATGCTCTTAAGGGTCTCAAGCTGGGCCTGTTCTTCAACTCCCTCGGCGATGACCCGGTAGTCCATCACATGGGCAAGGGAGATTATGGCCTCGACGTATTTCTTGGAGGAATCGCCGGTATTCATGATATCTATAAAGGATTTATCGATCTTTAAGATATCCGACGGGATGCTGTTAAGATAGCTTAATGATGAATAACCGGTTCCGAAATCATCTATGGCGATCCCTATACCCATATCCTTGAGGGCATTGAGACGGCCCGAGGCCTTTTCAACGGATTCTATCATAACGGACTCGGTTATCTCGATCTCAAGCCTGTCTGCCGGGACCCCGCACTCCTCTATCAGCCCTTTTATCTCTTCGACAAAATCCGTCTTCATAAGATGCTTTACCGAAACATTTATGCATAACACGATGTCCGCATCCGACCTTCTCAGAAGATCGCCGAAAAACGCCATGGCCTTTCTGTATACGGTCAGATCCAGGCTGTCTATTAAGCCCATCCTTTCCGCGGAAGGAATGAATTCTTCCGGGTTTACGAAATTTCCGTCCGCATCCTTCATCCTGGCAAGGGCCTCAAAACCGCGGAGCCTGTGGGACATGTCAAACTGAGGCTGGAGATAAAAACCGACCATATCCTTCTCTATGGCCTCCCTGATCTTGTTGTCGACAACCAGCAGATTACGGGTTTTCAGAAGATCCGGGGTAAAGCGGAGGATATGTTCGCCGCTGTTTATACGCTTTATTTCCTTCATCGCCGCCACGGAATAGGAAAACAGCGGGTCGATATCTTCCGAATCATCGGGATATAAAGCATATCCGAAGCTTGCATTTACCAGGAAATCATACCCGTCTATATGTATCTTCTCCGTCAGGGCCGCTTCATACTGCTTAATGGTATTGACTGCCTCCTCCTCGGATTCTATATCCTGGATGATGAGAGAAAACTCATCACCGTTTATCCTGGAAACAAAATCAAGGGTCCCGGCAAGGCTCTGATCGGCTATGCTTTTAAAACGGGAAGCGATCTCGGTCAGTACCCTGTTGCCTTTATCAAATCCCATGGTATCGTTTATGTTTTTAAAACCGTTGATATCTATGGTGACGGCCGCAAAAGGTCTGCCCCGCCTTATGATATCGCGTGCCAGTTCCGTACTGGCAAAGCCGTTGGGGAGTCCCGTAAGGACATCCCTGGTGGCCTGCTCGCGAATGTGTTTCAGATATTCTTTTTCCTTTATTCTGTCCCTGTAAATGAAGACAACCGCTATAACCGTGAGAAATATGCCGAAGATCCCCGGGATGCTCGAATAACGGTGCAGAACGAATATTCCGCCGACGATCACCGGAAGCTGTATCATGATCAGGATAACGGATGTAATAAACCCGGCTTTTCCGCAGAAAACCACCATCAGGATCAGGCACATATTGGAAACCGCGGAAAAAACTCCCGCAATGGCATACATGGGAATGGGATTTGAACCAAACATCACTATCTCCCCGGAGCCTGCCGCCCGGCTGACGATAATTGCGGCAATGATATAGATGACCAGAAGCAGCACAAAAACACCCGCCGAAGTCTCTCTTCGTCTGGCAAGGTCTTCCAGCGTCTTTTCCATTATCCTGGTATTCCCTTTTTCATCCCTGCTACCGTTCATCCGAAGGACCTTCCTCTTCTGTTTTGTGATCTTCAAAGACCACAACGTTTTTCCCGTGCTGTTTGCCATAATACATCCGGTCGTCTGCCACCTTGATTATCTCCTCGGGCTCTATGTATGAGGCCCTGTATTCTTCAATACCGATGGTAATAGTCGCAAAGATACGGTGATTAAAGAATACGGTGGGACTTAATTCGACGCTTCTTCTCAGATATTCCATCTTTTCCTTTGCAACGGCCATATCATAATCCCTCATCAGGATAACGATCTCCTCTCCTCCCCATCTGCAGATATCACAGCCGTTCATCTCCCTTTTTATCATCCGGGTTATATGCCTCAGCACCTCATCACCGGCATCATGGCCGTGTGAATCATTTATCCTTTTGAAATTATCTATATCGCAGAAGGAGATACAGAAATGGCTGGCTCCGGGATCGGTCATGAGTCTCTTTATGACAGGCAGAAAACCGCGCCTGTTTAACAGACTTGTCAGCACATCCTCCTGTGCATCCGCCGACAGCTGCTTATTCTTTTTCTCAAGATCCGTCACTTCCATCTCGCTTGAATATATATAGATGGCATTGTAAAAGACAGTGGAAAAGACCATAACGAAGGAGGAGAAGATCACAAGCGTCAGTCTTCCCGGAGCTGATACTTCAATGGCAGGAGGAATGTTTGTGTAATGCATGTACAGATATACAAATATGGCAAAGTTAAGCACAAGCATCAGGACAACAAACCATCTGCCTTTACCCTTAAACAGGAATCTCCCGAAATAAATGATTATGGGAACGATGGAAAAGAGAAAACAGTATGTCCCGCAGCGAAGGCCGATACAGTTGGTTGAAAAAATCGTATAAACGGTGACCTCGATGATGATACTGGCAAAGACAGGCATGTAATGCCCGGACTTGCATAAAAGAAAACAGAATACATAGACAACAACACTGAGAACATTAAACTGAACAAGCGGTGTCACGCCGTACAGCCACATAAGAAACAGAAGGGTCGCATGAACCAGACACATAACGCTGACGGTAAACGAAAACCCGTTATGTACGAGAAAATGCATTATCCTTCCGATCAGATTTTCAGTCTTCACTCTGTCACACACCTTTTAATTTTGTTACCTGAATTATACCATATAACCATGCCGTCAGGAATCAAAAAGATGTCTTGTCAGTGTCTGAAAACTATCTCTCCCGTTTCATCATTCATGGAATCTATGATCGCAAGGCTCTCTACCCTTATCCCGCGCTCACGGAGACGTTTGCCCCCGTCCTGAAATCCTTTTTCGATTATGATGCCCACTCCCTCAAGTACTGCACCCGCCTCCTCTATGAGGTCGATGAGTCCGTCCACCGCACATCCGTTTGCAAGGAAATCATCCACTATAAGTATCCTGTCATCTGCCGAAAGATACTTCTTTGACACTATGACATCATACACTCTTTTGTGGGTGAAGGATTCTATCTTTGTGCTGTATACGCTGCCGTCGAGATTGATGGACCGGCTCTTTTTTGCAAACACGACCGGGACATCAAAGTACTGGGCGACGATGGCTGCGATGGCAATGCCGGAAGCTTCTATGGTCAGGATCTTTGTGATCTGCGAACCGGAAAAGATCCGTTTGAATTCTTTCCCGATCTCATTCATGAGTTTTATATCTATCTGATGGTTTAAGAAACTGTCGACCTTGAGTACGTTTCCAGCCTTGACGATTCCGTCCTTTTTTATCCTCTGTTCAAGAAGTTCCATCTATCTTTCCTCCCTGAAATAATTAAGACCGAGACTCTGGGGCGGCTGGTCCTCCCGCCGGTTCCTCATGCTTGTGAGTATGAGCACCACAAGGGTGACAACATAGGGGATCATCTTGTAAAGCTCCTTCAGTTCCATATGCTCCATACCGGTGGGTATATACAGGTACAGTATATACAGTCCGCCGAAAAGTATGGATGCAAGTATGCACAGATCCGATTTCCAGAGCGTGAAGATGACTAAGGCTATGGCAAGCCAGCCCCTGTCTCCGAATGCATCATTTGACCATACTCCGCAGGCATAATCCATGACATAGTAGAGTCCCCCCAGTCCGGCGATGACACAGCCGGCACAGGTCGATATGTATTTGTATTTTGTCACATTGATCCCGGCCGCATCCGCTGTCGCAGGGTTTTCCCCGACTGCACGCAGGTTCAGTCCCGTCCGGGTCCTTTTAAAGATATACGCAACGATAAGAGCCGCGGCTATGGCGGTGTAGGCCAGAAAACCATAGGACATGAACAGCTCGTAAAAGATCCCGAGCCCCTTTCCGAAGGGAAGCTGTGCCCTGAAACAGTTGCTTGTCTTTGAAAGGGAGATGGAAGGCAGGTCGGCTTTGGAAAGCTTTATAAGTGAACCGCCGAAAAAGTTTCCGAAACCGACGCCGAAGGTCGTCATGGCAAGTCCCGTGACGTTCTGATTGGCACGGAAGGTTATGACAAGGACGGAATAAATAAGTCCCATGATGAGGGAGCCGGCTATGCAGCAGAGCAGAGGGATCAGTATGGCAAGGGCGGCGTTCACATCACCGTCTCCCACACTTTTTTCATAAAAGAAGGATCCGATCACCCCGCTTATGGCGCCCACATACATGACGCCGGGGAGTCCCAGATTCAGGTTGCCTGATTTTTCCGTAACGATCTCGCCGGTGCAGCCGAACATAAGCGGAATGCCCTGTGCCACTGCCCTGGGAATGAATGCGAGAAATCCTGTCATATCAACTCTCCTTGAACTTTCTAAAATGAATTTCGTAATTGATAAAGAATTCGCTGCCTATTATGAAAAACAGGATGATACCCGTGAGGATATCGCCGAATGACTGGTTCAGATCAAACCTTGTGGCGATCTCTCCCGCACCCCTGTCCATAAATACAATGATAAAACTGGTAAGTATCATCGCAAAGGGATTGAACTGTGCCATCCAGGATACCAAAACCGCAGTGAATCCCCTGCCGTCGGATATGGTCGAAGTGAGGGTATGATTTATGCCTCCCACAAGGAGCAGTCCCGCAAGTCCGCAGATCGATCCGGATAAAAGCATGGTGCGGATATAAACCTTTTTTACGTTGATGCCCACATAAACGGAGGTCCTGGGAGATTCTCCCACAACCCTTGTCTCATATCCGTGTTTCGTATACTGAATGTATATGTGTACAAACCCGGTCACTATAACGGCAACCAGGACAGGCAGCAGATACTTTGAACCAAACAGCTGGGGAAGCCATCCGGTATGTGAATCCTGATTGATGATCCCGATCTTGCCCGAGCCCTTCGGAACTTCCCAGAGTATGGTAAAAAACAGTACAAGCTGGGTTGCGATATAATTCATCATAAGAGTGGACAGAGTCTCGTTGGTATTCCACATAGCCTTGCACAGAGCGGGGAAGAATCCCCACAGGGCTCCGAGTCCCACGGAGGCGATGATCATTAAGATGATCACGACAGCATTGGGAAGCTTCCCGTCAAGGCAGATCATGCAGGCCGCCGCACCGAGGCCTCCCATCAGCACCTGGCCTTCACCGCCGATATTCCAGAACTTCATTCGGAATGCCGTAGTGAGGGAAAGGGCTATTATCAGAAGGATGGAGGTATCCTGCAGTGTTATCCAGGCTTTACGTGAGGATCCGAATGCACCGGCAACTATCGAAATATATACCTCGATGGGATTTATCCCGGTGGTAATGCCGGTAACAAATGCACAGACTATAAGAGCAATGATGACTGCACTCACCCTTATCATCATTGCTTTGCGCTTTTTTATGGCACCGCGCTTTGTGAGGTGTATCAAAGGCTCTCCGGCTTTACTGTTCACTGTGCCCCGCTCCTTCCAGACTGGTCATCAGGAGACCGATCTCATTCTTGGTTATTTTCTTGGCATCCACGATATCGCTGACTCTGCCGTCGCACAATACCATGATCTTGTCGCTTATCTGCATTAAGACATCAAGATTCTCTCCCACGAACAGAACAGCCACGCCTTTTTTCTTCTGATCATTGATGAGATCATAGATCTTGTATGAACTGTTGATGTCAAGGCCTCTGACCGCATAGGCCGTAAGCAGTACCTTGGGATGCGAAGATATCTCACGTCCCACAAGCACCTTTTGTATATTTCCACCCGAAAGCCTCCTCACCGGAGTGTTCAGCCCGGGTGTGGATATTTCCAGTGATTCCACCACATTACCGGCTATCTTTTTCGGTTTCGCCCTGTCCGTAAACCATTTGTGGCTCTCGCCGAAAGTCCTGAGCATCATGTTCTCGGCAATATCCATGTTGCCCACAAGTCCCATGCCCAGTCTGTCCTCCGGGACAAAAGAAAGCTCGACACCGAGTTCTCTTATGTCTCTGGGATGCATTCCCACCAGTTCCTTCTCGTTTCCGTCATCATCCACGTATAATACGGAACCCGAATCCGTCTTCTGTATCCCGGCAATAGCCTCCAGGAGTTCCTTCTGCCCGCTTCCGGAAATACCCGCAATGCCTAATATCTCACCGGAATTCATGTAGAAGTTCACATCACTGACCTTCTTTACGCCGTCCGCATCCGTAACATTCAAGTCTTTTACGATGAGTCTCTTTACGGTATTCACCGGTTCCGGACGCTCAATATCAAGAACAACGGAATGTCCCACCATCATATCCGTCATTTCCTGCGGATTGGTCTTAGCCGTCTCCAGCTGGCCGATATAACGGCCGCCGCGAAGAATGACCACGCGGTCCGATATCGCCATTACCTCATTCAGTTTATGTGTGATGATAATGATGGATTTGCCGTCCTGCCTCATGTTACGCATCACATCAAACAGGCGCTCTGTCTCCTGGGGTGTAAGAACAGCCGTAGGCTCATCAAGGATAAGGATATCCGCTCCGCGGAATATCACTTTAACGATCTCCACGGTCTGCTTCTCGGAGACCGTCATGTTATAGATCTTTTTGTCGGGGTCAACGACAAAGCCGTATCTGTCGCAGATCTCCCTTATGCGTTCCTTCGCCTTTGCGACATCATACTTTCCCTCTTCCCCGAGGATTATGTTTTCCCATGCGGTAAAAACATCCACCAGCTTGAAATGCTGATGGACCATACCTATACCGAGGGCATATGCCCCGGCAGGGGAGTCTATCACAACTGCCCTGCCGTTGACAAATATATGACCCTTGTCAGGGTAATACAGCCCTGCCAGTATGTTCATAAGGGTCGTCTTACCGCTGCCGTTCTCACCGAGCAGCGACACGATCTCGCCCTTATAGAGGTCAAAATCCACATCGGTATTTGCCCATGTTGTATCAAATCTTTTACTGATACCGCGCATCTCAAGCACGGTTTCTTTGTGTTCCAAGGGTTATTTCCCTCCCTGCGGCATTAAAATGCGGTATCAAGCAGTGTTATACCGTCGATCTGGAGATCAAAGTAAGGCGCACTTCTCATGCCTTCACCGGACTCATTAAAGTAACCGTCCTTAATGGCCTCATGATCGCCTTCATAGTTTGCATCCGTATCAACATCGGCAGTGTAGGTCGTAAGTTCCTCACCGTCCACCGTAAAGGTCTTTGTGTCGAATACATGGAGCTTGCCGGATATAAGATCGGCTTTTGCTGCTTCAACGGCTTCTTCCGTGCCTTCTGCGGCATTCTTTCCGAAATGGTCTATAACGACCGAGCCGGTCTCAAGGGTTCCGATATAGTCAACCGGAATGGCTTCGCCATTTGCTGCCATGGTGATGGAATCCTTGAAATAAGGTGTCCAGTCGATCTTACAGTATGAAATATAGGTCTCGGGACATGCGGCATCCGTAGGTCCGTTGTAGGAGCTGTTGGGAACACCTGCATTTTCACAGGCCGTGGGGCTTCCCATTGAATCGGCATGCTGGGATATGAATACGCAGCCGTCCGAGATAAGCTTTGTAGCGCCTTCCTTCTCTGCTGTCTCATCATACCATGAACCCGTGAAGGTAACTTCCATGGTTGCGGTGGGACATACGGAACGGGCACCGAGGAAATAGGATGTATATCCGCTTATAACCTCTGCATATGTAAATGCTCCGATGTAACCGATCTTTGCCTGGTCGGCTGTGATGGTCCCGTCTTCGATCATCTCGTTGAGCTTCATTCCTGCGGCTATACCCGAAAGATAACGTCCCTCATATATTGAAGCGAAAGCATTGTGGAAGTTATCAAGCTGTTCGGTATGTGCCCTTGTTCCCGTTGCATGACAGAACTGCACATCGGGATATTCCTTGGCAGCTTCGATCATATAATCCTCATGTCCGAAAGAATCGGCAAATACATATCCGCAGCCCTGATCTACCAGTTCGCACGCTGCATCATAGCATTCCTGACCTTCGGGAATGTTAGTCTTGATTATGGCTTCTACGCCCAGCTCTTCACAGGCTTCCTTGGCTGCCGTGATGAAGTTTAAGTCATAGGTTGAATTCTCATCATGAAGACAGATGAAACCTGCCTTGATATCAAGCTTATCGCCTGATGCTTCTTCTTTCTCCCCGTCATTTGCGGCAGGTGCCGGAGCAGTCGCCGTCGAAGCGCATGCACAGAGAGTGAATGTCATTGCTGTTGCAAGAAGCAACGAAATAATTTTTTTCATTTTCATCCTCCCGATATGAAACCGGTCACAAGATATGACCGTTATTTATGTACCTATATACAATATATTGTTGTAAGGGTTTCGTCAATGCAAAAAAATAAATCTGAGTGTTATTTAATTTCCCTATACCCGGATAATTGACAGATATGATATAATAATCTTCATCGGGGGCATTAGCGCAGCTGGGAGCGCGCCACACTGGCAGTGTGGAGGTCACGGGTTCAAGTCCCGTATGCTCCATTTATGAAAAAGATCAACACCGTGATATTTGATATGGACGGAACAGTCCTCAATACTCTTGATGACCTTACGGATTCGGTCAATCATGTCTTTTCCCTTTTCGGACTTCCCAAAAGAGACAGAAACGAATACAGGAATTTTTTCGGAAGCGGCATAAAGTATGCCATGAAATGCGCTGCGCCCGCGGACACCCCGGATGCGCTCATAGAAGAAATGATCCCTGTCTTTAAAGAGCATTATGATAAACACTGTTTTGACAGGACAAGGCCCTATGACGGGATCCCCGGTCTCATGAAGGTCCTTTATGAACGGGGCTTTAAGATGGCCATAGTCTCCAACAAGATCGACTCCGCCGTAAAGGAGCTGAATGAAAGGTTCTTTTCCGACTGCGTGTCCGTTGCCATAGGAGAAAAACCGGGCATCAGAAGAAAGCCGGCCCCCGACACCGTGTACGCCGCCCTTAAGGAGCTTCACTCACCCCCGGAAGAGTCGGTATATGTGGGAGATTCGGAGGTGGATCTTCAGACCGCCGCAAACGCGGGACTCCCGTGCATAGCTGTCCTGTGGGGATTCCGCGATAAAGAACAGCTCCTAAAAAACGGAGCCGGTATATTTGCACATACCCCTTCGGAGATAGCGGATATTCTCCGCTGAGATGAGATATCCCGATCCCTGCTTATAAGGAAAGATCATAAGGGAAGATCCGTATCCCCGTGGTCTTCATCATCTGATACATAAAGGGCAGGATGTCTCCTGTTTGCCAGCATATAGATCAGTATTGCGATGATATCGTCCACAGGACCCGGTGCCAGGTCAAAGGGGGATACAACGTAGAGTATCAGTGCTCCGAGAATGATCCATTTCATAGTGTTTTCCATCTTTCGGTCCTCCTCTCATAACAGGGTTTGCCGGTGTTTGTCTGTTGTACTTGCCACGATATTAATATATACTTGAATCTGTCCCGGATAAATGCCTTTACCGGCGGATTCGGGCGATGATATCCGAAAAAAAAGCAAAATAGATCAAAAACATCCGAGAGGAACAGAAATGGGCAGAAAATCAAACAAGGACGATAAATCGGTCTACCAGAAACTTCGTGAGGATCTGGGACTCACACGTGAAAAGGCAAGTGAGAACATCGGCTTTATTTCAGCCGCCAAGATAGAAAAGATCGAGAACGGAAAGGTCTCCGTTCAGCCCGATGATGTGATCGCTCTGGCCGAATGCTATAAGGCTCCGGAGCTTTGCAACTACTACTGTTCCAACGAATGTCCCATAGGCAGGCAGTACATTCCCGAGGTAAAGATCAAGGATCTTGCCCAGATAGCCATAGAAACCCTTAATTCCCTTAACAAAATGAACAAAGAAAAAGACCGCCTTCTCGAGATCGTGGAAGATGGTCTGGTGACTCCCGATGAATATAATGATTTTTTCGAGATCAAAAAGACTCTCGAAAAGATCTCCCTCTCGGTGGATACGCTTCAGCTGTGGGTGGACAAATCCATCGCCGACGGAAATATGCAGTCAGCTTTACCGGATAACGGTCTCTCCTGATCCGTCCCGTTTAATACCTGCGTCTGTCGATACCTGCGGTATCATAGTATTCTTTCTTTGCGGCATACATTCTTTCATCCGCTTTCTTGATCAGGGTTCTCACCGTTGCCTCGGGAAACTCGCGGATGGATGCATATCCTATCGATAAAGACAATTCCTTCACTGTTTTTCCCTTCCATTCTTTTACCAGGGATTCCATCTTTTCGATGATCTCTGTCAGCAGGCTCTCATCCGCATATATAAGGGCGGCAAACTCATCTCCGCCGATGCGGTACAGTTCCCCATGCCCTTCGATAGCCTTCTGCATGCATTCTTTCGCACCGTTTATAAGCTCATCCCCGGCAGGATGCCCAAGGGTATCATTCACCCGTTTTAATCCGTTAAGATCAGCCGAAATATATACAAAATCGGGAGCGGCCGGCTTTTCCGAAAGCTCCGAAAGCGCATCTTCATAAGCTCTGCGGTTAAGTCCCCCCGTAAGCCGGTCCGTGATGGAAAGCTGCAAAAGGATCGCATTGGTATCACGCAGCTGCAGCATTATATTGGCAAACAAGCCCGCAAATCCGGAAATCATCAGAAGAAGGGCCGTGGACAGCGCCACCCGCCATACCGAGATCCATCCTTTCCTGGGTGTTACCGCAAGCTCCCAGGTGAGGTTTCGTACCTCAAACTGTGTTCTTACGGCCTTATCATCCAGAGAACCTTTGGCCTGCATGATGTGGCTTCCGCCTTCCGGATCTATATATGACAGGGCATAATTCATTCCCATGCCCTCAAGATTATCAAGTCTCAGTACCTGCATCAGGTTGTCAAAATCGATGGTAACGGTGACAAGTCCCCACAGCTCCGTTTCGTCTCCGTATCTGAGGATAACGGGCGATCTGCCGCCCATGCCGTATCCTCCCTGCAGCAGTTCAAAGGGGTTTGTCAGTATGGTACGTCCCTGTTCATACGCTCTTTTGGCCTCCGCATTCCCGGTATGACGCGTATCAAGAAAATCAAAACCGACCAGAGCCTCATTTCCCTCAAGGGGATAAACATCCGAAACGATACAGCCCGGGGCGACTGCAAAATTCTTCAGGGTAACACCGGTTTCCTCGATAACGGAATCATAAATATCCATTGCAACCTGATTAAAAAAAGAAGTGTCACCGTTATGATCCTGTATAAGAGCTTTTAATGTATTGGTCCTTGCCATTACACAGTCAATGGTGGTTACGATATGCTCGGCTTCATTTCTGGCCATATAGCTAAGGCGCTCTCTTTCGGACGCCAGATCGCGTCTGACAAGAACCATATACAGCATTCCCAGCACCAGAAAGCATACCGTTGCGAAAATAACAGATATGATCGTTCTGTTAAACTTTTTTTTGTTATCCGTCTCCATGACCCGTTTAAGTCCTTAAATATATCCCGTCATCCGCGGGTCATCCGATCGATGCGATGAGGGCATCGATTTCTGCCTGTGAAAGTATCCTTCCCGGATTACCGCCTGCAGGAGGTGCCGCAGTAGCAGGGGAAGGAGCCGCCGCAGGAGCAGGATTCACGTTTGCGGCAGTAAATGCGGCACCGCCGCCCGCCTGCGGAGATTTTCCCATAATGCTTGCAAGCAAAGCCTGCTGTTCCGGATTTAAACCATTAGCGTCCATAAATCGTCTTCCCTTCGATACCGGTCAAAAAATGTGGTGTCTGATATTATATCATATTATACGATGTGGTTTAAGCAAAATTACATGCCGGATCACCGGCCGGTCTTTGCACCCATGGCCCTCAGTTCCTTCTTGCGTTCATACATCATCTGATCCGCTCTTTCAAAAGCATCCCCGATCTGCCCGTCCGTATCTTTCAGAACCGAATAACCTATGGAAACGACCACCTTGTTTTCCTTTATGTTTTCCTCAACCTTCCGGTTAAACTCATCTATGGTCTCTGACATCCGGTCAAATCCTTCTCCCTGAAGGATGACAGCAAATTCATCTCCGCCTATCCTGAATATCTCACCCTGTCTGAAATATTCGCAGATAAGATTACCCGCATCCTTTATCAGCTTATCTCCTTCGGCATGACCCTGAGTATCATTGACATATTTAAGACCATTGATATCGCCGATCACAACCGCCAGTTTCTGAAGTTCCCCCTCCTTAATCCTGCTGTTTACGGCATCTTCGGTCTCGGTGTATGAAAGCTTGTTCTTTAAACCGGTCAGGGAATCCGTATTTGCCATATTCTGAAAAGTCCTGCTGGTTTCCTTCTCTTCTTCGAGTTTGTCGTGGGAAAGCCTTCTGAGCTGCAGCAGAAGAACGGCTGCAAGTCCCAGTGTTGCCACAAGCGTGAACCCTATCTGATATCTGCTGTTTCTGACATTTCGTTCGCTGATATAGCGGATCTGATCCTGAATGACGCTTTCCCTGATAAGGACTGCCATTTCCCAGCCCGTGCCCTGAATGGGCACATAGCAGAGCGTCTCTTCCGCTTCCCCGAGATCAAAGGTGACGGTCCCTTCCTCTTCGTTTTCGAAATGATCAAGATTTTCCTCCCAGACCTCTTCGGATACTTCGCCCTTCAGCGCATCAAAGAAGTTCCGTTCCAGGATGACAGGTCCCAGCTCGGTACCGGAAAGATTTCCGCCGTTTTTTGTATAAAGAGCGAAATGGGTTCTGCCCTGATCGTCGAAAGCCAGAAGGTTGACGATCTCATTGATGTCCATCTGGACAAAACAGGCTTTAAATTTTTTGCCCATAAGAGTCAGATCCGGTGTCGGAATGGCAAGACAGAGCTGTTTTGAAGAACCGTAGATGGATGTGGTCGTTATGATCCTGTCATTTAAGTGCTCATCGGTCAGAAAGGCATGACGGCTCCTGCCGGTATAGGTAGTATACTGCGTGTACACGACATCTTCTTCATCCACCATGGCAAACCGGTTAAGATTCAGTAACGATTTGACCATTCCGATCCCGTGACGCAGTTCATCCTGTGAACCCGGCCTTTCATCCGCGATAAAGGAAACCGCTTTTTCCATCTGCTCAAAGTTGCTGTTTATCAGGTTTGTGATGGTCTTGGCCCGACGGTCTGCCATCGCCTCAAGATAAAAGTAGCTGACGGTCGAAACCGCTTCATCCGTTGCGGCCCCGGTCTGCCTTGAGGACCATAACGTATTGGCGGTCACCATTGTCAGAACCACCATGATGCCGATGACCGCTGTCATAAGAATTGTCTTGTCTGTTATCTGCCTCTTCTGACTCATAGAATATCTCCATACAAAAGCTCCAGCATCAGAGCCGCGTCTTCCTGATATATCACCGTTGTTATCTCATCTTTTTTCTCCGGAAACAGTTCACCGGGCAGATTCCCGTCCGCGATCTTGACCGCGGTCTGGATCGTATCAAATCCGATGGAATAACAATCCTGCACTCCCAGACAGTAAATGATCCCGTCCTTTAAATAGCCAAGAGCCTCCTCATCGTGATCCATTCCGACGATAACGGCACTGCTGCCCCTTTCCGTGATCGCTCTTGCCGCCCCGACGGGGTTGCTCATGTTACAGCAGATAATACCGTTTAAGTCAGGATGTTCATCAAGGATCTTAAGTGTCAGATCGTAAGCCAGATCAATGGAATCCATGTCATACTCTTTGGCCACGATCTCCATGCCGCTGTATTTTGCTATGGTATCCGCTGCTCCCATGGCACGGTCCTCGTGACAGGGTGCTCCTCTGCTGCCTACAAGGATGGCAACCTTTCCCTTATGATCGAGCTTTTTGCAAAGGGCTTCGGTCAGATCCGCACCATCCTGATAATTATGTGTATTCCCCACATAGGCGATCCGTTTACAGCCTTCTGCCGCATCGGAACTTGAAAAGGTCATGACCTTTACTCCCGATTCCGCCATTTCATCAAGGATCGGTGAAATGACTTCCTCATCCGCGACATCAGCTCCTATGACGTCATAATCCTTTTTCTCCGCCTCATGCAGCCTTATGGTCTGATTCTGCGCAGAAGCGGCATCCGTAGCCATATACTCATAAGTGACGGTTATACCCTTATCCAGAAACTGGCGCTGGGCATCCTCCATCCCCAGAGCAACGGCATCCCACCAGGGATGAACGGTTTTATAGGTGAAGTAAAAGCTGTAATGATCTTTCTTCGGCTCATATGAATCCAGTTCATGATCGAAGTTCACCGCACCGCTCACGGACTCTGCCGTCTTTACGGGAGTCTCCGTGGGATCCTCCGCAGAGGTCGCAGCGGGGGCACAGGAAGAAAGTGCTAGAACCACAGCCAGCCCGGCTGATAATATAGCTTTTTTCTTTGATATGATATGCATGTTTTGCATCCTTTTTTCCAAACTTTTAACTTATTTTATACCACATTCCCCGGAGTACGATTAATCGCAACTCATTTATTCATGTTTTACCGGTATCCTGTCCTTTATTTGCTTAACCGGGGGTACACTCTAAAAAAAATATCGGCATCTGCCGCCGGAAAATGTAGTCTTATAAAATATCCCACACCCGGAAGGTGTGGGATGTATCAATACAATATCATACCCCCTGTATTTTCCGTCATTCAGGCGGGACGTGCCAGATAGAAGCCCTGGAAGAAATCTACCCCAAGTCCCAGAAGATAATCAAATTCCTCCTTCTCCTCGACACCTTCCGCAACCACAAGGATGTTTTTTGAATGAAAGACAGATACAAGACGAGCCACGTTATTCTGTTTCTCCGGGTCATGATCTATACCGGAGATCAGTTCCCTGTCAAGCTTGACGATATCGGGTTCCATGATATCGATCCTCTCCATGTCATTGATCCCGCTTCCGAAATCATCGGCGGACAGAAGATTATCCATGGCCTTGATGGATGCCTTCTTCATAAGCCAGGTTTCATAGGAAAAATAGGGATATTCCAGATTCTCGATGATCATCCTTCCCCTGATGCTGTTGCCGTAGTATTCCAGGAAGACATCCGCCTCGTCCTGTCTCAGACAGTCATTGGGAAAGGAATTGATTGAAACTCTTTCCGTGTATCCCCGTAAAACATAGGCCTGCATGGCGCCAAACAGGGTGGCTACCTCCAGAACATGCAGGTTTCCGGCCTCCATATACTCATTTATGAGTTCAAGGACCGTCTTCTGTGTGGGGCGCATGAGGGCTTCCCAGGCATAAACCGTCTTTCCGTCCGGAAAGAAAATAGGCTGGAACACATAATTGATCGATAATTCTCCAAGGGCCTTCAGGATGTCTTCATCTAACCGCAGATGA
>JAIKZD010000118.1 GCA_024682555.1 Lachnospiraceae bacterium | reverse complement strand
GATATGATCTCTGTAAAAAATAAGTGCATACAAAGGAGAGGTATTGTTATATACGGCAATATGTTATCATATTCCGGTAAATATTTTTACAGAGAGGAAAAGGAGGTATTAACATGCTGCTTGCAACAACGGAAAATATCCCGGGAAGAAGTTATGAGGTTCTCGGAGTGGTAAAGGGAAGCACGATACAGACAGTCAATGCGCTAAAGGATATCGGTGCGGGGCTTAAAACCCTTGTCGGCGGAGAGCTTGGCAATTACACCAAGATGATGGAGACCGCAAGGAATATAGCTACGGAGAGAATGGTTTCCGAGGCACAGAATCTCGGAGCGGACGCCGTTATATGCATGAGATATGCAACATCGGCCATCATGCAGAGTGCCGCCGAGGTAATGGCGTACGGAACCGCGGTAAGGTTCGTATAGGAGAAAAAATGTACACACCGGATAAGAACAGATATGAAAAAATGAAATATAACAGGTGCGGGGACAGCGGGCTGCTGCTGCCCGCCCTGTCCCTGGGACTCTGGCATAACTTCGGAGATACGGGGGTCTATGCCAATATGGAGGAGATGATCTTTACCGCCTTTGATAACGGGATCACCCATTTTGACCTTGCAAACAACTACGGCCCCAAACCGGGAAGTGCGGAGTCGAATTTCGGCAGGATCTTAAAGGAGCATCTTCCGGCATACAGGGATGAGCTGATAATCTCCACAAAGGCCGGATATGATATGTGGGAGGGGCCGTACGGCGACCACGGCAGCAGGAAGTATCTGATAGCGAGCTTAGATCAGTCCTTAAGACGTCTGAATCTTGATTATGTTGATATTTTCTACCATCACAGGATGGATCCGGACACACCTCTTGAGGAGACGATGGGGGCTCTTGAACAGATCGTAAAGAGCGGTAAGGCATTGTACGCCGGTCTTTCCAATTATGACGGAAAGACCCTGGAAAAAGCTGCGGCCATTCTTGAGGAAAGACATGTGCCCTTCGTGATCAATCAGAACTGCTACAACATCCTTGACAGGACGATTGAAAAGAACGGTCTTAAGGAAACCTCCTTCAGGCTCGGAAAGGGGATTATATGTTTTTCGCCTCTGGCGCAGGGGAGGCTTACCGACAGGTATTTTAACGGGATCCCCGAGGACAGCAGGGTAAAGACCGACGGAAGATTCCTTAAGGCAGAGCAGGTCGACGGCAGTCAGACGGATATGATCAGAAAACTTGATCTCATCGCAAAGAACAGAGGACAGAAAATGGCGGAGATGGCCCTTGCATGGCTCCTTCACGATGAAGCCGTGACCTCGGTCATTATAGGAGCATCAAAGCCTTCCCAGATCAGAGACAATATTAAGGCGATAGACAATATAAGCTTTACCGGAGAGGAACTGCGGCAGATCGATGAATGTGTTTTTCCCGTTAAGTGATTCGGGATCTTTAATTTGTTACGGAGGATGGAATGGATCATAAAGAATATCTTAAGATGATCGATGAGACGATCGGAGCGGGCCCCTATAAGGCAGACTGGGGATCCTTGTCCTGTCATAAGACCCCGGACTGGTACTATAAGGCCAAGTTCGGGATATTTATCCACTGGGGACTTTACAGCGTTCCCGCATATTCCAACGAATGGTATTCAAGGCATATGTATGATCCGGCCCATCATGAATACGACTTTCACAGAAAGCATTTCGGGGATCAGAAGGAATTCGGATATAAGGATTTTATCCCCATGTTCAGGGGAGAAAACTTCGATGCAGAGGAATGGGCGGCTCTTTTTAAGGAAGCGGGGGCAAAATATGTGATGCCCGTTTGTGAACACCATGACGGATTTGCAATGTACGACACGGAATTCAACAGGTGGAACGCCGCCAAAATGGGTCCCTGCAGGAATATCGCAGGTGAGCTCAAAAAAGCCTGCGAAGCCGAGGGACTTGTATTCTGCGCATCGACCCACAGGGCGGAGCATTTCTTTTTCATGAATATGGGCAGGGCCTTTGAGAGCGATGTTACGGATGAAGAATACAGGGATTTTTACGGCCCCGCCTATTTATGTCCCGAGCTTTTTTCCGATGCTGTATTTACCACCACTCAGGATACTTTTACCAAGGCAGTTCCCACTGAAGAATGGCTTGAGGACTGGCTTGTAAGGACCTGCGAGCTGATAGATAAGTATCAGCCGAAGATACTCTATTTTGACTGGTGGATACATATCGCTCCCTTTAAACCCTATCTCAAAAAGCTGTGTGCATATTATTACAACAGGGCAGAGGAATGGGGCACCGAGGTGACCATAAATTATAAACACGAGGCCTTTGCGCCGGGTGTGGCCACCTTCGATGTTGAAAGAGGTGCCCTTACCGGGATATCTCCGGTTCCCTGGCAGACAGATACCGCCATAGGAAAGCATTCCTGGGGTTATACAAAGGACAATGAGTTTAAACCCGCAAGACAGATAATCTGCGATCTTGTGGACATAGTCAGCAAGAACGGGATGCTTTTGTTAAATATAGGCCCGAAGCCGGACGGCTCCATCACCGATGAAGAAAGAGCGGTGCTTAAGGAGACCGGAAAATGGATGAAGATAAACGGTGAGGGGATATACGGTACCGTTCCCTTCAGGGTGTTCGGCGAGGGAGATGTGAACAATCCCGAGGGGGCGTTCATGGATAATGATGAGAAACAGTTTACCTCATCGGATTACAGATTCACATACAAAGACGGTTTCCTGTATGCATTCTGTATGAGACCAGATTCGGAAAGCTTTGTCATAAGGACACTTAAGATAAAAGGTGAACATGATTTTATCACGGGGTCAGTAGAGGTACTCGGGGATCTTAAGGTTAAGGATGTCAGAAGGGATAAAGAGGGGCTGCATATAGTGACCGGCAAAAAAACGGGATCCGACAGGCCTTTGTGCTTTAAGATAGAGATTACGTAAATACGGACCGGTTTATACACGGAAAATAATGTAAGACAAGGAAGACGATATTCATGAGGATTCCGGACAGCTGCGCAAAATGCCTGTATGACAGACAGCTGAACAAGACAGACAACGCCGAATATCTTGCCGAGATAAAAGCTCTGATCGATAACAGAAGGGAAGATGATACCAGTCCGTATCTGGTATATCAGTTTAACAGGGTCCATGAAAGATACTTCGGCAAGGGTGCGGATTATACCGATATCAAGAAACAGTACAATGATCTGGTACTTAAAATGGAGGAGGGGTTAAGGCAGGAGATCGAAAGATCGGAGGATCCCCTGGCAAAAGCCCTTGTCATGGCCCGTATCGGCAATTATATCGATTTCGGTGCCATGAATCATGTGGATAAGGATGAGTTTATTTCTCTCTTTGGCGATACCGGAATGAGTGAGAGGGATGAAGAGACCTATGAGTCCTTCCTTAAGGAATGTGAAATGGGAAAGGTTTTTCTCCTGATCTGCGATAACTGCGGGGAGATAGTCATCGACAGGCTCATGTTAGAGGAGTTAAAGAAGAGATTTCCGCATCTTAGGATAAAGGCCATGGTCCGGGGAAAACCCGTCCTGAATGATGCCACCCTTGATGATGCGGAGTACTCGGGACTTTCAAAGGTCGCAGAGATAATACCCAACGGGGAAGCGGTGGCGGGAACCGTTTACGGACTTTTGTCCGGGGAAGCGAGGAAGGCACTTGACGAAGCCGATGTGATTCTGGCCAAGGGCCAGGGGAATTACGAATCCCTGTCCGGCCAGGGCAGGCATATCTTCTTCGCGCTGTTGTGCAAATGCGAGCTTTTTATGAACAGGTTCTCTCTCCCGAGGCTTGCGGGGATCTTTACGGAAGAGAGGCCGGATATTTCCTGATCCGGTTATATCATAAATATGTCTCTGTACGGCGGATATATGCCGCAGGACATGTATGCGGATAACCTGTTTTATGAACAGATATCGTAAACGGATTTTTTATACAAATATAAAGGTCTTAAAAGGACAGAAGGAGGAAAAGGTGAAAAAGAGGATCATTATGCTTGCAGCGGCAGTGGCTGCCACAGCTGGACTGAGTGCTTTTGCCGCCGGTGAGGTAAAAGCGGCCGGGGGACAGAAGCTGTTTGTTGAGGTAGAAACCGTCGGGGAGATGATGGGTGCCATAGACGATGGGGTTACGGTAGTTCTTGCACCCGGGATGTATGACCTGACGGAATGGCTTGAAGAAGATGCTGATCTTGAGAAATGGGAAGAAGGAACGGATGAAAAGGGCATATATGCCGGCGATGCATACGAGGGGCCGGAACTTCATATCGTAGGTTACAGGGACCTGACAATAGTATCCCGTGACAGCGATGATCCGGCAGAGGTAGTATGCGTACCGGGGCATGCCAATGTCCTTAATTTTGAATACTGCAGCAATATCCATCTTGATGGTCTGAGCCTCGGACATTATCCCGAAGCGGGAGAATGTATAGGCTCCGTTCTGTTTGTGGGAAGCTCGGATCATATCACCGTATCGGACTGCGAACTTTACGGCTGCGGCGTGTATGCGCTGGTTTCCGATTACTCCGATCATATCACCTTTACGGGCTGCGATGTTCACAGCTGCTCGGACGGCATCGTATCGGCATCGGCTTCGGAGGATCTTCTGTTTATTGATACCGATTTCCATGACTGTACCGGTTTTACCAACTTTAATCTGGATGGTTCATCCTGCAGTATCATAGGATGCTCCATGGAGAATCTCTCAGGGACGCTTGCGGATACCGATGATCTGAACCTGTCAGGGAATACCTTTGAAAAGTGCTTTGAAGAATACCCGGGAAGCGATCAGATTGATGTTCCCGATCCCGAAAAGCCTGCGGAACCCGAAAAGTCTGCGGAGCCGGAAAAGCCTTCGGAACCTGAAAAGCCCGGGGACATGAAGCCGGAGAAGCCTGCTGACAACAAGACGGACAGGAAAGATGCATCGGAGTTTATCCCTCTTTACTGGGCAAATGATTATTACTATCCCGAGGGGGAAGAGAACCAGATCGAACAGGGTTATTATTCCACTTCGGCCGATCTCTATTTTGTTCCGGAGGATGAATATCCGGAGCTTTCGGAAACACTGAAGCAGCTGAACTGGGAAAACAGTATGACGGCCTCGATGCTGCTTGACGGGCTCAAAAAATCCATAGATGAGAACTATGAACCAGAAGAGGATGAATGGCGGAGTTTTTCCTATGATCTCAGTCGCTTTTTAAACCGTGCGGACAAAAAGGTCCTTTCCTTTACGGAATACAATGATCTTACCGGGTTTGATGAGGGGCAGATCAGTGAAGCAAGGGGTATCAATCTCGATCCCGAGACCGGAGAAAACATAGATCTTCTGGATGTTGTAAGCTCTGCGGATGACTTCCTTGCTGCAGTGGAAAATGAGATCGAAGAAAATGATTTTTATGTGGATGAGTGGAAGGAAGAGGCACTGCCCCTGACAGAGGATTTCCTTGATCAGGATGAGGTCACCGGAGATATTGCCGGCCTTTCATTTACCATAGATTATCAAGGCATCACACTGATCTTTAACGGATCCCTGACCGGATTTGATGACGGTCCGTGTACGATCTTTGTAGCTTATGATGAGTATCCGGAGGTCTTTAATGAAGAATATACCGATGTTCCCGACAATTATATCGCACAGCTTGCAACGGGGAACGATATCGAGAATCTGTACTGGTATGATTTCGATGCTGACGGAGAGGTCGAACCCGTTTCGGTAACCCTTACACCCATGGATGATTCGGACGATAATTACATCGTATCGGCACGCTGGGACGAGGAAGTTTTCGAGCTTGAAGAGACCGAGTACTGCTATGAGGCGGATGCTTATCTTGTTCACTTTGATGATAAGGATTATATGTATGTCGTAGCCGGTTATGAGGATGCATACAGGGATCTTAATGTATATGAGATCAATTCGGAGGCCTGGGTTTATGTTGACTCTGTTACGGGGACTCCCGGATTCATGATGCAGTATCCCTATGAGAAATCTGATGAGATCCCGGGCTATATCCCGGTTGATCCCGAGTCCTTTAAGATAATGTACTGGACCGACTGTCTGGGAACCAACCAGCTCATGGGAGATTACACGGTATCCGAAGACGGAATGCCAAAGCTTATCGGAGACGGATATGAATTCATTCCCGAGGATTACTGGGATATAAAGGCAGTAAAGGATATAGAGGCAGAGTCCACAAAAAAGGATCCGGCAGAATGGGATTATGAGAGCGATACCCTGAAAAAAGGAACCGCCGTTATACCTTACAGATATTATGAGGATGACGGGATCCTGATTCTTGAGGCAGAGGACGGGACCTATTACAGGCTGGATATTGATGTTGAAGATTATGAATGGTCCATTGACGGGGAAAGCCCGGATGACCTGTTTGACGGCCTGATATATGCCGGCTGACCTGAAAGAAAAGGTTAAACGGCCGGTGCAGCATGAAGGCGGATCGGACGATATCTTAACAGGAGATCCTGAGCGTTGATAAAGGAGATCACAGATATGAAAGCTATGAAGAAAATCATAACGATAACTGCCATGATGCTTTGTGTCGCGGTCCTTTCGGGAGCTTCAAGCTGTCACGGGCCGCAGTATGAGGAAGCCGAGCTTGAGGAGATGGAAAACAGAGGCCGGGAAATGATGCAGGCCTGGCTTGACGAACATATTAAGGGTGCGGAGGTCACTTCCGTAAATGCCTATATCAGATATGTTCCGAGCGGACCGCAATACCTTACCGACAGTGTTTTCGGCGATTTTTCGCTTGGGGAGGAAGAACGGAGCTTTGAGATAGAGGTCGGGGAGAATACGGTATATCTTGCTGCGCCAAGGGGTATACCCGAAATCTGTATAGAGCCCTATCTGGCCGAATCCCTCGGACTTTCCGACAGATGGGATGAATGCAGGCTGACGGATCTTTCGGTCGGATTCCTGACAGATTTTTCCGCGTATGGCGGCGGGACAACGGATAAGTATCTTGTTCAGTGCTTCCTTCCGGGTGAGCTGGTTCTTGCGATAGAAGAAGCGGGATACGAGGTGCTTCCCGGTGAGGATGAAGAAATAACGGATACCCCCGATATTCCCGAAACGGAAGAGGGATCGGGAGAAGAGGATCGTAAGACCCGGGTGGTGCTCAGCGATAAGGCCCGTGAGGCGGTCGATGAGTATATCAGGGATCCGGACAGCAGACCGTTAATGGAGGTTAACGGAAACCTGTGGATCCCAAAAGATCTGGATCTTAAGTCCTATGACAGGGCATTTTTTGACGGGATCAGGGAATCGGCAGGACTGGTTCTCGAGATGTACCTGTATCAGGATCTTTCGGAGGTCTACACCAACAGCCGGTATACAAGCTATGAGGAGAAGGTCAGAGAACCCTATGAGGGTATTTACATCGAATACACCAGGGAATACCTGCGTGAGGAAAGCAAAGGCGGAGTGATAAGAGAGGCGGAGCATTCACTGCATGATGTAAACGATCTTAACATAAAAAAGACAAAGGACGGATATGCCTTTTCTTTCAGGGATCCGGATAACTGGTTTAATTTCCGTATCTATGCGGATGAGGATTCGGAGATACTTAAGAATGATTATATCGTAAGGTATGATCAGGGGGCTCATCCGGGGCGGTACGGCGGAAACCGTTATATCGACCATGATGCGGAATGGAGTAAAGAGGACGACGGGCTGTGGACACTGCGCAGCTCAAAAGACGGGGTCAAAATGTATCTGAGCGATGCGGATGAATTGATCATAAAGGAATGAAAAGAGATACTTAAACGGAGGCAGGTATGATCAGAAAAAAGGATGAGTGCAAAAAGGTCTTTAAGGAGCATATGAGAGACGGAAAGGGGACGGTAGAGATCACCGAATTCATAAACGGCCCCGAAGAGTTATGCATGAAGGGAAGGCTTTTCTCGAGGATCGTTTTAAAGCCGGGCTGCAGCATAGGCTTTCACATGCATGAGGGAGAGAGTGAGCTGTTCCATATTCTCTCCGGGACTGCCGATTATAATGACAACGGTGTGATAAAAAAGGTGACGGCGGGAGATGTCACGATATGTCCCCCGGGAACCGGACACGGGATCGAAAACTCCTCGGATGAAACGGTGGAGCTTGTGGCAGTGATCCTGTATTCCTGACAGACCGGGCCCCTGAAGGTGTTCAGTCTTCAACAGGGGTAAGCATCGATATGTCGGGCGCTGCCGACATTGAATAATTAGTATAGTAAACCACGAAGCCGGGCTTTGACCCGGCCGGTTTTTTTACATGCTTTTTTTCCACATAATCTATTTCTACCTTGTTCTGGTCACGTCCTTTTGAATAGTAGGCGGCGAGAGCGGCGGCATCCTCAAAAACGCTGTCCTCAACGAGATTCATGGTCTTTCCGCCGGTTTTTACGAGGACGTGGGAACCGGGGAATTTCTTTGAATGGAACCACAGATCGTTTCCGGTACCCATGTTGAAGGTGAGGTCATCGTTCTGGTAATTGTTCTTTCCCACATACATATGATATCCGTCACGGCTCAGATAGTGTAAGGGCCTGTTTACGGTCTTTTTCCGGCCTGTCTGCCGGGTATGTTTTTTTATATAACCCGCCTCTGTCATTTCTTCCTTTATCTCGGACAGATCGGCCTCGGTCCGGGCCATATCCACAGACAGCTGGATCGACAGGAGATGTTTAAGCTCCGCCTCCGTTTCGCTGATAAGACCGGTAAGGGCCTCCTTTGTCCGCTTGAGTTTGCCGTAACGCTCAAAATACCTCGCTGCATTCTTAAGGACGGGTATGGTATCGTCAAGGGGGATCCTTATCTCCTCACCGGTATAATGATCCGTCGCCGTCATTGATTTCGAGCCTTCGGGAACGGAGTAGCCGTAGATGTTTATGAGCTCCCCGTATATCCTGTACTTATCCATTTTTTCCGTATCCTTAAGCTGCTTTTTCTGCAGATCGAACTTTTTGGAAGTCCTTTCTATGAGCGTCTGGAGTATCCTTCGAAGATCCGCGCTCTTCTGGTGCATCCTGGTATAGAGCTCCTTCTGTGCATAGTATTTCTCCATGACGTCCGATATGGAAGAAAAGGACACGGATTCAAGATCTTTGTACATGGAAAGGGGAAGAGCGGAGTATTCGACGGGAACCTTATCCTCATAAATGATGCAGGGAGTGAAGTTTCCCGTTTTCACATCATCCATAAGTGCCCGGAAATGCTCACAGAGCCTTTTGAGCCCTTCCTCATCAAAACCGGCTGCGGGTATGTCCGAATCAAGTCCTGCCCGGAAGAGAAGCTCTTCGCTCATGACCGGGGAGAAGCCGGTGAGAGTGGTATAAAGAGCCCTGGATGCAGGCATTGCCTTATGAATGAGCGCATCCGAAAGAGCCGTTTGTGAAACGGAATAAGGATCGAGCCTGTCCTCCGTTTTTACCATGAAATACGGCTTTCCCGGAAGCACCTCTCTTACGGAGCTTACCATGGAGGATATATGTTTTATCGAATCCAGGATAGTGTAACTGTCATCGGTAAAGATGATATTGCTGTGTTTTCCCATGAGCTCGGTTATCAGATAGTTTGTGCAGACATCTCCAAGCTCGTTTAAATGTTCTATGGTGATTACCGCGATCCTTTCAAGACCGGGCTGGGTCACGGAAGTGATCCTTCCGTTCTGCAGATGCTTTCTTAAGAGCATGCAGAAACCCGGGGCGGTAAGGGGCGCGGGCTTATTCAGATCCGTCAGGTATAAAAGGGGGAGAGAGGCATTGGCACTTAACAGCAGTCTATATGTGTTTCCTGCGGATTTTACCGTCATAAGGAGTTCATCGGATTCGGTCTGTGAGATCTTATAGATCCGGCCGTTCTGTAATTTTTCATTCAGTTCCCGTACTATACAGGAAACGGTGATCCCGTCCAGAGCCATAAAAGCACCTCCATCCTGTTTAAGGCCGTTTTGGCAAAACGACCGAAAACAATTTATCATACTATTATTCCGCTTGTCTACCTTGGGAATTTGTTATAGAATATAAAAAGCGGTTTTTTGTGAAGATCGTTTTTTCGCGTGAAAAGAAATAATAAATATATTAAGTGAAAATAGGCATGGGAGGAAAAGATGCGAACCAAAAAGTCATACGAATGGATACTGCTTGTTGTTTATATTGTCCTTCTGGGGATATTCATATATCTGAATTTCTTCAGGGGCGAAAAGCTTGATATCGCAAACCTTATCGTTAACGGTGCTTTGTTCCTGATCGCCGGCATAGTTTTTTTAAAGTGCAATTTCAGCTGCTTCAAGCCTTTGAACAGGATCATAAGCGATCTCTACAGGGTTTCGTCAAAAATAAGGACCGATGCCATGAATTCTCATGAATTCTTATGGGAGCAGTACAATGAGAGCCCACATGCCCTGTTTAACGACAAGATCCTCAACACCCAGTTTTCGGATTACCAGTACGAGCTCAACAGGATAGCTCATTCCAAGAATGCATATTATAAGTGTGACATTGAGGATTATATAAATACGGGAGTCACCGATAATGTGATCCACCGTAACATGTTAAACCAGGTGGCGGGCGCCATGACGGGACTCGGAATCCTCGGAACCTTCATAGGTCTGTCTCTGGGTCTTGAGAAGTTCTCAACCGGCACCACCGCCGAGATCACAAACAGTATCGCGCCCTTAATGGACGGTATTAAGGTGGCTTTCCATACATCCATATACGGAATGGTATTTTCACTTGTATTTAACTATGTTTTTAAGAGAAAGATCGACGACGGTGAGGATGCCGTGGAGAATTTCCTTACAAATTACAAGAAGTACGTTCTTCCCGATACGGCCACGGACGGCATCAACAAGCTCATGGAACTGCAGGAGAGCCAGACCAAGGCCATCAATTCCCTCTCCGTTACAGTGGCACACCAGCTTTCAAGGGGACTTCAGGAATTCTTAAGCCCTCAGTTCGACAGATTCGACAAGACCATTAATGATTTCGGCATGATGGCCACCAGAAACCAGCTTGATGCCCTGGCGGTGGTAGTTGACCAGTTCATCAAGGAGATGAACAAGTCCATGCACAATTCCTTCGTTGCTCTTTCGGAGACCATAGGCAAGGCTTACGAGCTGCAGCAGCAGAACGCAAGACAGCTTGAGACGGTACTCGAGAAGACGGGTAATTCCGCCGTCAAGCTCGAGGAGATAGACAGATATGCGGGAAATATCCTTGCATCCTTTGATTCCTATACCAAGGATGTGAGCACCATTCAGGACAAGATAAGTCTTTCCCTTGAAGAAACGGGCAAGGTTGTCAACATGATGACGAAGAACACTCTTGCAAGTGATGCTTTCGTTGAGCAGGAGAGAAAGTATCTTGTGGATCTTACCAATTACCGTCAGGCCCTTGAAAGCTCTTCGGCAAGCTTAAACGACCAGTTAAAGGAGATAAAGAAACTGCTTGCTGACATTCAGGATCTTACGGTCAAGACCCCCGAAAACGTTGACGAGACCTTCAAGATAATCGACAAGAACCTTGTGAGCGTTGAAACGCATTTCAGGGATACCATAGAGCAGATACAGGATGTAACGGACAGAACGGCCAATGTGGTATCCGAATCCACAAGATATCTTGAGAAGACCTTTGACCGTGCATCCACCGCGGTGGAACAGCTTTCAAACTCTCTTGAGCGTATGCATAACAGACAGGTGACAACCTCTGACAGACCCGGAAACATTTAAAGACTTTTGAGGGATTAAAATGCGAAACAGAGATCATAAGAAAAAATTAGACGAAGAAACAACATACTGGCTGTCTTATTCGGATATGATGGCTGCCCTGCTTCTCATATTCGTTCTGATAATCGCCGTAACGATGCTGCGTGCAAAGATTCAGTTCGATCAGAAACAGAGCGAACTCCTCGGCAAGGAGGAAGAGCTCATCATCCAGTCGGATGCTCTGGAGGATGAGAGAAAGCTGGTCGCCTCCCAGCAGGAACTATTAAATGAACAGGCACTGACCCTTGTGAGCCAGCAGAGGGAACTTGAGGAAAAGGAAGAGACCCTTAAAAGGCAGCAGCTTCTGTTAACGGAGCTACAGAAGATAATGGATGAACAGCAGGCAAAGCTCGATAACATCATCGGCGTAAGAAGCGAGCTCATAGAAGCCCTGAAGGAAGAGTTTGACGATTCGAATCTTTCCATAGCCGTGGATGAAAAGACCGGGGCCATAACCTTCGATGCCAGCATCCTTTTTGACTATAACCAGAATATACTGAAGGATACGGGTAAGGATTTCCTGGATGAATTCCTTCCCAGATACTGCAGGATCCTTTTGGGCCCCGAATACAAGGACTATGTTTCGGAGATCATCATAGAGGGACATACCGACACGGAAGGAACCTATATCTATAACCTTGAGCTGTCGCAGAAAAGAGCATTTTCGGTTGCAAGGTACTGCTTAAATCCCGGAAGTGACGTTCTTTCAAACAGACAGCTTGATGATCTGCAGCAGGTCATAACAGTTAACGGAAGATCCTACAGCAATCCCATATACAAGGCAAACGGTGAAGTGGATGCGGATGCTTCCAGACGTGTTGAGTTTCTGTTCAGGCTCAAGGATGAAGAGATGATCCGTGAAATGGTTGAGATACTCAATTCGGAGCAGAGATAGTTTTTATCACAGGAGAAAAAAATGGACGTACAGGCAACATTCTGGGCACTCGTGCCGTCACTTGTGGCAATAATACTTGCCCTTATCACCAAGGAAGTTTACAGTTCGCTGTTTATAGGAATAATAGTCGGCGGCCTGTTTTACTCGGGGTTCAGTTTCGAGGGGACACTGGTGCATATCTTTAACGAGGGTCTTACGGCCCAGCTTGCGGATCCCTATAATGTGGGCATCCTCTTATTCCTTGTCTTTCTGGGGATAATAGTGGCTCTCATGAACAAGGCCGGCGGCTCCGCTGCCTTCGGTAAATGGGCCTCCGAGCATATAAAGAGCAGGGTCGGCGCCCAGCTTGCAACCATCCTCTTAGGTTGTCTCATCTTCATAGATGATTATTTTAACTGCCTTACAGTCGGAAGCGTGATGCGTCCGGTAACCGACAGATACAAGGTATCAAGGGCAAAGCTTGCTTATCTGATCGATGCCACCGCTGCCCCGGTATGTATCATAGCCCCCATCTCTTCATGGGCTGCTGCCGTTTCGGGTTTTGCACCCGAGGGAACAAACGGTCTCATGCTGTTCATAAAGGCTATCCCGTATAACTACTATGCACTTCTCACAATACTGATGATGGTGCTTATGACCGCAACAAAGCTCGAATACGGGCCCATGCTAACTCATGAGAAAAATGCCGTTAACGGAGATCTTTTCACCGTTAAAAATTCCGCAGCAGGCAGGGAAGACGAAGCTTCAAAAAAAGGTGAAGGCGAGGGAAAAGTGGTGGATCTCGTATTCCCCATAATCTCGCTTATAATATGCTGTGTCATAGGAATGATATACAGCGGCGGATTTTTCTCCGGCGAGACTTTCATAGATGCTTTTGCAAACTGTGACGCTTCGGTGGGCCTTGTGTTCGGTTCCTTCGTTGCACTTGTTCTGACGCTGATATTCTATCTTATCCGCAGGGTGCTGGCTTTCAAGGACTGCATGGCCTGCGTTCCGGAAGGTTTCATCGCCATGGTTCCGGCCATCATAATACTTGCGCTTGCATGGACTCTTAAGGCAATGACGGATTCGCTGGGAGCGGCCGAATATGTGGCAGGTCTGGTGGATCAGAGCAAGGGATCCTTCCATTCCTTCCTTCCCGCGATAGTATTCGTTATAGCCTGCTTCCTGGCATTTGCCTCCGGTACCAGCTGGGGAACCTTCGGAATACTTATCCCCATCTGTCTTAAGGCATTTCCCTTAGAGGGCGGAAGCGAGCTTGCCATAATCTGTGTATCGGCCTGTATGGCAGGAGCTGTCTGCGGCGATCACTGTTCACCTATCTCCGATACCACGATAATGTCATCGGCGGGGGCCCAGTGCGATCATATTGCCCATGTATCCACGCAGCTGCCATATGCCGTCACTGCGGCAGGCGTTTCCTTCATCGCCTATCTCATCGCGGGATTCGTTAAGAACCCCGTGATATCACTGATAATCGCCGCGTCGATAATGGTATTTGCGGTCCTCATGCTTAATTTCACCATGCAGGGGAAAGCTTTTCCTGCCGGCAGCGTGAAAAAGCCCGATGCAAATGAAGAGGAATTAAAGTAATGATAAAGAGTATGACCGGCTTTGGTCATTTCGACCTGGCCGATAAGGACAGAAAGATATCCGTGGAGATGAAGGCTGTAAACCACAGATATCTGGACATAAACATCAAGATGCCGAAAAAGCTGTCTTATTTTGAGGCATCCATGAGAAATCTCATAAGGGAGTACGCAGGCAGGGGAAAGATAGATGTTTTCATCACCTATGAGGATTATACCGAAAACAATTACTGCCTGAAATACAACAGGGAGATAGCAAAGGCTTATCTGGATTATATAAGGGAGATGGCAAAGGATTTTTCCCTTGAGGATGATATAAGGGTTTCGAATCTTTCGAGGTATCCCGAGGTATTCACCCTTGATGAGCAGGACATTGACGAGAAGGAGCTCTGGGGCGATCTTGAGAAGGCCCTTAAGGGAGCCCTTGAGGATTTCAATGCTTCCCGTATCAAGGAGGGCGGAAATCTTAAGGCGGATCTGATCGAAAAGCTGGATGAAATGCTCATGGATGTATCCAGCATTGAAGAACGGGCTCCGGAGATAATAAGCGAGTACAGATCAAGGCTCTATGACAGGGTTAAGGAGCTTGTGGCCGATGCAAATATAGACGACTCCCGGATACTTACCGAGGTGACCGTCTATGCGGATAAGATCTGTGTCGACGAGGAAATAGTAAGGCTAAAGAGCCATATCAAGGCCACGAAGGAAGCCCTCGACGGTGAGGGAAGCGTGGTGGGAAGAAAGCTTGATTTTTTAGCCCAGGAGATGAACAGGGAGGCCAACACTATCCTGTCAAAGACAACGGATCTTTTTTCATCCGACAGGGCCATCGAGCTCAAGACCAATATAGAAAAGGTAAGAGAGCAGATACAGAATATAGAGTAAAGAATGCGGTTCGTTTTTCGGAGGTAGGCATGATCAACAAAGGGATCCTCATAGTGGTATCGGGATTTGCGGGATCAGGCAAGGGGACACTGATGAAGGCGCTTTTGTCGCAGTACGATAATTATGCGCTGAGTGTTTCGGCCACCACAAGATCGCCGAGAGAAGGCGAAAGAGAGGGCAGGGATTATTTCTTTGTAAGCACGGAAGAATTCGAGAGGATGATAGAAAATGACGATCTTCTCGAATACGCAAAGTATGTGTCCAATTATTACGGCACCCCGAAGAAATATGTTTTTGACAAACTTGCCGAAGGAAAGGATGTTATCCTCGAGATAGAGACCCAGGGTGCTCTCAAGGTAAAGGAAAAGTATCCGGATACCCTTCTGATGTTCGTGATGCCGCCCAGTGTCCGGGAGATATATAACAGATTAAAGAAGCGCGGTACCGAGACCGAAGAAGTCATAATGCAGAGAATGAAACGTGCGGATGAGGAAGCCGCTTTCATCGATCAGTACGATTACCTTGTTATCAACGATGTGGTGGAAGACTGTGTCAGGAGAATGCATGAGGCCATTACGGCCGCGCATTATTCGGCAGACCGCAACATGGAAAAGATAGAAGAAGTAAAGAAACAGTTTAAGGAATTCCTGAAGGAGGAAAGATAATGTTACATCCATCTTACAGTGACCTTATGAAGGTCGTAAACGCCGAGGCAGAGGAAAAGGAGCATCCTGTTGTAAACAGCAGGTATTCAATCGTTATGGCTACTTCAAAAAGAGCCAGACAGATAATCGACGGTGCTCCCACTCCCGTTAAGAAGTCCGATAACGACAAGCCCCTGTCAATGGCTGTGGAAGAGCTTAAGGACGGTATCATCAAGATCGTATCCGACGAGAAAGCGTAGGCGGTCATGAAGCTTTTGTTCGTTTCTCTCGGATGTGACAAGAACCTCTGTGACTCGGAGGAAATGCTCGGTATTCTTTCAGAAAGGGGAATATCCATCACGGATGACGAATCGGAAGCTGATATAATCGTCGTTAATACCTGTGCATTTATAAATGATGCAAAGGAAGAAAGCATCAATATGATCATTGAGCTTTCCGCATACAAAGAAAGTGCGGGACGCGGCGGAAAGTGCAAGGCCCTGATCGTTACAGGCTGTCTTGCACAACGTTATTTTAAGGATATAAAAGAAGAGCTTCCGGAAGTGGATGCGGTGGTGGGTACCACCGCTTACGATGAAATCGCAGGGGCAATAGACGAATGTCTTTCGGGCCGAAAAGTGTCCATTTTAAAGGACATAAACAGAGTCCCAAAGGTCACTTCCAAACGCCTTGTAACTACCGGCGGGCATTATGCATATCTAAAGATCGCGGAGGGCTGCGATAAACGGTGCACCTACTGTATCATTCCCTTCCTGCGCGGCAGATACAGATCAGTCCCCATGGATGAACTTGAAAGAAAAGCCCGGATCCTTGCAGAGGACGGGGTACAGGAGCTTATCCTGGTGGCACAGGAGACCACGCTTTACGGCACCGATATCTATGGCAGAAAAGCTTTGCCGGAGCTTCTTTCAAGGCTGTGTGCGATAGACGGCGTCAGATGGATAAGGCTCTTATATGCCTATCCCGAGGAGATAACCGACGAACTCATGGATGTCATGGCAGGGGAGCAGAAGATTTGCAATTATATCGATATGCCCATACAGCACGCTTCCGACAGGATACTTGCCTTAATGGGAAGAAGGACGAACAGGGAAAGCCTTACGGCCCTGATAGGAAAACTCAGGGACCGGATCCCGGGTATCGCCATAAGGACCACTCTGTTAAGCGGATTTCCGGGTGAGACGAAAGAGGATCATATAGAGCTTTATAATTTCGCGGATGAGACGGAGTTTGACAGGCTGGGAGTATTCTCCTATTCCCCCGAGGAAAACACGAAAGCCTTTGACATGCCGGATCAGATACCCGATGATGTTAAGAAAGAAAGATACGACGAGCTGATGCAGCTTCAGCAGGAGATAGCCTTTGAAAAGGCGCAGGATAAGATCGGGAAAGAGTATGAGGTCTTTATCGAGGGCAGGCTTGTCGAAGAAGATGTTTACGTGGGAAGGACATATATGGATGCCCCGCAGGTGGACGGCAGTGTTTTTGTCAGTTCGGACAGAGAGCTTATGAGCGGGGATTTCGTTAAGGTCATCATAAACGGTGCAAACGGATATGACTTAACAGGCAGAACCCTCTGCTGAAAGAAGGTTTTGAAAGGCGGAAAAAATGAATCTACCAAACAGATTAACCGTGATAAGGGTGATAATGATCCCGTTTTTTGTATTCTTCATGCTGACTGATGCGGCAGGGAATGCTTCAAAGTGGATCGCCCTGTTTATTTTCTGCGCGGCAAGCTTTACCGATTATCTTGACGGGCACATAGCCAGAAAGTACAACCTGATAACGAATTTCGGAAAATTCATGGATCCCCTTGCCGACAAGCTTCTGGTCTGCTCCGCCTTTGTTTGTTTCGTGGAGCTTTCAAAACTCAGTGCCTGGATAGTGATCGTGATCATTTCAAGGGAATTCATCATCAGCGGATTCAGGCTGGTCGCCTGTGATAAGGGTGTGGTGATAGCAGCCAGCATTTACGGAAAATTCAAGACAGTCACCCAGATGGCCATGATCATCCTTCTGATCATTGATATCGCCGATCCGGTTTATATACTTGTGACAAAGGCGGTTACCTATATTGCGCTGATAATGACCGTTGTATCACTTGCCGATTATCTTATAAAAAATAAAGATGTAATGAAGGAGGCGCAGGGCTGATGGGAAAGGATAAATCAGAAGAGAAGGAAGAATTCATAGAGATCGAGGAAAAGGATGTAAACGAGTATACGCAGTTATTGAAGCTCTGCGGTATTCCCATCGGTGAGGTAAAAAAGAATATAAAGGACCTCATAAAGGAGGGCGGGGATAATCCCGTGATCACCCTTCTTGAAGAAAAAGGTGAGGTATATATAAGGGTATCCGCCGAAAAGGAGGGAGAAAAGAGCGCCAAAAAGATCGCAAAGCCCGTCATCAAGGAATTAAAGAGCAGGTTTTCGGAAAAGATCTATACCACGGATGAGAATACCACTCTTGAAGAGACCGTGGTTGAGCTTCTTAAGAACAACAAACTCACGGTGACCACCGCGGAATCCTGTACCGGCGGGATGATAGCCGCAAGGCTTGTGGATATCCCCGGTGTTTCCGAGGTGTTCAAGGAAGGATTCATAACCTATTCCAACAAGTCTAAGAGACTGAGATTAGGTGTAAAAAAAGGAACGCTTTCCGGAAAGGGTGCCGTGAGCGAACAGACCGTCAAGGAAATGTTAAAGGGTGCCATAAAGTCTTCAAAGGCCGACTGTGCACTTGCCGTATCCGGTGTAGCGGGCCCGGACGGCGGAACGGAAGAGAAACCGGTGGGAACCGTATATATAGGCTGTTATGTGGGCGGAAAGGCCACTGTCATCGAAAAACATTTTGAAGGCGACAGAAAATATGTCAGGGAATGTACGGTTACCGAAAGCCTTGCATTGTTAAGGATATGCCTTTTAAAGTATTACAGTGAAAAGAATTTCGGTTAGTACTTTACCTATCCGTTTATATGAGTTATACTCACAATGTTCGGATGAATGAACATAAATCATATAGAGCTTTTGGATAAGCATTGACAGAGGGGTCTGTAAGTTTATCCGGCATAAACTGCGGCACAGGTATATGTATGGATATTGCATAGCTATGTGCCTTTATTATTATTGTAAGAGACCAATAAATTCATTTTCGGAATAAAAACCCCTTGACACAATCGAACAGATGTTTTATTCTGATAACACGAACAAATGTTCAGATACTGATCTGTTGTTTGGAACATAATAAGGGGATAAAGGAGATCATCATGGAAAAAAGCGAAAAATACAAAGCATTGGATGCTGCCCTTGCGCAGATCGAGAAGCAGTACGGCAAAGGCTCGGTGATGAAGCTGGGCGACAATCAGACCAATATGAACATAGAGACCATTCCGACGGGTTCTTTGAGCCTTGATATAGCCCTCGGCCTGGGGGGAATACCCAAGGGCAGGATCATCGAGGTTTACGGGCCCGAATCATCAGGTAAGACAACACTCACCCTGCATATGATCGCAGAGGTTCAGAAAAGAGACGGCATAGCAGGCTTTATCGACGCGGAACATGCGCTGGATCCCGTTTATGCAAAGAATATAGGCGTTGATATCGACAATCTTTATATCTCACAGCCCGATAACGGCGAACAGGCACTGGAAATAGCTGAGACAATGGTAAGATCCGGAGCGGTTGACATCATAGTCATCGATTCCGTGGCAGCTCTTGTTCCCAAGGCAGAGATAGACGGCGATATGGGAGATTCCCATGTGGGACTTCATGCAAGGCTCATGTCCCAGGCCCTCAGAAAGCTTACGGCAGTCATATCCAAGTCAAACTGTACGGTGGTATTTATCAACCAGCTCAGGGAAAAGGTAGGGGTGATGTTCGGAAATCCCGAGACCACCACCGGCGGAAGAGCTCTCAAGTTCTATTCTTCCGTAAGACTTGATGTAAGACGTATAGAGGCCATAAAGCAGGGCGGCGAGGTCATAGGCAACCGCACCAGGGTCAAGGTCGTAAAGAATAAGATAGCTCCTCCCTTCAAGGAAGCGGAGTTTGATATCACGTTCGGAACGGGGATATCCACAACCGGTGATATCCTGGATCTTGCGGCCGGGATAGATATCATCAATAAATCCGGAGCCTGGTATTCCTATGAGGGACAGAAGATCGGTCAGGGACGTGAGAACACAAAGATATATCTTGACGAGAACCCTGAGGTGCTTGCCGAGATCGACAGGAAAGTGCGCATCCACTACGGCCTTATCGGAAGTGATGATGCTGTCGAAGCCTCAGAGGATAAGGAAAAGCCTTCCCAAAAATCATCCGAGGCATAGACCGGCCTATGACTGTTACGGATATCATTGAATATAAAAAAGGAAAATACAGGATCTGTCTCAATGATGAATTCGCCTTTGTTCTTTATACTTCGGAGCTTAAGGATCACGGGATAAAAGCGGGGGCGGAGCTTTCGGAGGCCTCTTATGAGGCGATAGTCAATAATGTATTAAAAAAGAGATGCAGGGCCTATGCCCTGCATATTCTTAAAAAGCAGGACAGAACGGTAAGGGAACTGAGATCTAAGCTTTCGGAAGCCCTGTACCCGGAAGAGGTCATTGATGATGCCCTAAGCTATGTAAGCTCCCTGCACTATGTTGACGATGTAAGATATTCGGAAAACTATATCCGTTCCGTGTGCGGAAGGCTCAGTCTTTTTGAGATTAAAACAAAGCTTTTGTCCAAAGGAGTAGCGGCAGAGGATATTGAAAGTGCCATCGAAAACTGCCGGGATGAGAATATCCTGGATGAGGATACGGAGACCGGGCTTCTTAAAAAACTTCTCCTTAAGAAACTGAGAAGTTTTGAAGGAAAGCCTGATGACAGGGAGAAAGAGCGGATCTTTGCCTCTCTTTACAGGAAGGGCTTCCGGCTCTCCGATATAGAAAGAGTCTATGAGGAGATAGGCGGGGACATGTTTTACTTGACATAACTTTTTCAAAAGTATATTATTTTATTTGTTGTAGTTTGGAAAGTACTATATATTTCCGCGTTTCCGAAGGGATCGCGGTAAGGTGTTTTGCGGATCACGGTAAAGGATCGGGTATTTTTCCGACCCGGAACCGGGGTTTGTGAGCATATAAACGTACAATGAAAATCAAATAAGGAGGTGCCCTGTGGAAACCGTTGTGATCATCATTGCAGTGGTTCTTCTGATAGCGACGGCATTTGTCGCATACAGGGTTGGCTATCTCAATCGCAGCAAAGCGGACGAGCAGAAGATCGGTAATGCCGAGCAGAAAGCAAGGGATATCATCGATGAAGCATTAAAGACCGCTGAAGCTAAGAAACGTGAAGGCCTTCTGGAGGTCAAGGAGGAATCCATCCGTACCAGAAACGAACTGGAAAAGGAGACCAAGGACAGGAGAGCCGAGTTACAGCGTCAGGAAAGAAGATTGCAGCAGAAGGAAGAGAATGTTGACAAGAAGACTGAGGCTATAGAGAAACGGGAAGCCAGCTTTCAGGCTAAGGAAGAAGCGCTTGCAAAACAGAAAGCAGAAATATCCAGGCTTAATGAACAACGCGTACAGGAATTGGAAAGAATCTCCGGATTGACCTCCGAACAGGCAAAAGAGTATCTTTTAAAAATTGTTGAAGAAGATGTTAAGCATGAAACCGCAGTGCTTATCAAGGAGATGGACCAGAAGGCACGGGAGGAAGCAGGCAAGAAGGCTAAGGAATATGTCGTAAATGCCATTCAGAAGTGTGCTGCCGACCATGTGGCGGAAACAACGATCTCGGTTGTGCCCCTTCCCGGTGATGACATGAAGGGAAGGATCATAGGCAGGGAAGGCAGGAACATACGTACCTTAGAAACCCTGACCGGCGTTGATCTTATTATCGACGATACACCCGAAGCAGTTGTTCTCTCGGCTTTTGATCCGGTAAGAAGAGAGATCGCAAGGATCGCTCTGGAAAAACTCATCGTTGACGGACGTATTCATCCCGCAAGGATTGAGGAAATGGTTGAGAAGGCCAAAAAAGAGGTGGAAAACACCATCCGTGAGGCAGGTGAAGCTGCCACACTTGAGACCGGTGTACATGGTATCCATCCGGAACTGATAAAGCTTCTCGGCCGGATGAAGTTCAGAACATCATATGGTCAGAATGCACTTAAGCATTCCATCGAGGTTTCACTTTTGTGCGGTCTTCTGGCATCGGAGATCGGCGTGGACGTAAGACTTGCAAAGCGTGCAGGACTGTTACACGATATCGGAAAAGCCGTTGACCATGAAAAGGAAGGCTCACATGTTCAGCTCGGCGTAGAGCTGTGCAGAAAGTACAAAGAAAATGCGGTTATTACAAATGCGGTAGAAGCGCATCACGGCGATGTGGAGCCACAGACATTATATGCCTGCATCGTTCAGGCGGCGGATACAATATCGGCTGCAAGGCCCGGAGCAAGGCGTGAGACGCTTGATGCATATACTAACAGATTAAAACAATTGGAAGATATAACAAACTCCTATAAGGGAGTAGACAAATCTTTTGCCATTCAGGCGGGCAGAGAGGTTCGGATCATGGTAATTCCTGAACAGGTAAGCGATGATGACATGGTACTCATGGCTCATGATATCAGCAAACAGATCGAGACCGAAATGAATTATCCGGGACAGATCAAGGTAAATGTGATAAGAGAGAGCCGTGTTACCGATTACGCGAAGTAGGTGAATATCTGCTTCACAATAAGCTTGTATGTGATCTTAAAACATCGGAGTTCGTATTTATATACGGACTCCGTTTTTTATCATTTTTTAACCTGCGGTGAGGTTATATCCCGTGGAAATCTGTTGTATATTATTAAATTGTGGTTTATTATATGATATCGGACAAAGCACCCCGGGTTTTTATGAGACGGAGAATGCTGATGAAAAAAAGAATGAACAGGATGATCGCGCTGCTATTGTGCATGGCTTTGATGGCACAGCCCTTAACTGTGTCTGCTGCCGGAGAGGAAGAGATTCCCGCCCGGCCAGGGTGACTTTAAAGAGCGGAAATACCAAATATGTCCTGGATGTTATCATAAAATGACGGGGCCCTGACCCCGAAAACCAGGCGGAACATAAGGAGAAAAGAAAATGCTTGAGAAACCGGAGAGAATAAAACGAGATCTTGTCCATAACGGAGCGATAGTGGACGTTTACAGGGATACAATGCAGCTGCCGGACGGCTCGACTGAGTATTTTGATTTCATAAAACATAAAGGGGCGGCGGCGGTGCTGCCGGTGATGGATGACGGAAGGATACTGATGGTAAAGCAGTACCGAAATGCTATAGATTCTTATACGTTGGAGCTTCCCGCCGGGGGCAGAAACGATGCTTACGAGCCTACTCTTGACTGTGCATACAGGGAGCTTGAGGAGGAGACGGGCTATAAAGCCGATAAAAAGGACATCACTTTTCTTTTGTCCCTGTATACAACGGTTGCTTTCTGCAATGAAAAGATCGACATCTATCTTGCAAAGAATCTCTATAAGACCGCGCAGCATCTTGATGATGATGAGTTCATAGATGTGGGCATATATACCCTTGATGAGCTGACAGACAAGGTGCTTGACGGCGGCATCGTGGATGCAAAGACAATAGCGGGGCTGATGACCTACAGGGCACTGCTTGAGAGGGAAGGAGATCCTCAGTTACATAAAATTTCACAGGAATGATATTATGTAAACAAAAAATAAATATTTAAATTTTTCTGATTTATTTTTTCACAGCATGTTGTGACGGAGAATGATCCGATGGCAACATGTTGTGTTTTTTTGTCCTATGACTGAGAAATGCCGTAATTTCAATGAATTTTCCATTTGCAAATGTTCTGTGTTCTTATTATAATTACATACGTGGCATGTAAAAAACCACTTTTTTTATCAGATAGAAGGTTATTTTTTGTACTATGGACAAAACTGTTTCTGCATTTATTTCATATTTACATAATACAAAGAAAACTTCCGTAAATACCGAGCTGTCATATCAGAGGGATCTGAAGAAACTTCAGAAATTTTTGGCTGAACAAAGGATCACATCGATCAGCGAAATAACCGGGGAAAGCTTATCCGAATACATAGATTTCCTGAAGGAAAATGAATTCAAAGCTGCTACCATTTCGAGGAATATTGCGTCCATTAAGGCCTTTTTCGGATATTGTCTTAAGGAAGGACTCATAGACAGTGATCCGTCGACTGCATTAAAGGCACCCAAAATAGATAAAAAGCTTCCCGAGATACTCACGACGGCCGAGGTGGCAAGCCTTCTTGAGCAGCCCTCCGGCAACACTCCCAAGGAAATAAGGGACAAGGCAATGCTTGAGATCCTCTATGCAACCGGGATAAGGGTAACGGAGCTTATCAATCTCTGCGTGGAGGATGTCAACATCCGTATGTGTTACATCATCTGCAGGGATCCGAATAAAGAGCGCGTTATCCCCTTCGGCTCCAAGGCCAAGGATGCTCTGCAGAACTATCTGAAGAACGGAAGAGAAGCGATGGTATCGGACAGTAACTTAAACCTCCTGTTTGTCAACTGCTCGGGCGGAAAGATGAGCAGACAGGGTTTCTGGAAGATCATCAAGTTTTATGCCGGT
Source organism: Lachnospiraceae bacterium (assembly GCA_024682555.1). GTDB lineage: Bacteria > Bacillota > Clostridia > Lachnospirales > Lachnospiraceae > UBA2868. Next base: position 4,658 of record JAIKZD010000118.1, on the reverse strand, counting down.
AAGGCGGGAATAAATGCGGATATCACGCCCCATACCCTGAGACATTCATTTGCCGCACATCTTGTGGAAAACGGTGCGGATCTTCGGGCGGTTCAGGAAATGCTCGGACATTCCGATATTTCAACCACCCAGATATATGCAAATATCAATCACAATCATATCAGAGAAGTGTATACAAGAGCTCATCCGAGGGGATGAGCTCTCTTTCGGATGCCGGAAAACACTTTTATGCAGGAGGTTCAATATGATATATGCAGATCTTCATATGCACAGCGAGTTTTCGGAGGACTCCGAAACCCCCATGGAAGCCCAGGCGGAGAGAGCCGCCGCTCTGGGGCTTAAACAGATATGCTTTACTGAGCATATGGATAAGGATTATCCGGAAAATGAAGCCGGTGAAAGGTTTGAATGCGATACCGCTGCCTATTATGAGCATTATCTCAGAGTGAGGGATGAGTTTAAGGACAGGCTTGAGATACTTTTTGGGATAGAATACGGGTTTCAGGCCCATCTGGTGAAGCACTGCCATGATTATATAAACAGTTTTCCCTTCGACATGGTCATAGGTTCCACCCATCTTGTCAGAGGACAGGATGTTTATTACAGGGAATTCTTTGAGGGCCGTAAGGAATCCGGGGCTTATCTTGAGTACTTTGAAACCGAGCTCGAAAGCGTTAAGCTCTTTGATGATTTCGATATATACGGACATCTTGATTATGTAGTCAGATACGGTCCTGACAGGGATAAATACTACAGTTACCGAGCCTATGCGGAGATCCTTGATGAGATCCTTAAGGAGATCGTGAGAAAAGGCAAGGGGATCGAGATCAATACCGGCGGGCTCAGAAAAGGTCTTAAGAGCACCAATCCGTCGCTTGAAGTTATAAAACGCTATAAAGAGCTGGGAGGGGAGATAATAACATCCGGAGCGGATGCGCATGTTCCGGGATCCGTGGCCTCTGATTTCGATACCGCATCCCGGATCCTTGAAGCGGCGGGATTTAAGTATTATACGGTTTTCAGGAACAGAAAACCGGAGTTTTATCCGCTCTGAGATTTCCTGATATTTGCCGGGGTCAGGTCGAAATGGGCATAGTTTATAATCGGTGAGCCCGTATTTTATATTTTTTGTTGTATTTTATCCTTGTATTTTGCAGTTTTTCTGATAAAATAGGTATGATGTTTTTTGAACAAGGTGTAACTTTTTTTGTTCACGTAATCATATAAATATGTTTTAGGAGGAATGGAACATGGCAGTAAAAGTAGCAATTAACGGATTTGGTCGTATCGGTCGTCTTGCATTCAGACAGATGTTCGGCGCTGAGGGATACGAAGTAGTAGCGATCAACGATCTTACAACACCCAAGATGCTCGCTCATCTTTTAAAGTATGACAGCGCTCAGGGTAAATACGCTCTGGCTGATAAGGTTACGGCAGGTGAGGATTCCATCACTGTTGACGGCAAGACTCTTAAGATCTATAAAGAGCCCGATGCAAACAACTGCCCCTGGAAAGAGCTTGATGTAGACGTTGTTCTTGAGTGCTCAGGTTTCTATACATCCAAGGAAAAGGCTCAGGCACACATCAATGCAGGTGCCAAGAAGGTTGTTATCTCTGCTCCCGCAGGAAATGATCTTCCCACTATCGTTTACAATGTTAACCATCAGACACTTACAAAGGATGACAAGATCATTTCGGCTGCTTCCTGTACAACAAACTGCTTAGCACCCATGGCAAAGGCCCTTAACGATCTTGCAACCATCAAGTCCGGTATCATGAGCACTATCCATGCTTATACCGGTGACCAGATGATCCTTGACGGACCTCAGAGAAAGGGTGACCTCAGAAGATCACGTGCAGGCGCCATCAATATCGTTCCCAACTCAACAGGCGCTGCAAAGGCAATCGGCCTTGTTATCCCCGAGCTTAACGGAAAGCTCATCGGATCCGCTCAGAGAGTTCCCACCCCTACAGGTTCAACAACAATTCTTGTTGCTACCGTTGAGAAGTCAGTTACCAAGGAAGAGATCAATGCAGCCATGAAGGCAGCTTCATCAGAGTCATTCGGATACAACGAGGACGAGATCGTTTCTTCAGATATCATCGGATCAACCTATGGTTCGATCTTTGATGCAACCCAGACCATGGTTGGCGCTGACAATCTTGTACAGGTTGTTTCATGGTATGACAACGAGAATTCATACACCAGCCAGATGGTTCGTACTATCAAGTACTTCGCAGAGTTAGGCTGATCTCCCAATAGAGATACATACGGATGAATTAATGTGGTCCGGTCCGGTTGGACCGGACCATTTCAGTAAACCAAAACATACTGTTAAGGAGGAATAAAACATGGCATTAAATAAGAAATCGGTTGATGATTTTAACGCATCGGGCAAGAGGGTTCTGGTTCGCTGCGATTTCAACGTACCTTTAAAGAACGGCGAGATCACTGATGACACAAGGATCGTTGCGGCACTTCCCACTATCAACAAGCTTTTAAAGGATGGCGCAAAGGTAATCCTCTGCTCACATCTCGGCAAGGTTAAGGAAGGCCCCAACGAGAAGGAAAGCCTTGCACCCGTTGCAAAGGCTCTTTCAGAGAAGCTTTCCAGGGAAGTTATATTTGTTTCCGATTATAATGTTACCGGACAGGCAGCTACGGATGCGGTAAACAATATGAAAGAGGGGGACGTTGTCCTTCTTCAGAACACCCGTTTCCGCGGCGAGGAAGAGACCAAGCCCGAGAAGGCAGGAGAGGCATTTGCAAAGGAACTTGCGGATCTCTGCGACGACTATGTATGTGATGCTTTCGGTTCGGCACACAGGGCTCATGCTTCGGTTGCCGTTGTTACCAAGTATGTTTCACAAAAAGGCGGAGTTAATGCCGTAGGTTATCTGATGCAGAAGGAGATCAACTTCCTCGGCAATGCGGTTGAGAATCCCGTAAGACCTTTTGTTGCGATCCTCGGCGGTGCCAAGGTTGCCGACAAGCTCAAGGTTATCGACAATCTGCTCGAGAAGGCAGATACCCTTATAATCGGCGGAGGAATGGCATTTACCTTCCTTAAGGCTAAAGGATATGAGATCGGAAAGTCTCTGGTTGATGATGAGAAGATCGATTACTGTAAAGAAATGATGGCAAAGGCCGACAGGCTCGGAAAGAAGCTTTTACTTCCCATCGATACCGGTATAGCAAAGAGCTTCCCCGATCCCATTGACGGCCCCGTTGATGTAAGCTATGTGGATTCCGACAGCATTCCCGCTGATATGGAAGGTCTTGACATAGGTCCCAAGACCCAGGAACTTTTCGCAAATGCCGTAAAGGATGCCAAGACCGTTGTATGGAACGGTCCCATGGGCGTATTTGAGAATCCCACCCTTGCAAAGGGAACCATTGCCGTTGCAAAGGCACTTGCGGAAACCGATGCCACAACCATAATCGGCGGCGGTGATTCCGCGGCAGCATGCAACCAGCTCGGATTTGCCGATAAGATGAGCCATATCTCAACCGGCGGCGGCGCATCCCTTGAATTCCTTGAGGGCAAGGAGCTTCCCGGCGTATATGCAGCCGATGACAAATAAAATGTGTGCCGGCTCAGGGTATAAAATACGGAATAAGAAATACAGAATAATGATATAGAAAAGGAGATTTACAGGATGGCCAGAAGAAGAATCATAGCAGGAAACTGGAAGATGAACAAGACTCCCAGCGAGGCAGTGGAACTCTGCGCAACTTTAAAGGATCTTGTAAAGAATGATGCGGTAGACGTGGTTTATTGTGTTCCGGCGATCGATATAGTTCCCGTGGTACAGGCCGTTAAGGGAACCAATGTTTCGGTCGGTGCCGAGAATTTCTACATTGAAGACAAGGGTGCTTTTACGGGTGAGATATCCGCTCCCATGTTAAAGGATGCAGGTGTTGAGTATATCATCATCGGTCAGTCGGAGAGAAGAGACATCTTCGGGGAGAATGATATACTTATCAATCAGAAGGTTAAAAAGGCATTTGCTTCGGGACTTAAGCCCATTCTCTGCTGCGGCGAGTCACTTGCGCTCCGTAAGGCAGGTACATACAAGGAATGGATAAAGAGGCAGATAACCTGGGATCTTGACGGCATAACAAAGGATCAGGTCATGAACCTTGTTATCGCTTATGAGCCTATCTGGGCTATCGGAACAGGTGAAACCGCTACGGCGGATCAGGCAGAGGAAGTCTGCAGGATGATCCGTGAGATGATCGCCGACATGTACGATGCAGAGGCAGCTGAGGCGGTACGCATCCAGTACGGCGGATCCATGAATGCCGCAAATGCTGCGGAACTTCTGTCAAAACCCGACATTGACGGCGGACTTATCGGCGGAGCTTCATTAAAGCCCGATTTCGGTCAGATCGTTAACGCATAAAGAGATTCCCGCGTACGCAGCGGGAGGACCGTTTCCGGATGTTCATACATAAAAGAACACGGATATAAAACAAAGAGGACTGTTGTCGCAAAGCAACGGTCCTCTTTGTTTTGTAGTGCGCCTAGCGGCGCACGTTTCTAACGGGTTCAAGTCCCGAATCCACCCGGTAGTGGGAAGGATATAGCCGAAGGCAAGGGTGTCCGCCGCGAGGCGGAATCTGAAGGAAGCTGGATGTGGGGAACATACTAACC
>JAIKZD010000107.1 GCA_024682555.1 Lachnospiraceae bacterium | reverse complement strand
CCGGGATCCCGGCCAAAAGAATAGAGGCGGGATTAAATACGATCGGTTTGTCGATATCCGACATGGATGCCCTTCTTATCACCCATGAGCATTCGGATCACATAAGCGGACTCAAGGCGGTTGCGAAAAAAGGCGGTCTTCCGGTCTACGCGACCAGAGGAACCATAGATGAGATCCTAAAAAAATACGCTTCGGGAGTTGATCCCGCTCTGTTTAAGGAAGTCAGGGCGGATGACGGATTTACTATCAAGGATGTCTTTGTCGATCCCATCAGGATCTCACACGACGCTGCGGAGCCTGTGTGTTTCAGGTTTACCTCCGCTTCATCCGGTGAAAACAGTTCCGCCGCGGTCTGTACGGATCTCGGAACCTATGACGATTATATCGTGGATAAGCTGTCCGGGGTTTCATCGCTTTTACTTGAAGCAAACCACGATATAAAGATGCTTGAAGTGGGTCCGTACCCCTACTTCCTGAAAAAACGGATACTGGGTGAAAAAGGACATTTAAGCAATGATTCGGCCGGAGAGCTCTTATCAAAGCTGTATAACGCAGGGAACTTAAGACAGGTCCTCCTCGGACATTTAAGCGAGGAAAACAACTATGCGGCCCTAGCCTTTGAAACCGTTAGGATGCAGCTGAATATGCTGTGCGGACAGCAGATCAGGGAAAATCTGACTCTGGGTATTGCCATGAGGGATGCTCCGGGAACGCTGATAAAGTAAGCCTCCGGGCGGATAATCTATAAAAAGAGGTTAAAACATTATGAAAAAGATCATTATTACTGTTGTAGGACAGGATACCGTCGGTATCATCGCAAAGGTATGCAGCTATCTTGCCGCAAACGACATCAATATTCTGGATATTTCCCAGACCATTGTCAGCGGTTATTTTAACATGATGATGATAGTGGATATCGCCGGTTCCAGAAAGCCCTTTGATGACGTGCAGCATGAGCTTGACCAGATCGGGGACGAGATCGGGGTTCAGATCAAGTGCCAGAGGGAAGAAATATTTACGGAGATGCACAGGATTTAATTATGGTTAATATTCATGAGGTTATAGAAACAAATGAGATGATCGAAAAGGAAAACCTGGATGTGAGGACCATCACTCTGGGTATCAGTCTTTTGAGCTGTATTTCCGACGATCTTGATACCTTAAACAGAAAAATCTATGAAAAGATCACCACGGTCGCAAAGGATCTGGTGTCTGTCGGACGGGATATAGAGAAGGAATTCGGTATTCCGATAGTTAATAAGCGGATCTCCGTGACTCCCATTGCCCTTGTCGGCGGTGCTGCCTGCAAAAGCAGCGAGGACTTTGTGACCATTGCGAAGACCCTTGATGAAGCGGCGAAGAAGGTAGGAGTAAATATAATAGGCGGCTATTCGGCGCTCACGGCTAAGGGCATGACGAAGGCTGACGAGCTCCTTATCTGTTCCATACCCGAAGCCCTTTCCGTAACGGACAGGGTCTGCTCAAGCGTTGTTGCGGCTTCCACAAAAACCGGAATAAATATGGACTGTGTCCGCCTTATGGGCAGCATAATAAAAGAATCTGCGGAAAAAACGGCCGACAGGGATTCCGTAGGCTGCTCAAAGCTGGTGGTGCTATGTAACGCTCCGGATGACAATCCCTTTATGGCAGGTGCTTTTCACGGTGTTACCGAGGCGGATGCCGTTATCAATGTGGGCGTAAGCGGACCGGGAGTTGTAAAGACCGCTCTTTCCAAGGTCAGGGGGAAGAGCTTTGAGATACTCTGCGAGACCATCAAGAAAACCGCGTTTAAGGTTACAAGGGTCGGACAGCTGGTTGCGGGTGAGGCGTCAAAGCGCTTAAATGTTCCCTTCGGAATAGTGGATCTTTCCCTTGCCCCGACTCCGGCCATCGGCGACTCCGTTGCTGATATATTAAAGGAAATAGGCGTTGAATATGCCGGTGCTCCCGGAACCACGGCAGCACTTGCGCTTCTTAATGACCAGGTTAAAAAGGGAGGCGTGATGGCTTCAAGCTATGTAGGCGGCTTATCGGGAGCTTTTATCCCGGTTTCCGAGGATCAGGGTATGATAGACGCCGTTGAAAAAAACGCGATATCCCTTGAAAAACTGGAAGCCATGACCTGTGTATGTTCCGTGGGACTTGATATGATCGCGGTTCCCGGGGACACTCCGGATACCTCCATATCCGGTATTATTGCGGATGAAATGGCACTCGGCATGGTAAACCAGAAGACTACGGCAGTACGTCTCATTCCCGCTGTGGGCAAAAAGGTCGGAGACAAGGTGGAATTCGGCGGTCTCTTCGGCTATGCTCCGGTAATGCCCGTTAATCCTTTCGGCTGCGGCGATTTCATAAACCGTGAGGGCCGGATACCTGCACCAATACATTCCTTTAAGAATTAAGGTATGAATTTTATTGAAATAAACGACATTACTGACCCGGAATTAGAGATCTTTTCCCGATACTCCGAGGTGCAGCTGTATCATCTTAACGAACCTGAAAATGGCGTTTTCATTGCTGAAAGCGCCAATGTTGTATTGAGGGCTCTGGAAGACGACTACGAACCGGTAAAGATACTCGTTGAAAAGGAGCGGATAGATACAGAAGGAAAACAGGTATTTGAGGCTGTTATAAGGAAGTTCGGGGAGGAATTTCTTGATTCGCTGCCCGTATATACCGCCGGGCGTGAGATCGTGACGCTTCTGACAGGCTATAAGCTCGTGCGGGGCCTGTGGACCGTCTTCAGGAGAAAGGACCCGGTAGGTTTAACGGATTTCCTTAAGGATAAAAGCCGTATTGTCCTTCTTTACGATGTTGTAAATCCCACAAATGTGGGGGCCATAATAAGATCCGCAGCTGCTCTTGGCATGGATGGGGCACTTTTAACATATGCATCGGTCGATCCTTTGACCCGCCGCTCCGCGAGAGTCAGTATGGGTACCGTATTTAAGCTCCCATGGACAAAGGTCAGGAAAAAAGACCCGTCAGGGCTTGGATTATTGGATCTCTTAGGTGACAGCGGTTTTACGACCGCAGCAATGGCATTAACGACCGATACCGTTCCCGTGGATCATCCGGACCTGAAAAATGCCGGAAAACTTGCGGTCATCCTGGGTACCGAGGGATACGGACTGCCGGATGAGATAATTAACGCATCGGATCACCGCATCATGATCCCCATGCACCACGGCGTTGATTCCCTTAATGTGGCTGCTGCCTCCGCAGTCTGCTTTTACGAACTAATGAAAAACACCTGAACAGAAAGGAAAACCGGTCTTGAAAGGAAAGATTTCATCAGGAACTATATTATTTGTTGTAATTGCCGCTGTTTTTTTATCTGTATTTACCTTCGGCGATCATATTTTTGCCGCTTCCGAACCGATAACCTGCAAGGCCGACCTTAATAAGGAGGGTATCAGGGTAGGGACCGGTGAGGGAAGCGCCGCCGCTCTTATTATCGAGAAAGAGCTTCCGAATGCTGAAATAGCATACCAGGAAGGAAATATCGGATATGAATCCGTGGCAAAAGGGAAGCTCGATGCCTTTATTTTTGACAGAAGGCAGATGCAGCTTGCAATAGATAACGGCAGGAAAGGAGTAAGACTCCTTGATGAAAATATGGACGAGAAAGTCCATATTGCAGTCGGCATTTCTCCCGTAAGCCATATCCCGGATCTTCAGAACGTGATGAACAGCTTTATCAAGGATTTAAAAGCTGACGGTACCCTTGACGATATGTATGAACGCTGGGTCATTGAAAGAGACGAGAACATGCCGGATATCGAAGTTCCGGAAAACCCCGAAATACATCTGCAAGTCGGTACGTCCGGTATTTTGCCGCCCTATACATATTATAAAGGTACTGAGCTGAACGGTTATGATATCGAGCTTGCGCGCCGCTTTGCGTCCTACATTAACGCAAGCCTGGAATTTAAGGTTTATGATTACGCCGGCATTATTCCTGCCTGTGCTTCCGGAGATATAGACTGTATAATGGCCAATCTCAATATAACTCCCGAAAGGGCGGAGGCGCTGCCGTTTTCCGATGACCTCTATGAAGAGACCATCGCGATAATGGTAAAGGATGACTCTGCTTCGGGATTACCGTTACTGGATCAGTTAAAACAGGGCATAGAAAAGAATTTCATAAGGGAGGACAGATGGAAGCTCTTCGTAAACGGAGTGATCGTGACCCTTGAGATCACCATATTATCCATTCTCTTCGGTACGGTTCTAGGTTTTATACTGCTGCTAATCTGTAAGGACGGAAACAGGGCGGCAAATTCCATAACGAATTTCTGTCTGTGGCTAGTTCAGGGCATGCCTATCGTTGTCCTTCTTATGATCCTTTATTACATTGTTTTCGGGAACCTGAATTTAAGTGGCATGATCGTGTCCGTAATATGCTTTACCCTTGTTTTCGGTTCCGCTGTTTACAATCTCCTGAAGATCGGCGTCGGAACGGTTGACAGGGGACAGTATGAAGGGGGCTATGCCCTTGGATTTACGAATAATGAGACCTTTTTTTCCATCGTGCTTCCGCAGGCGCTGCCCCATGTTATTGATGCCTACAGGATCGAGATCACCAATCTCTTAAAAGCCACTGCCATTGTCGGATATATTGCGGTTCAGGATCTTACGAAGGTGGGTGATATCGTAAGGAGCCGGACCTATGATGCATTTTTCCCTCTGATCGCAATTGCCTTTATTTACTTTGTTTTAGAGGGCGTTTTCGGACTCTTCGTGAAAGGGTTTAAGAAATTAACCGATCATACAAACAGGAGTAAAGAGGACATACTTAAAGGTATTGTTATCAGCGGCAGGGATTAAGAAACCCCGAATTTAACGGTTTTTCAGAGGCAGGCATTACAGCCTGCCTCTTTTTTTACAAAAAAGTGTTGACAGAAAAAATATGGCTGTGATATTATACGACTGTCGTACTACGGTAGACGTAGTAAAACTGACATAGTAAATCTGACGTAGTACATTTATCATAGTATATTTATCGTAGTAAATTTTGAAGGGAGGTGAAGATGTGCCTATAAGCAGTGATGTTATCCGCGGATATAACGATACCATGATCTTATCCGTCCTACTTGACGGCCCGTCCTACGGATACCAGATCTCCAAGGAGATACGCCGCATAACGGACGAGAAATACATTATGAAGGAAACAACCCTGTATTCAGCATTTACCAGGATGGAGAAAAACGGCTTCATCGAGTCATTTACAGCTGATCCGGATGCGGAGGGAAACGGCAAGAAGCGCACATATTACCGTATTACGGACAAAGGAAACGAGTATTACAGGGATAAGTGCAGTGAATGGATCTTGACGCAGGAAGTTGTTCAGCAGTTTATCAGAAGAGGAGAGATAAATAATGGAAACAATTCGTAATTATCTGGAATCCATGTTCGCAAGCCTTCCAAATACCCCTGAGGTACTGAAGGCAAAGGATGAGCTTCTCCAGATGATGGAAGACAAATATAATGAGCTTCTTAAAGACGGTAAATCAGAGAATGAAGCAGTAGGCACGGTGATCTCTGAGTTCGGAAATCTTGAAGAGCTGGCTGATGATCTTGGAATAAGAAGCAACATGCCTGGAGCGGGAAATGCGGACGTTGCGGAAAACGGCCAGCTGGTAACAAAGGAAGAAGCTCAGAAATACTTAAAGAG
>JAIKZD010000090.1 GCA_024682555.1 Lachnospiraceae bacterium | reverse complement strand
ATCAAAGGCTGAAGATCAAGCAATGAGGGATTTTACCAAACTGTTCGGATCACCTCAGGAATTTGATAAGATCCAGCGATTGGGCGGTGATGGAAAAAACCGCGTATGTGAGATCAAGGGGAATATGTGGAATGGTAAATAAGATAAAAGTTACATCCTGGGGTAAGGGAGACATGTATGGGCAGTAAGGGATATGTCATATTCCGGTCTTCTATTGCTGTATCCTTGCTGATTCAGATTATGCTTGCCGGTTTTTGGTATCCTAAGTACTATCATGAAAGGAAAAAGATGATGAGAAAACATAATATGATAATAGAAATGGTTATGATATTTGGCATGACAGCAAGCATATTGTCGGGATGCGGCAATTCCAAACCGGAAACTGTTGCGATGGAGCAGATGGAAGAAGAGATAGAAGAACAGGCTACTGATAGTACGGAGAATGAAACAAACCAGAATGATGGCCTTGAAATAAATGACGAGACATATATGAAGGATCTGTTTGATTACTTTGAGGCAAATATCGAACATGTGGCTACTGATTTTCCAGATATTCAACTTGATGACTCCTATAAGAACAGCGAAAGTACAACGGAGATATCCCCTCCGACAGATACAATGGAAACGATGTCTGATGGATTAGCACTTGCCGGGCCGTTCTTTACAGTTGATAGGAACGGAAAGATTGTCGGAATAAACTACGGCGGCAGGATATATTCTGTTTGCGGCATTACTGCAGGCACGCCAATGAGTGAGGCAGCTGAAATTGCAAAGAGTCATGGCTTTACATTTTCCCGTGTTGAGATCACGCATGGTTCGGCCAAATATGTTACAATCTATGATAACGGTGGAATGCAGCTTTGTATTACCTCGGATGCAGACGGCGATTTTGGTAAAACCGAGGAAAGTGATGTGACAGGAAATGTAGACGGCATTCTTTTAATAACCAATACTTCTGCTGAAGGTGAGAACGGCGGCAGTGTAGATTTTAGTGGTAGTTATACTGAACCGGATAGCGGAAGGTGTAGGATTGAGATAAGTAAGGAGTCTGAGGGTAGTTTTACCATCACTGTAAATTGGGCAAACGATTATACCGAGGAACGTATCTGGGCCATTACCGGAGCAACATATGGCGATTCCGGAGATAAACTGGTTTACACTGATGCTCTGTGTTACGACCGAACAACTGATGATGAAGGCAATTATACTGATGAGGATATCTATGATAACGGTAGCGGATCTTTCTGGATGACTGAAGGTGGAATGCTGGGATGGAAAAGCGAGCAATCCGATATTGACGGAGTTGACGGTGAGCTTCTGTTTGACAGAATGGATTAAAATGTTTTGGAGATGGGATACCATCGGCAGATCAGTAAAACATAGGGGATTTATGGTATGTTTTATGACAAATTATGACTTTGACGAAACAGCACTCTCTCAAACCATTGATTTTACTGCATTTTTAAAAATGTAATGAATTCGAATCCCTCCGTCTGCGTACACGAAAACAGGATGCCGAAAGGTATCCTGTTTTTGTTTGCCATAAGATTACACTTAAAACTTTTGACTTCTTATGATCATAGACAGTAAATGATTTATCCGACAAAAAGGTACTATATGAAAAATAAAAGGATCGTGCTAAGTTTAAAACAGGATCGTTATTATACAGATAAACAAAAGAAAGAGAGGAAACAGTACTATGAAAAACATCCGCTTTGTGTTGCTTTGTGAACTGTTTTTATTTGCAGCGGTATTTGTACTTAACATTATTATGGGGAGTTTTGGTTTTTCCGCCATAGTATGGTTTATTGATCTGCCGTCTCTTATGATCATTGTATTGGTTCTTATTCCGGGACTGCTTATAATGGGAGCCTGGAAGGATTTTGTCAAGTCTTTTTCGGTGGGAATCCGTAAGTACAGCCTGTTAGAGTTAAAGAATATAATCAATGCAGTGGAGGCAGCTCAGAAGCTGACAATCTATGCAGCGTTGTTTGCAATAATCATATCCGGAGTTCAACTGCTTGGCAGATTTGATGATCCGTCAACTATAGGACCTAATCTGGCGGTGTGCTTTCTGTCCGGATTTTACGCCGTAATTATAGAATTCCTTCTTTTACCGGTCAGATTGAATGCCGGGAAAAAAATGAATGAGGAAATGGATCTTGGAGAATAACCGGCCTGAGATTTCAAAAGAACAATATTTGAAAGTTGCTCAAGGATTCGGTTTCACAAAGAGAGAACTGGAACTGGGTTTTCTTAAGGTATCCGGTTTTTCGAACCGAAGAATAGCTTATATGTTCGGAATATCTGAACAGACCGTGAAAAATCATTTTACGCATATCTACGAAAAATCATGGGTTCCGGGCAGAAAGGAATTCAGAGAATTGTTTTACCCTTGACGGCTAATTTGGATTAGCCTATAATGGAGCTAATCTGAATTAGCCATCAGGCCGTGAAAATGTGAAAACAACGGAACGAGTCAGTATGAAGAGGAATGAAATGGATACCAAACACAGAATACTGGATGAAGCACTGACACTGTTTTCCGAAAATGGATATGCAAATGTTTTTGTTGCGGATATTGCGGAGGGAGTCGGTATTAAGGCTCCGTCCCTTTACAAGCATTATAAGAGCAAGCAGGCCATTTTCGATGCGATCATCGAAGAGATGAACAGACGATTTTTAGAGGAGGCAGGCGCATTACGGATCAATGGAGCAGATGCCGTGGCGGATGCTGAGATATATAAGAATATATCCGAAGATCAGCTGATCGCTCTCGGAAACGATTTATTCCTGTATTTTCTGCATGACGACTACACGCGGCGGTTTCGAAAGATGCTTACCATCGAGCAGTTTCATGACAAAGAGCTTGCGGATGTTTATATGAAACAGTATGTGGACGATCCGCTTTCCTATCAGGGAATGCTTTTGGGGATGATGGTTTCCGCGGGTGTTCTGCAGGCAGAGAATGTGGAGATCATGACATTACATTTTTACGCTCCGATCTATATGCTGCTGACCATATGTGATAGAGAGCCGGAACGTGAAGCGGAGGCACTTAAAACCATGGAAGCGCACATCCGGCAGTTTAACAGGCTATACGCAAGGAACGAAAAGATCATTCAGGACAATAAAAAGAAGTCACGGAGGGATAAGAGTTGAAGATTACGGTGATCAACGGAACCGAAAAACACGGTGTGACATATAGAATGAAAGAAATTTTCTTAGAAGCATTCAGAGATGATGCGGAGATTACGGAGTATTATCTTCCGGGGGACGGTCCGGGATTCTGCACGGGATGTACTACGTGTTTCAGGGGAAATCAGAATCTCTGTAAAGATGCGGAAAAAGTTCAGAAGATCGAGAAGTCCTTACTTGAAGCGGATCTGCTTGTCTTTACGTCACCTGCCTATGTTTTTCACACTACCGGAGCAATGAAGGCGATGCTGGATCATTTCGGATACCGATGGATGCCGCATCGTCCCGCAAAAGAGATGTTCGGAAAACGTGCGGTGATCATCACCCAGTGTCTCGGAGCGGGCGGAAAATCCGCCGCAAAGGATATTAAGGACAGTCTTTCGTGGTGAGACATTTCTTCGATCAGGGTCATAAGTTTTAAACTGATGTCGGAAATTGACTGGAACAAACTCAATGAAAAGAAGAAAGAAGCCTTCCGAAAGAAGCTGGGCAGTGCCGCGGAAAAAATGCGGGCCGTCAATTACGGTAAACCGGGTCATACAAACCTTACGGTAAAAGCAAAATTCTATGCCGTAAGGATGCTTCAGACAGGTCTCGGTAAACAGGATCCCGAATATACCGACTATAAGTATTGGAATGAGAACGGCTGGATCGGCAGATCAAGACCGTGGAAGCAGCAGGATGATCATATATAAGGCAGGCGGAGGCACCATAAAGGACAGATCCGAATTTGAAGGGATCGTTTTGCCTATCCTGTTTTGCGGATGCTACACGGTAAAGGAAAAACTGCAATATGTTCCTGCCATGAAGATGTACCGTAAGCCCCCTCTTGCCGATGAGCTTGCGGGATTTGATTACAGAACATCGATCACATCCCTGGAAATACCGGTCTACTTCATAAACGGTGAAAGTGATTACAACTGCCCCCGGGAACTGGTCAAAGAATACTGTGACATCATAGAGGCTCCGGACAAGGAATTCTTCCCGATCCCCGATGCGGCTCCCTATGCACATTTCAAGGATAAGGACGAGCTGATCGAAGCCATCAAGAAGAATAAGTTCCTTTTCGGGCGCCGGAATATAACCGCCCACTTAAAGATCGACGAGAAAACAGATGACGATTACCCGCCCTTCGTTCTTTTTTTTGCACAAAAAACTCCTGATCCATGATAATATCGTATTGTATGAATCTAAAAGAGGACTCTTATGCAAAAAAATGACTCTGTTTCCATAGTGCAAAATACAATGGATCTGTACGCAGACGATCCTAAAAAGCTGACGGCAGAGTTAAAACGGCTTATAAAGGACGGTCAGAGGTCCCGGGATCTGTTAATGATGGGGGCCGCATACTGCCATCTTGCCGAACTCTGTCATTATGAGGATGACGATCACGGAGCATTTTCAAACGCTCTTAAGGCAATAACCATTCTGAAAGATACGAAAGCCTATGAACTTCTCGTACTCTCCTACTTATCCCTGGGACTGGTATATTCCAATCAGGACAATCCACAGACGGCAATGGAAATTGATGAAACCGCCTTTCTGCTTGTCAGGAAACACAGAATACGCGGGCCGGTCAGGATAAAAGTACTCAACGCCCTTGCTGCCAACTATACAATGTTAGGGGATTTTCAAAAGAGCATACGTCTGTTGACGGAGTGCCTGTCTCTGATAGAAGAAAGCCCGGAAGAGGATCTGATCGGCAAAGCCAAGGTCACACTCAATCTTTCTGCCTATTATGAGGACAATAACGAACCGGTAAGATCAAGGGAGATCCTTATGACCATGGCTCCGTGGATCGATAAAGTCGGTTTTCCCGCATTGCACTGTGATTACTATCTGCGCCTTTCCGCTGTTTCCTATCTGCTTAATGATCAAAAACAGGGGGAAGCCTTTGCGGATACAGCGTTTGACCTGATTCCAAAAGACAGATGTCCCATGCCGGTCTGTTATGATCTGAAGGATCTTCTTCAGCACATGTTGATCCGTAAAGACCGGGTCCGTGCCGGCAGGATATTCGAGGTGATGAAAACTCTGGCAGAAAACGAAAACAGTACAATACAGCAGGTTTATATATACCGTACAATGGCTGATTATCAAAGGGTCTTTGGTAAACCCGAGCAGGCAGTAGCGTGTTATGAAAAGCTTATGGAGATCCTGGATAAGCAAAAAGAGGAAAATCGGGAAATACAGTGCAAACAGGTCAAGCGGCTGAAAGCAGCCGACTCGGAGATCCGCAAACTGAACAGGGAAATACGTAAGAATGAGGAGATGGTTTCGCTGGAACCGATGACGAAACTGATGAACCGTCGGGGTCTGCTCCGCGTTTCATCGGAATTTATCGACGATGCCTCAAAAAAAGGCGGAAAGGTTGGCGCCATCTTTATAGATATTGATTTTTTCAAGGAATGCAACGATACTTACGGTCATACCAGAGGCGATGAGATCATTCGTAAGGTTGCCGATGCATGCCGTATGGAGGAAACAAAAAACGTCCGCTTTTCCCGCTATGGCGGTGATGAATTCTTCGGTATCACCTGCGGGCTGACTGACGAAAAAGTCTGCAATATTGCCCGACGTATCGCCAAAACCATCCGGGATGCCGATCTGCCTCATGTGAACAATCCAAACGGCGGCCGGATCACTCTGTCCATCGGAGTCGTAAACATGACGGTCAACGACAGGACAAATACCATTCTGGATATTGCAAACAATGCCGATAAAGCGTTGTATTATGCAAAAAAAGCAGGTAAAAACGTGATCTGTCAACAGGTATCAGACGATCCGGATGCGGGCGAAAGAACAGTCAATTATGTAAAGATCCCTCTATGATCAGGTCGACAGCTGTCAGTACTACAGCCACTTTTTTTTCTTAAACAGAATAAGACAGAAGATCACAACGGCAATGCTGAGGATTATCACTGCAATATATCCGAAACGCCAGTCAAGTTCCGGCATATAACGGAAGTTCATGCCGTACCAGCCGGCAATGAGGGTCAGGGGCATAAAGATCGTGGTCACAACGGTAAGAAGTGTCATGATCCTGTTCTGTCTGACTTCTAACTGCGCATGATAGAGGTCCCGGACCTGCATGGTATGGTCACGGAGAGAAGCCGCGGAATCATGTCTGCGGGCCATCAGGTTCATGAACAGATGGATATAACGCAGATTTTCCTCGCTAAAGAAACCGTTTTCGTTCTCCTCAAATTCCTGTGTCATATCTATGATCTGTTCATAATGGACAAGGAGCTTTCGGATGTCGTTGTGAATATCTATGACACGTTCGAGATCTTCCTGTCCCCGGGAGTTAAGGATCGAATCCTCTATACTGTTGAGTTCTTCCTCATAACGCTCCATTAAAGGCAGGTCATCTTCCACTATCTGTTCCAGAAAATCATACAGAAAGCGCTCAAGACTCGGATTTCTCCAGCGTTTTGTGCGCCGGATCGCATCGATCAGCAGGTCAGCCTTTCCGCTGTCGTCGATGAATACGATGCCTTTTTCATCTAAGGCAAATGCGAAGCGGAAGTCATTCCCTTCAATATTCTTCCGATCGGGAAGCCGGAAAGACCCGGTCATGGAGTCATAGTTTACCTCTGCTTTTGTATTGTGGATATCCTTTGTGTCAGGCTCAAGCTCGATACCCATATCAAATAGATCCCTGTCCTGTGCCCATTGCGGTGTCGTGAGAACAGCCACATACTGATGGCCTGTCTGCCGGTGGATCTCTTCTCTTGAGCAGGGTTTTATTATGTCAGCCAGAAGATAATAACTCATGGATCTGTCTCCTTTTTATTCTGTCTGTCAGGTTCTTTCCGATAACTGATCTATCTAACAAGTCTATCGCGAAATCATCGTATATTCAATCGCGGATTTATCCCGGACTCTTATGGGACAGTGCCCCGGCGGATAAGGACCCTTCGCTGCCGTTAAGTATCTTGAGAAAAAAATGCTGTAGGGATATAATTACAGACGGTATGAGAAAGGAGAACAGTTAATGGAAAAGCTTATTGAGTTACTTGAAGAAATACGGGATGATGTGGACTTCAGGAATTGTACAACACTTATCGATGATGAAGTGATCACTTCTTTTGACATCATACAGATCATCAGTGTCATAGATGAGGAGTTCGATGTCTCGATCCCCGCATCCGAGATAAAACCGGCAAATTTCAACAGTGCCGAAGCCCTGTATGCACTCATTGAAAGAATAAAATAAGCAGGATATGTCATACACAACAAATAGAAAATGCTGCTTGATACCATATTTTTACTCATAGAAAAATATAATCCGGGGGAGGACCGGGAATCCTGTATAAAAGGCCTTACGGATCAGGGACTTAAGGTATTTGTCTCACGGGAAGATCTTGCCGGAAAAGACGTAAGAAACACCTTTGTTTTTACCGACAGCAGGGAGACCGCCGATGAGGTTAAGAAAGAAGGATTCGGGTTTGCATCCTATTACAGCGAAAACAGCAGAGAAGAGATGTTTAGCGACTGTCTGTATAATGTGGACTGCATCGGTATGCTCTCCGCGATGCAGATAAACAGGATGCTGCTTCGGTTTCTCGGTATTCCCTGGGTGATCCTTGAGACTGACAGATGCCTGGTCAGAGAGATAAAGGAGGATGATGTCGAAACACTGTACAGGATATTTGACAGAAAACAATCAGACGCCTCATTACCTGCATCCAAAGATGAAGCGGATGACGGCCTGTATGATGATCCGCTCAGAGAGGAAGCCTATACAAGGGATTATATCAAATATCAGTACAGATTCTTTGAATACGGTATCTGGATAGTGGTCGACAAAGGTACAAAGCGTATCATCGGAAGAGCCGGCTTAAGCAACCGAGAGGGTTTTGATGACATAGAGCTTGGCTATGCGATAGCACCGCCGTATCGGAGACAGGGTTATGCTAAAGAAGTATGTGAAGGCATCATCAGATATGCTGCAGACTATATGAAGCTTGAGAGGCTTAATGCATTTGCTGGGACAGATAATGCCGCAAGCATCGGACTTCTTGAAAAGCTGGGATTTGAATATGTGAAGGATATTGTCACAGAGAACAAAAGAACACTTAGGATGTATTTTAAGAGCCTGAATGATCACAGAGAAGATCTGCAGGCAGATCCGGGTTAAAGAAACAGACCAATATAAAGGACAGAAAATATATGAAGGAATTACAATACCCCTT
>JAIKZD010000037.1 GCA_024682555.1 Lachnospiraceae bacterium | reverse complement strand
GCAGATGAAGAGAAGGATCGATACCCTGATAAGGAAACACAATTCAACGGGTTATGAAGATTTTCTTCAGAAACTGAAAACCGATAAGTCGTTATTTGATGAGTTTATCAACTATCTGACCATCAATGTTTCCGAGTTTTACAGAAATCCCGAGCAGTGGGATCTGATGGATAAGACTTTTCTGCCGGAGATCATCGGCAGATACGGGAAGAATTTAAAGGTCTGGAGCGCTGCCTGCTCAACGGGTGATGAACCTTATTCGCTTGTGATGGCTTTGTCAAGGCATATTCCCATGAATCAGATAAGGATCACTGCCACGGATATTGACAAACAGGTCATAGCCCAGGCAAAGAACGGTCTGTATGCCGCAAAAAGTCTTGTGGGAGTGCCGTCGGATCTTAAGAGCAGGTACTTCAAACAGATAGGTACTTCGTACCAGATCTCGGATGAGATCAAGTCAAGGGTTGAATTTAAGGAACACAATCTTTTGAAAGACAAATATCCCGATAAGTGTCATCTCATCGTATGCAGAAACGTGCTGATCTATTTTACGGATGAGGCCAAGGACGGGATATACAAAAAGTTCTATGAATCCCTTGTTCCGGGAGGCATCCTTTTCATAGGAAGTACGGAACAGATCGTAAATCACAGGGAATTCGGCTTCGAGAGAAGAAATTCCTTCTATTATCAGAGACCGGTATAGAAAAAGAGAGTTACTGACCGATAAGATGTGCGATAAGTGCAGGACCTAACAGGTCCTGCATTTTTTTATCCGTAAGGATCCCGTCATCATATTCGATATGGTTCATTTTCGAACGGTAATCATCCTTAAACAGGGTATGATTCCCGGGTTCGAGTTCAAAAACGGGCATAAAAAGTCCCGATTTTTTAATATAACAGTTTTCTTTTTTCGCCCGTTCCCTTCTGCGGCGGTCTACACCCGAGGCCACGGATTTGTGGATACACATGTTTTCCATTGGTAGATAATAATAGTTCTTATAATCCGGGAAGAAATGCTTAAGGGTCATTTCCTTTATTGGGATCCTGATCTTTATTTCACCGTTGTCATAGGAAAAGAATACACCCTCGTTAAAGGAATTAAAGGATGCTTTCAGGGAAAGAGAAGTATGATAGATAAAGATCAGCTCAATACAGTCATTCCCGTGATAATCGGTATATTCATTTTTCTTAATATCATCAAAAAAGAGTTCGGCGTCTTTCAGGGCAAAATATGCGGTCACGGGAAGTATTCCCGCAAGATTTAATATGTCTTCCTCATTATGTTTTAAAAGAGCGCGAAGTTTTTCCTCATCAGGGTCTCTGACCTGATCGTAGTAAACACTTATCAGATCCCTTCCGCTGTAGGGATCCTCACGGTTCACGCCAAGGAACATCTCTATGTCACGCTGTTTAAGTGACTGAAGACCGAGGAGTTTTTTGAAGGGTTTGACAAGAGTATAGATATCAATACTCTTTAGTGAATCAAGTGAGTTTTCATATCCGTAGATTCCCGCCTTATAGTCGATATAAGGCATATCAAAACGGTTTCCGTTAAAGTGGATCAGCGTTTCAAAGCCCTCAGAGAATGCCAGGAAATCATCAAGGATATAGTTCTCCTCCGAAGGGTTATCCGCAAACCACTGTATCAGATTGAAGGCTCCTTCGGAAAAATAACCGGCGCCTATGAGATAGAGATTTGTTCGTTCCTTTGAAAGCCCCGTGGTCTCTATATCAAAGAATAATACGCTTTCCGCCCTGACATCGGGGAGACATAGGATGTCCGGTTTAATGGAGCTGTAGCTTTTTCTGAATTCCTGCATGTATATTTCCTCTTTTTACTGATGCCGTAAATGCGGTTTTAGGGGCAGAGTTTTTATCCGAATCATTGTATCATATTTATGAGTTTTGCGTTATAATCTCCTTATGTGGGATTATGAGATAGCAGGTGTTTCGGTTTATTATATTATCAGTTATTTTATCATATTCAGCGTCGGAGGATGGCTCTGGGAAAGCTTCTGGGTATCCATAAGAGAAAAACGGATCGTGAACAGGGGATTCGTAACGGGGCCCGTCTGTACCGTATACGGCTGCGGTGGAGTGGCCATGTATCTGATGCTGAGGTATATTGAACATAATCTGATCTTAGTATTCTTTGCGGGAATGTTTATTGCCACCACAATAGAGTTTATAACGGGAACCGTGATGGAGGCGATCTTTCATACGAGCTGGTGGGATTACACCGAGCAGAAATTCAATATCAAGGGCCGTATATGTCTGGGTGTTTCCCTGTGCTGGGGTGGCGCTTCGGTTGCCGAATTCCTTTTATTTATCCCGTTCTGTAATTTTCTGATCGCTCAGTATCCTAAAAACATCGGGGAAATGGCATATATGGTATTTTTTGCCATATATGTGGTCGATTTTACGGTTTCATCCATTGCGGCCATCAATGTTGCCAAAACCATCGAAAAAATGGAGAATATGCTGGATGAATTTGCCGAGACCCTCAGGAATTCAAAGATCTACTCTACGGGTGAAGAGCTGTTCAATCGTCTGATGTTAATAAGAAGGAATATCATCAGTGCGGATCTTATCAAAAGATATTCAAAACGGATAGAGGTCGTTCAGGCGGTATGGGCTGACAGGCTTGCCCAGTTAAATATCCCTGACGGGGAGAAGGATACTCTTTCAAGACTGCACGAGTCCGCCGGAAGATTTGAGGAAGGCTTTAAACAGACTCATCTGAAGCTGTGGGAAAACCGTATATTCAAGGCTTATCCCAAACTTAAGTCTAAGGAGAGAGTAAGGGAATACCTGCAAAGATTCAAAAACAGACAGAATAAGAAATAAATCATTATAAAGGAAGGTGTAATATGGCATTTACTTTTAAGGGTGGAATACATCCGTTTGACGGTAAAGCTATGTCGAAAGACAAGCCCATGCAGGAGATCTTTCCCGAGGGCGAGATGGTCTATCCGCTGTCCCAGCATATAGGAAAACCCGCAACCCCCATCGTAAAGCCGGGTGAAAGGGTCCTTATGGGCCAGAAGATAGCCGAGGCAGACGGTTTTGTTTCATCGCCCATCTATGCTTCGGTATCAGGTACCGTGAAAAAGATCGAAAAGAGAAGGGTACTGACGGGTGATATGGTGGATTCCATCATCATCGACGGCGACGGTCTCTATGAAGAGGCCCCGAGACTTCCAGTAAAGGATATTGCCGAGATGACAAGGGGCGAGGTCATTAATATCATTAAAGAGGCCGGTATTGTAGGTATGGGCGGAGCCGGATTTCCGACTCATGTGAAGCTGTCTCCGAAAAATCCGGACAAGATCTATTACTGCATAGTAAACTGTGCGGAATGCGAACCCTATCTTACAAGTGATTACAGAAGGATGATGGAAGAGCCCGAAAAGCTTGTCAACGGCCTCAAGATAATGCTTGCGCTTTATGATCACGCCGAAGGGATCCTTGCGGTAGAGGACAATAAGCCCGACTGCATCAGAAAACTGAAGGAGCTTACCCTTAATGAGCAGAGGATCACGGTCAAGGAATTAAAGACCAAATATCCCCAGGGCGCGGAAAGACAGCTCATCTACGCAACCACAAGGAGGGCTGTGAATTCCTCCATGCTTCCTTCGGATGTGGGCTGCATCGTAAATAACGTGGATACGGTCTGTGCCATATATAATGCCGTGATCGAGGGAAGACCGCTTATAAGGCGTATAATCACAGTAACCGGGGATGCCGTGAGATTTCCGCAGAATTATATAGTGCCCTGCGGCATGAGCTACGAAAAACTGCTTGAGGAAGCCGGGGGCCTTAAAAAAGAGGCAGCAAAGATAATTTCCGGCGGTCCCATGATGGGTTTTGCCCTGTTTGATCTTAACGTTCCCACAACAAAGGCAAGCTCCGCGCTTTTATGCCTCAGCAGTGATGAGGTTGCCGCAGGCAAGCCCACCAACTGCATCAACTGCGGAAAATGCGTCGAGGTCTGCCCCGGCCGTGTGATACCCAGCAAACTTGCTGATTTTGCGGAGCATGATGATACGGAGAATTTCCTGAAATATAACGGACTTGAATGCTGCGAATGCGGATGCTGCAGCTATGTCTGTCCTGCAAAGAGACAGCTTACCCAGAGCATAAAGACAATGCGTAAGATCTGTCTTGCCAACAGGAAAAAATAAACAGAGAGGTAAAAAACAGTGAGTGAAATGATGCATGTTTCTTCCAATCCGCATATCAGAAGCAAAATGTCAACTTCCAAGATCATGTTTTTTGTCATAGTTGCCCTGCTTCCTGCAACCGGATTCGGAATATGGAATTTCGGATACAGTGCGGCCGTTTTGGTGGCGGTATGTATAGCCTCCAGCGTGCTTACGGAGTTTATATATGAAAAATTCATGAAGCTTCCCGTGACCATTGACGATCTGAGCGCAGTGGTAACCGGGCTGCTGCTTGCTTTGAACCTGCCTTCGACGCTGCCCTGGTGGATGGCGGTCATTGGTTCGGTCTTTGCCATCCTTATCGTAAAAATGCTGTTCGGAGGCCTGGGCCAGAACTTCATGAATCCGGCGTTAGGCGGCAGATGTTTCCTCATGATCTGCTTTGCGGCCAGAATGACGGATTTTACCTATGACGGAATTTCCGGGGCGACCCCTCTTGCCCTGTTAAAAAACGGTGAACCTGTCGATCTTATGAACATGATAATCGGCCGGATCCCGGGTACCATAGGTGAAACCAGTGTGATAGCCATACTTTTGGGTGCGGTCTTCCTGATCTGCACGGGAATAATCGACTTAAGGATCTCCGGGACCTATCTGATCAGTTTTGTGGTATTCATGGGCCTGTTTTCAAAGGGCGGCTGGGATATCAATTATCTCATCGCCGAGCTCTGCGGCGGCGGACTGATGCTCGGAGCCTTCTTTATGGCCACCGATTATGCCACAAGTCCCATAACAAAAACGGGAAGATATATATACGGACTGATACTCGGTATTCTTACCTTTATATTCAGAGCCTTCTCAAGTTCTGCCGAGGGAGTAAGCTATTCCATTATCATTTCCAATCTGTTGGTGCCCCTCATTGAGATGGTTACCGTACCGAAATGCTTCGGGAAAGGAGGA
Source organism: Lachnospiraceae bacterium (assembly GCA_024682555.1). Taxonomy (GTDB): domain Bacteria; phylum Bacillota; class Clostridia; order Lachnospirales; family Lachnospiraceae; genus UBA2868. The sequence continues at coordinate 16,067 of JAIKZD010000037.1, read as the reverse complement.
GAGGCCAGATGAAGGAGAACATTAAAGCTGTTCTGACACTGACGATCATAACCGTTATTGCCGGAACCCTTTTGGGATATGTATATGAACTCACCAAGGACCCCATCGCCGCTCAGAAGGAAGCCTCCAAGCAGGCTGCTTATAAGAGCGTGTTCGGTGAAGCCGCCTCCTTTGAACCTTATGAGGGTTACAGTGAATCCGACATGAGATCACTTCTCGATCAGTCCGGATTCAGTGATGAGGCGGTCACGGAAGTACTGAATGCAAAGGACTCTTCCGGAAATATCCTGGGACATGTCTTAAATATACGCACCATGGAAGGCTATGGCGGTGAAATAGACATTTCAATGGGTGTGACAAATGAGGGAATGCTAAACGGGATGGAGATCCTTTCCATATCAGAGACCGCAGGTCTCGGAATGAAGGCTGATACCGACGAATTCAAGGATCAGTTTAAGGGAAAGACCATTTCACAGTTTGCCTATTCAAAAACAGGAGCCGAAAAGGATTATGAGATCGATGCCCTTTCCGGTGCCACCATTACGACAAATGCCTGTGTAAACGCCGTGAATGCAGGTCTTGTCTATTGTCAGAATATCGCGGGAGGTGATAAGGATGAATAAGACGATAAAACCTCTGATAAACGGTATAATAACGGAAAACCCGACCTTTGTGATGATGCTTGGAATGTGCCCCACACTGGCGGTTACAACCTCTGCCATAAACGGTCTGGGAATGGGACTAACAACCACCTGCGTGCTTGTGATGTCCAATATTGTGATTTCCTGTCTCAGAAAGGTGATACCCGATAAGGTGAGGATACCTGCGTTCATTGTTATCATCGCCTCCTTTGTTACCATTGTGGAGATGCTTCTGGAAGCTTATGTTCCGTCTCTTTATACGGCACTTGGAATTTATATCCCGCTGATAGTTGTTAACTGTATCATCTTAGGAAGAGCGGAAGCCTTTGCCTCAAAGAACGGCATCATTGCCTCGATGTTTGACGGTCTGGGAATGGGCCTGGGCTTTACCATAGGACTTACCTGTATCGGTATTGTCCGCGAACTCATCGGCAGCGGATTTTTGTTCGGATACAGGATACTGCCGGCAGCCTATGAGCCCTTAACCATATTTATACTTGCTCCGGGTGCTTTTCTGGTTCTTTCCTTCCTGGTGGCTCTGCTTAATAAGATAAGGGAAAAGAAGGACCTGCCGCCTTTTACGGCCGATAACTGCACGAAAGACTGTAAGACCTGTTCAATGGAAGCCTGTCTGTCCAAAAACATGACGGCAAAGCCCGCTGACACAGGCAGAAAAGTCAAGGTCAGGAAAGCAAAGGATGATTCGGGAAAGGAGAATGACAATGAGTGAATTACTTGGTATAGCCATAGGATCAGCGTTTATAAGTAATGTCGTATTGTCCCAGTTTCTGGGGATCTGCCCTTTCCTTGGTGTGTCAAAGAAGGTAAAGACAGCCGCAGGTATGGGATCGGCAGTTGTTTTTGTCATCACCCTTGCATCACTGGTTGCGGGTGTGATCTATAAGTTCATGCTGGTTCCGCTTAACATCACATATCTGCAGACCATAGTATTTATACTCGTCATCGCGGCACTGGTACAGTTTGTCGAGATGTTTCTGAAGAAAAAGATGAAGGGGCTGTATCAGGCCCTGGGCGTATATCTGCCCCTGATAACCACAAACTGTGCGGTACTTGGCGTGGCACTTACAAATGTCACAAAATCCTATGATATCTTACAGGGTGTCGTTAACGGATTTGCCACCGCGGTGGGATTTCTTATCGCCATCGTTATACTTGCGGGGATAAGAGAGAAGATAGAATACAACAATATCCCGAAAGCTTTCAGAGGAATGCCCATAGTACTGCTTACAGCCTGTCTCATGGCCATCGCCTTTTTCGGATTTTCGGGATTGAAATAGGAGGCTTATCATATGAATATACAGGGTATTATCACAGCTATAGCCATAGTCGGCGGGGTAGGTCTCATCATAGGTATTTTCCTGAGCGTGTTCAGCAATGTATTTAAGGTGGAGACCGATGAAAGGGAAGAAAAGGTAACCTCGGCCCTTCCGGGGAATAACTGCGGAGGCTGCGGCTTTCCCGGCTGCAGCGGTCTTGCGGCTGCCATCGTAAAGGGTGAGGCCCCGGTAAACGGCTGTCCCGTAGGCGGAAAAAAGGTGGCGGATGAAGTGGCTGCCATCATGGGTGTCGATGCGGGGGAAAGCCGCAGGATGACTGCCTTTGTAAAGTGTAACGGTACCTGTGATAAAACAAAAGAAAACTATGAATATTACGGGGTAAAGGACTGCAGGATGGCGGCCTCAACTCCCGGAAAAGGACGCAAATCATGCAGCTTCGGATGCCTCGGCTACGGGAACTGCGTGAAGGCCTGTGCATTCGACGCGATCCATATCATTAACGGAATTGCCGTTGTTGACAGGGAAAAATGTACTTCCTGCGGGAAATGTATCGCAGCCTGTCCCAAGGGGCTTATAGAGCTTATCCCCTATGAAGCAAAGTATGCCGTAAGCTGCAATTCAAAGGATAAGGGACCCGATGTCATGAAAAGCTGTGACGTGGGATGTATAGGCTGCAGTATCTGCGTAAAGAACTGTCCCAAACAGGCAGTTAGCGTGACGGATATGCTTGCCCATATCGATCAGGATATCTGTGTGGGATGCAGCCTCTGTGCACAGAAATGTCCGAGAAAGATAATTCAGAAGATCTGACCCGACAGGGAACATGATCATCTTTTCAGAAGATCCATGGCACCTTCCGAATATGCGAAGGTGCCGTCTTTTTTTATAAAAACTGCCTCACAGTCTTCGATACCGTTGATAAGAGAGAGACCCTTTTCTTCCCCGAGAAGCAGACATACGGTGCTAAGGGCATCGGCATCGGCTGCATCATGTGTGATGACAGTAACGCTTTCGAGGCTGTTATCAACGGGAAAGCCGGTATTTTTATCGAGGATATGATGATATTTTATACCGTCTATGGTCAGATATCTTTCATAGATGCCGGAGGTCACAACGGAGGTATCCCTTACCGAAAGAGATATTGCGGGCTCACGTTTCCCGGGATCAAAGGGATCCCTTATTCCGATGATAAAATCGGTCTGATCCTTATTTTCCTGTACCGTTTTATTTCCGGGTGCCGTTTTATCCCCGGAAACCGCTTTGCCATTTATCACGGTGATATTACCGCCAAGATCTATCAGGGCGGAACCGACTCCCCGGCTTATAAGAAAATCCCTGAGCCTGTCGGCTATATAACCCTTGGCTATGGAGCCGGTATCCATGGAGGCAAGCGGATCCTTTAAAGTTACGGTTCCTGCGGATCTGTCTATCAGGATATTATCGGAGGAAACATGGGAAAGGGCTGTATCTGTCTGCTCCTTTGAAGGAAGGAGTGGTTTTGCATCCTTATCGTTAAGGGCTTCGAATCCCCATGCATCCACCAGTGGCTTGATGGTTATGTCGTAAAGACCGTCCGAAAGCTCATAATAACCGACTGCCTTTTCGATAAGATCAATGGTCTCTTCTGATACGGAGACACTTTTTCCCATGGCTTCGTTGATCCTTGAAATATCGGAACCGGGAACGGTTTTGCTGAAAAGGTTCTCATAATGCTTGCAGAGGTCAAAGCATTCATTTAAGATCTCATCATCCCCGCCATCATAGACAGTAATGCTTATGAGGGTATCAAAATAAAAGCCCTGTTTAGAATACGGAGCTTTACGACTCTGCGCGCAGCCTGAAAGGTCCGTGCAAGCCGATATTATAAGTATCAAAGACAGGAAAAAAACTGAAGTTTTCCTTCGTGTCATTTTTTTCAAAGATATCATCCCCTGTACCCGTGCCTTTTTGACACTCATTTCATATGATACTATAATTATATACAAATATCCCGCTTTTATTTCCGCATTTTTGCTGCGGTGCCCGCAAAGCCTGCACTGACAGAGCGGGCGGCTGTCAAATGATGGGAGTATTTAGAGTTTTATACGCTTGTTCAGTGTCTGATAACGGAAGAGCTTATGTATAATCCTTACGATAATGAAGAAGAAAACAGAAATAATGCCAAAAAGATGATCGCCTACAGCATCTGTGCCGCTTCGGTGGTGGTGCTTTTGTTTGTTTATGTCCTTTATCTGAGTGCTCAGGAGACCAGGGAAAAACAGCGGGAGGCTGCAAAGGCCGAGCAGGAAAACCTTGAAAAGATGGAAGAGGAGCGGCAGGCCCTGGAAGCACTTGGTATAGGAAAGAATAACTTAAGATCCGAGGATCTGGATTTCTGGGATATGTATGAGAGCTCCGCTTCGGAAAGGGAAAAACAAAGCGAAAATTCACAGGTTACTGTGTCCGGGACGGATAAGAAGGAAACTGTACAGGATAAGGACATAAATAAGGACAGGGATACGCAGAACAGAAAAGACGAAGAAACGGAAGTTAAAGAGACGGACAATAAGGATGTTGACGGCGATACCGAAGAAAAAACCGAAGAAGATGAATACAATGACAGTGATCATCTTGCGGTGACGGATGATAACGGAAACACCGTCTATTATGAGATCATTTCCGGAATGGACAGAAATGATTACGATCTGGCGAATAAACTTAAGGTTACGGATAAGGACCGCTTCGAGTACGCGGATGATAAGAACACTTCCCTGTGCGGGATAGCTGTTTCGGAAAAGACCGGTCTTGTTGATTACAGGGCGGTAAAGGCTGACGGTGTTGACTTTGTCATGGTAAGGGTGGCAGGCAGGAGTCCCGATAACGGTCTCATAACCCTGGACCAGAGTTTCATAACAAATTCAAGAGGCGCCAATGAAAACGGCCTCAGGGTGGGGGCATATTTTGAAACCTCTGCCATAACGGAAGATGAAGCCTTCGAGGAAGGCAATTTTACCGTGGGTGCCATAGCACAGTTTAATATCAATTATCCCGTCGCCATAAGCATAAAAGATAATAAGGATTCGTCGGCCAGAACTTCCAAACTGTCCATGGAGGACAGGACAAAATGCGTAAAAAAATATCTTGATACCATCAAAGGCTACGGATTTACTCCGATGATCTATGCAGACAGGGATCTGCTGATAGCGGGCGTTGACCTTTCAAAGCTTAAGGATTACCGTATCATCTTAAAGGACGTGCCGGATGTGGACGAGGTAAAGAAACTCCATGTAAGTTCCGAATCAGGGCAGACAGGTTCCGGGGATGATGTTCAGAAAAAGGTTTCGGATACGGGTTCTCAGTCTGATACAGGTTCTCAGTCCGATAAAGGCTCTCAGTCCGCGGATAACAAAAAAGAGATCAAAAAGGCGGGAAGCAATACCTCCTCTGCGGGCTCATCGGATAAAAAAAGCGAAAACAGCGGATCCGCGGAGAAAAAAGGCAAAAGCGGACTTACGGATTTTCCTTATGATTTCGCCATGTGGGAATACAACGAATACGGCAGAGTGGCCGGAATAAACGGATCCGTGGACATGTTCATGGAATTTAAAGAAAAACAAGAGTAAAAAATTCACGAAAAATCAATCGAATGTTTGTGAAAATCATAAAAAAATTTTTTTTGTTTAGACATTGGTACAAACATGTGATATACTGACAGGGCTGAAAGAATATGTATTGATGATCGTGTCTTTTTGATCGGATAGCGTAAATTCAATGCTTCAGCAGAAGGGGATTTAATAAGGGGAAGATAAACTCAAAGGAGTATCTTCCGAAATGAAAGAAAGGTCAGGCGGAGCTCTTGATTTCTTCAGGGTTTTATCATTTAAGACCTATGTCTGGTGTATCGGAATGATCACCTGTACCGTGTTCCTTTGTATCAGTTTTTTCATGGCTGATCCTTATGACAGGAACGTAACGGTACTGAAGAAAACGATACAGCCTGAAGAGAGAGCCACAGAACTTGATCAGACATATTTGATTAACACATTGTCTGAGTCCGGAAACTTAATAGCAGAAGATGTCGGTAATAATGCGCAGATCATAGATACCCTGACGGTAAAGACCATCAACAGTTTTGATGATCCCTATGCTTCATCCAGTGAGAGCATCGATGCGTACGAAGAGATACCTGCCGAACCCGTGACGGAGGCAGTCACGGAGATCGAACAGAGCGTACTGAGTCTTGATGATATAGCAAAGAGCATTACCAATAATCAGATCACTCTGCTTGAATCGGGGAATCTTCCCGGTGTATATAATATCAAGATAGGAGCTTTTGTTTCACTTGATGAATATACAAACCTTTGCAAGATAGTTGAGGCCGAGGCGGCCTCGGAGGATATCGAGGGAAAACGTCTGGTGGCAAACGTAGTCATCAACAGGGTTGACAGCAATAAGTTTGCGGACACCATATCCGAAGCGATACTGCAGGACGGACAGTTTGCACCGGTGGAAAGAGGCGGATTCAAGAAGGCAGTTCCCACTTATGAAACCAAACAGGCCGTGATGACGGCACTGAACGGTGTTGATACCTCGGAGGGGGCTCTTTATTTCCAGAAAAGCCGGTCGAAACACTGGGGCAACAAGGAATACCTGTTCAGATACGGTGCACATTCATTCTACAAATAAATCATCAGAATAAAAAGGGTTCCGAAGGGAATCCTTTTTTTGCAGGATGGCATCTCATCCTTATCCGTCTGAGCCTTAGGGGGGATGGAGGGCCGGCCGGGATTCAGGCTCTGCCTGCTCTTTCATATATTCCCGGGGAAATCTTTATCTCCGTATATTTGTCAGCATATTCCGAAGGGCTCAGTTCGTCGATATAATTCAGTTCATATTTTCGGCTGCCCTTACTGCCCGTCAGGATGTCGGCTGCCTTATTGTAGGCAATGGCCGCTTCTGTAAGAGTGTCATAGATCCCTACCGTCACGGTACCGTTTATTAGGATCGAGGTTTTGAAAAGGATCTTTCCGTCTTTTTTGATCCTCATTACGCCGTTGTGGGAATTGATCACCTCGATGTTTTCATATCTGTAATCATACCTGTCACCGTTTATGAATCTGTAATCCCTTCCGTATACGGCATGACGTTTTATCCCGTAACGTGTATTCAGATTGACCTGCATTCCGTAATCCGCCACGAAAAAATGACCGCCTCTTCTCTGGATCCGGTGAACGGAATAGAAGAACAGATCCTCGATATCAAATTTGAAGACGGTATCCGGATCCAGATAGTATTCGATGTAAGTATTCTGAAGATAGATGGGATTTTTTATATAGACATTGTTGTCCCTGAAATTGACAAGTATAACGGCCTTGTCAAACGGAAGAGGATCGGATCCTTCATGATCGTTGATCCCCCGGCCGGAGGACAGCAGATCTTTTGCCCTTTCATATACAAGATGAGCCTCGTGCTCCGTTTCGAAGCTTCCGAGACTGATATGTCTGCTTCTGTAGGTTACGGAGCTTCTGTAATATATGCTTCCGTTCTTTTTTACTGCGTAATAAACACCCGGTAACGGCATTGCCTCCTACCTCATATGTCCGCGTGACGATTGAATTATCCTATGATTTAGTGTATCATATATAGGACACATTAACAATTACGGAAACATCATCTTAAGAAAAAGACGGAGGGATAATATGGCAAAATCAGCTGGACAGAAATTAAAACTCTTATATCTTAAAGATATCTTACTCAGGGAATCCGATGAGGAACATCCGTTAAATGCACCTGCTCTGATCTCTAGACTTGCGGAATATGATATCGAGGCCGAGAGAAAGAGTATTTATAATGATATAGAGAGCCTTGCGGACTATGGCATGGATCTTTTAAAGATCGACGGAAGAGACGGGGGATACTTTGTGGGCTCGGCTGATTTCGAGCTTGCGGAGCTTAAACTTCTGGTGGATGCAGTACAGTCATCGCGCTTTATCACTGCCAAGAAATCCGAGCAGCTGATAAAGAAGCTGTCTTCCCTTACCAATATATATGATGAGAGCAAACTTAAAAGGCAGGTTTATTCCGTAAACAGGATCAAATCCCAGAATGAATCCGTGTTTTATGTGATAGATGATATCAATGAGGCGATCCTTGAGGATAGGAACATAAGCTTCCAATACATGAAATGGAGTCCCGAAAAAAAGCTGGTTCCCAGACACGGAGACAAGAAATATACGGTAAGTCCCATCGCTCTTATCTGGGATGATGAGTATTATTATCTCGTTGCCATAGACAGGGATGATGATAAGAAAAAGCATTTCCGCGTGGATAAGATCAAGGGTATCGGCATGCTTGAGGAGCGCAGAAAGCTCGGAAGGGAAAAGCTTGATATTGCCGATTATTCAAAAAAAATGTTTTCCATGTTCCACGGTGAAAGAGATACGGTCACCATTAAATGTCCTGCCGATAAAGCAGGCATATTTATCGACAAGCTTGGAACGGATATATCCATAACCGGTACGGGCAAAGATATGATACAGGTACATACGGAAGTGGATGTCTCAGATGCTTTTTACGGATGGATCGCTTCCCTCGGCTGTGATGTAGAGATAACGGGATCGGCAGATGTAAGGAAGGGATATATACAGTTTCTGAAGGATCGTCTGAAGCTTTATTGATGATCTGATGAGTGAAAAAAATGATCTAAGGGAGTGCAACATGAATATGAAAAAAGGTTCAATGATCCTTATCACTGTTCTTATGTTTTCGATTCTTATCGGATGCGGCAGTAATAAAAGTGAAGAAAAGATACCGTCCGATATAAAAGAAGAGACCTATGAAGATGCGGCCCCGGAACAGACGGAAACGGCGGAAGATCAGGATACACCCGATAATTCCGGCGTAACAATAGTCTGGCTCGGAGATTCCCTGACTCAGGGATCTTTGGGACATATGGATGATAATCTTGACAATGCGCCCTATGTAAAGCTTGCAGAGTTGAGCGGCGCCACTGTAGAAGGCTACGGCTATTATGGTTTTACCACCCATGACATTCTATGGTCCTATACGGCACCACAGCATGCGGGACAGGAAAAGGATCCTTCAAAGATCTATGTGTTATGGTGCGGTTCAAATGACTGGACTCCCGGAGGAGAGCCCAATACGGAGACAGCAGGTGTCATTTCCGAAATGGATTCCTTCCTTGCCGGCGGAAATATCGACAAATACCTGATCCTTGGGACAACGGCAAGACATGAACTCAGGGGAAGCGATACGGAGCCCGAAAGATATAAGATCATCAATGAGGATCTGAAGGCTCATTACGGTGACCGTTTTCTGGAAGTTAACGGTGTCATAAGCACGGAAACGGGGTATGTTGCCGATGAGACACATCTTACCCAGGAATCCTATGATGCTGTGGCTGAGATCGTATATGAAAAGCTTAAGGATATGGGCTACCTTCACTGAAGAGAACCGCATCCGGTCTGTCCGGATGCGGATTTTGTTAGTGGGCAGATTTAAGGATTTCACTGCAGGCCACGTTTTCGAACCGTATTGACAGAGGGCCCGGTTTGCTCTATATTATATACAAGATATAGAAAACACCATCCTGTTTGGCACAATATGTTGTCGCCGAATGGGGTTTTGTGCGATTAATGAGGAAGAGGGTCACAGGATATGGGAACAAAAGATGCCGTAAAGGATAAGGAAAAAACAAAGGAAAGCAAAAAGAATACAGTTGCCGGAGAACAGAAGGAGATCGATTATTCTTCAAAATACAGGCCCGACAGGAATGTAAAAATGATCAAAAAGGATGGTACAAGGGAAGCCTTTAATGTCCAGAAGGTCATTGATGCCGTGGGCAAATCAGCCTACAGGGCACTGACGAAATTCACCGAACAGGAGAAGATCTTCATCTGTGAGAAGGTTGTTGAACGCATAAATGAGCTTGAGGTGGATGAAGTTCCCATCCCCGTAATGCATAATATCGTTGAGAGCGTGCTGGAGGAGGTTAAGCCCATAGTAGCCAAATCCTACAGGGATTACAGAAATTACAAGCAGGACTTTGTCCGGATGCTTGATGATGTCTACAAGAAGAGCCAGTCCATAATGTACATCGGTGACAAGGAGAACGCCAATACCGATTCCGCCCTTGTCTCCACAAAGAGAAGCCTTATCTTTAACCAGCTGAACAAGGAGCTCTATCAGAAGTTCTTCATGACCACCGAGGAGATACAGGCCTGCCGCGACGGCTATATCTATGTTCATGACATGTCAGCCAGAAGAGATACCATGAACTGCTGTCTGTTCAATGTGGAAGAGGTACTTACCGGGGGCTTTGAAATGGGTAATATCTGGTACAATGAGCCCAAGACCCTCGATGTCTGCTTTGATGTCATCGGTGATATAGTTCTTTCCGCCGCATCACAGCAGTATGGCGGATTTACGGTTCCAAGCGTTGATCTGATCCTTGAAAAATACGCGGAGCTGTCTTATCAGAAATACATTAAGAAATATACGGAACTCGGCATAGATGAAGAAAAAGCAAAGGAAGTCGCTTATAAGGATGTCGAGAGAGATTTCGAGCAGGGCTTCCAGGGCTGGGAATACAAGTTCAACACCGTTGCTTCATCAAGAGGCGACTATCCCTTCATAACCGTTACCGCGGGAACGGGTACCGGAAGATTTGCAAAGCTTGCCACCATCAAGATGCTTGAGGTCCGCAGGAAGGGTCAGGGAAAAGAGGACTGCAAGAAGCCCGTTCTGTTCCCCAAGATCGTTTTCTTATATGATGAGAATCTCCATGGCCCGGGATGTGAGCTTGAGGATGTCTTTGAAGCAGGAGTTTTGTGCTCTTCAAAGACAATGTATCCCGACTGGCTGTCACTTACGGGTAAAGGCTATATAGCCTCCATGTACAAGCAGTACGGAAAGATAATCTCCCCCATGGGCTGCAGGGCTTTTCTGTCACCCTGGTACGAGAGAGGCGGGATGCACCCGGCTGATGACAAGGATGTTCCCGTTTTTGTAGGGAGATTCAATATAGGAGCCGTATCTCTTCATCTTCCGATGATACTTGCAAAGGCCAGACAGGAATCCAAGGATTTCTATGAGGTTCTGGATTATTATCTTGAGCTTATCAGGGGTCTGCATAAGAGAACCTATGCATACCTGGGTGAAATGAGGGCCTCCACCAATCCGCTTGCCTACTGTGAAGGAGGATTCTACGGCGGGCATTTAAAACTTACCGACAAGATCAAACCTCTTTTAAAGGCTGCCACCGCATCCTTCGGCATCACTGCCTTTAATGAACTGCAGGAACTCTATAACGGAAAATCCCTGGTAGAGGACGGACAGTTTGCCCTTGAGGTTCTGGAATATATAAATAAAAAGATCAACGAATTCAAGGAAGAGGATCATAACCTCTATGCCATCTACGGGACACCCGCCGAGAGCCTGTGCGGCCTGCAGGTGCAGCAGTTTCGGAAGAAGTACGGCATTATAGAGAATGTATCCGACAGGGAATATGTTTCCAATTCCTTCCACTGCCATGTCAGTGAGGACATCACTCCCATACAGAAGCAGAACCTTGAATACCGTTTCTGGGAGCTTTCAAACGGCGGAAAGATCCAGTATGTGAAATATCCCATTGATTATAATCTGGATGCCATAAAGACCCTTGTAAGAAGGGCTATGGAGATGGGGCTTTATGAAGGGGTCAACCTTTCGCTTGCATACTGCGATGACTGCGGCCATCAGGAGCTTGAAATGGATGTCTGTCCCGTCTGCGGCAGCAAAAATCTTACAAAGATCGAGAGGATGAACGGTTATCTGTCTTATTCACGTGTTCACGGCGATACCAGACTTAATGATGCCAAGATGGCAGAGATCGCAGAAAGGAAGAGCATGTAAATGAGATACCACAACATAACAAAGGATGACATGCTAAACGGCGACGGTCTCCGGGTCGTTTTATGGGTATCCGGCTGCAATCACTGCTGCGAGGGATGTCAGAATCCCATAACCTGGGATCCCGACGGAGGGCTTCTCTTTGATGAAGCCGCAAAGGAAGAGATTTTTGCGGAACTTTCACATGATTATACTGCGGGCATTACATTCAGCGGCGGAGATCCGATGCACTCCGCAAACAGACTGGATGTCAAGAATCTCATGCTTGAGATAAGGGACAGATTCCCGGATAAGACTATATGGATGTATACCGGTTATTCCTGGGAGGAGATCCTTGATTCACCTATAGTCGAACTCTGCGATGTGATCGTCGACGGTGAGTTTGAAAAGGATAAATTTGATTCAAAGCTCTTATGGAAGGGCTCAAAGAACCAGCGGGTCATAGATGTTAAAAAGACGCTTGTTTCGGAAAACAGAGAAGTTCCTATACTTCACTGCGGTGATTATAACTGACCGATAACCCCGACATAAGATGATAATATATGAATGAAGACCGGAAAGGACCAGAAAATGCAGAAAGTTGCCAGATTTTATAAAGTATCGTTTTCACAGTTTGAAAAGGACTGGCAGGACAGCTTCGGTGCAGAGCCCGAAGAGATAAAAAAGATCTATGAGAATATAAAGCTTCCAAAGAGAGCCACGGTGGGTTCCGCGGGCTATGATTTCTTCAGCCCCATCAACATAGAGTTAAATCCGGGTGAGACCATAAAGATACCTACGGGAGTCAGGGTTTCCATCGAAGAAGGATGGGTACTTACCTGCTATCCCAGGAGCGGCCTCGGTTTTAAGTACAGGATGCAGCTTAATAATACCGTTGGTATCATTGACAGCGATTACTATTATTCCGACAATGAGGGACATATTTTTTCAAAGATCACCAATGATACGAACGAAGGAAGGACAGTGCATATCAGTCAGGGTGAAGGATTTATGCAGGGGATATTCGTCCAGTACGGCATCACCTATGATGATGACACCACAGAGCGCAGAAACGGCGGATTCGGAAGCACCACGAGACCATGAAAAAGCATTTGATAAGCAGGGTAAAGCCCGGCAGCATAGCGGAAGAATTCGAACTAAAGCCCGGGGACAGGCTCACCCTCATAAACGGCAGGGAAATTCTTGACTATTTCGATTATGAATATTACATAACGGATGATTATCTGGAAATGTATATCGAGAAGGCCGATGGTGAGGAACTGATACTTGAGATCGACAAGGATCCCGATGAGGACATTGGACTTGAGTTTGAAAACGGGATGATGGACAGTTACAGATCCTGCTGCAACAAATGCATTTTCTGCTTTATAGACCAGATGCCGAAGGGCATGAGAGAAAGCCTTTATTTCAAGGATGATGATTCGAGGCTTTCTTTTTTGCACGGTAATTACATCACGCTTACCAATATGTCGGATACGGATATAGACAGGATCATAAAGTATCATATGTCCCCTGTCTATATTTCTTTTCAGACCACAAACCCGGAACTCAGATGTAAAATGCTCGGAAACAGATTTGCGGGAGAGGCGCTTAAAAAGGCTGACAGGCTCTTTGAAGCAGGCATCGAGATGAACGGCCAGATAGTTCTCTGCAAGGGCGTTAACGACGGGGCCGAGCTTGAAAGATCCATAAGAGATCTGTCAGGATATGCCCCTCTTTTAAGAAGCGTTTCGGTGGTTCCCGTTGGACTCACAAAATACAGACAGGGCCTGTATCCCCTTGAACCTTTTGACAGGGAGGATGCACTCAGGGTCATTGAGATCATTGAAAAATGGCAGTCTGTCATCTATGAAAAACACGGCTATCATTTTGTCCATGCTTCGGATGAATTCTATCTCCTTGCGGGGAAGGATTTTCCGCCTGCGGAGGTATACGACGGCTACCCCCAGTATGAGAACGGTGTGGGAATGTTAAGATCCCAGAAAGAGGAGTTTGATGAGGGACTTCTGGTACTTAAGGAGTATCTGAAAAAGCATCCGGGGCTTCGTGATAAGAAGAGAAGGATATCCTGTGCAACGGGCCTGCTTGCTTATCCTTCGATAAAAAAGATGGCAGAGGATATAAAATGTCTGCTTCCCGGCATAGAAGTCATGGTCCTGCCGGTAAAGAACGAATTCTTCGGTGAACACATAACCGTTACGGGACTGCTTACGGGCAGGGACATAATCGCCGCTTTGAAGGGGAAGGATCTGGGGGAGGTTTTGCTCCTGTCGGAATTCACAGCCCGGGCGGAAGAGCCTGTTTTGCTTGATGACGTAAGGCTTTCCGACATTGAAAATTCTTTACAAGTAAAGGTTAGTATTGTAAAATCAAACGGAGTGGACTTTATCGAAAAAGCAGTGGGAGAAACGATTTATGAGCAGACCGATAGTAGCGGTGGTTGGACGCCCTAATGTGGGAAAGTCCACCCTTTTTAATGCGTTGGCCGGTTCAAGGATAAGTATAGTCAAGGGTACCCCGGGTATTACCAGAGACAGGATATACGCAGATGTATCATGGCTGAGCCATGATTTCACACTTATAGATACGGGCGGAATAGAGCCGGAGAGTAAGGACATCCTCCTGTCCCGCATGAGGGAACAGGCACAGATCGCAATAGATACCGCAGATGTGATCATCTTCATGACCGACGTAAAACAGGGACTTACCGATGCGGATCAAAGGGTCGCCGATATCCTTAGGAGATCGGGGAAGCCCGTTGTTCTTGTTGTCAATAAGGTTGACAGCCTTGCAAAATACGGAAATGACATATATGAATTCTATAATCTTGGTATAGGTGATCCCTATGCCATTTCGGCATCCGGAAAAACGGGACTTGGGGAGATGCTTGATGTTGTGGTCTCTCATTTTCCCGAGGACAGGGAAGAGGAAGAAGAGGATGTCCGTCCCCGGATTGCCGTTATCGGAAAGCCCAATGTAGGTAAATCCTCACTCATCAACAAGCTCCTCGGTGAAGAGAGAGTCATAGTGTCGACAATACCGGGTACCACTAGAGATGCGATAGATACTTCCGTAGTGCATGATGACAGGGAGTATGTTTTTATAGATACGGCAGGGCTCAGGCGCAAAAAGAATATTAAAGAAGAGCTTGAACATTATATGGTGTTACGTACCGTGGCTGCGGTGGAAAGGGCCGATGTCTGTGTCCTTGTGATCGATGCGACGGAAGGCGTTACGGAACAGGATGCAAAGATCGCGGGTATCGCTCATGATGCCGGCAAAGGCATGATAATCGCCGTCAACAAGTGGGATGCCATAGAGAAAAACGATAAGACCATCTATGAATACGAAAAAAAGATAAGAAATATCCTTTCTTTCATGCCCTATGCGGCAATGATCTTTATTTCGGCTCAGACAGGTCAGCGGTTAAACAGGCTTTTCGATCTCATCGATACCGTTGTAAACAATCATTCCTTAAGGATTCAGACCGGTGTCCTTAACGAGATAATGGCCGAGGCCTGTGCACTCAACCAGCCGCCCACGGACAAGGGAAAGCGGCTCAAGCTGTTTTATATCACCGAGGCTTCGGTCAAACCGCCTACCTTTGTGATATTTGTAAACGATAAGGAGCTTATGCATTTTTCATATACGAGATATATAGAGAACAGTATAAGGGAAGCCTTCGGGTTCAAGGGAACTCCGCTTCGCTTCATTATACGGGAAAGAGGAGAAGATAAATAATGGTCAGGATCATATGTATAGTCATCGGATATATGTGCGGACTGATCCAGACGGGATATATAGTCGGAAAGATAAAAGGCGTTGACATCAGACAGCATGGCAGCAAAAATGCCGGAACCACCAACATCCTGAGGACTATGGGACTCAAGTATGCACTGATAGTATTTGCGGGAGATGTGCTCAAATGCGGGCTTTCGATACTTATCATCCATTTCCTGTTTAAGGACAGCTATCCCGATATGCTGCCGCTTTTAAAGGTATATGCGGCTGCCGGAACCATACTCGGACATAATTATCCCGTATATATGAATTTTAAGGGAGGAAAAGGCATAGCCGCAACCGCGGGACTTGTGTTTTTTTCCTTCGGCCCCGTAATGTCGGTGCTTGGGATAATCACCTTTTTTTCCATCTTCTTCATCACGCATTATGTGTCGCTCGGATCTATCTGTGTATACATCGGAATAGTGATAGAAGGGCTTATCCTAAGCCGTATGGGTTA
>JAIKZD010000032.1 GCA_024682555.1 Lachnospiraceae bacterium | reverse complement strand
CATCAGCTCGGTAAGGGTCCCTGTCCCGCAGGCAAGATCAACGACCAGGTTCCTCTCGGATTCGAGATTATCCTGGGATTCGGAATTGGGGATCGATATCCCCTCTTCCCTTATGATATCGTTTAACATTTCAGCCCATTTCACATATGGCACGTTATCCATCAGCTCATCATAAACATTGGCAAAATCATCATACATGTTTAAGAATCCCCTCCCCGGTTCAGATAAGCGCTCCCAGAGCCCCAAACAGCCCGGCACTGACAAGCCCCATTATTATTCCCGCAAGTATAACACCTAACAGTACCGCTATAACACTTGACTTAAAATCCATATCCAGAATGCTTGCCGCCAATGTCCCTGTCCAGGCTCCGGTTCCGGGTAAAGGAATGCCCACAAAGAGCAAAAGAGCAACAAACAGTCCCTTTCCCGCTTTCTTCTGCAGCTTTACACCGCCCTTATGACCCTTCTCCAGACAGAAAGTAAAGAACTTGCCGATTACAGGCTTATCCGCTCCCCACTCAAGCACCTTTCTTGCAAAGAAGAAAATAAGAGGAACGGGAAGCATATTTCCGATTATGGCTATCACATAGCAAAGCCAGAGTTTTAACGGAACCCCCGCATCAATAAACCCTATGGCATAGGGTATTGCGCCCCTTAACTCTATCAGGGGCACCATCGAGATAAAAAAAACAATTATATAATGAGTAAAAACGTCCATATTCTCTCCCCCGGGATCTCCTTTTTTATACAAAAGATCCTCATCTCTATGAGTTGAAGATTTTATATGTGCCAAATCCTTATGTGTCAGATCTTATGTGCTAACTCCTTCCGAAATATCCGGTTATGCATGTATCATATGCATATCCCGGACTTATGGGAGGATCCTCTTAAGTTCCTCCATAAGCCTCTTCATCTCATCATCGGTGCCCACGGATATCCGGAGATAATTCCTGATCCTGGGCTGCTTAAAATGTCTTACGTAGATCTTCTTTTCCTTAAGCCGTTCAAAGATGTATTCCGCATCCGTTTCCCTGTGGGAAGCAAAGACAAAATTTGTCTTTGAATCCGTGACGGAAAATCCGAGATCCGAAAGAGCCTTCCCGGTCCACTCTCTCGTCTTAATAACCTTAGCAACCGTATCCTTAAAATATTCTTCATCCTTAAGCACCGCCACCCCGTAATCTATGGCCGGTCGGTTTAAGGTATAGGAATTAACGGAAAACTTTACATCATTCATGTATCCTATGAGTTTTTCATTTCCCATGGCATAGCCTATCCTCATCCCTGCAAAGGCGCGGGATTTGGAAAAGGTTCTCACGATCAGCAGATTATCATATCTGTCAATGAGCGGAAGTGCCGAAACACCGCCGAAGTCAACATATGCTTCATCAATTATGACAACGGAATCTCTGTTTGCCCTGACGATCTCTTCTATAACGGAAATATCACCGGAAACCGAGATTCCTGTGGGTGCATTTGGATTTGCGATGACTATACCGCCGTTATCGCAAAGATAGTCCTCCTTCCTTATCCGAAGGTTTTCATCCAGAGGCTTCAGCTCATAGGGAATCCGGTAAACATCTGCCCAGACATCATAGAAGGAATATGTGATATCGGCAAATAATACAGGTTTATCGGAATAAAAAAAGGTCAGAAAGGCCATGGAAAGTACATCATCCGATCCTACTCCCACAAAAACCTGCTTTGGTGAAAGTCCGTGATGTTTTGCCAGTTCCGATCTCAGCGGATCACAGAAGGGATCGGGATAGAGCCTGAGTGAGGCTATATCAGAATTCCTTACGGCTTCCTGTGCTGCAGGGCTCGGCGGATAGGGAAATTCATTTGTATTAAGCTTTATCAGCTCCCCCTCGACCTTCGGCTGTTCACCCGGGACATAGGGCGTTACCCTTCTTACACTGTCTTCCCAGCTCATAATCCGTACTCCCCTGCAAGAAGCCTGAATTTAAGAAGAGAATTGACTATGGTCTCATAGGCCACACAATATGCGATGCGGACATAACCGGAACAACCGAAGGTTGTCCCCGGAACTATCAGAATATTATATTTCTTTGCCGTATTACAAAATTCCCTGTCATCCTCAATCGGAGATTTCATGAAGAGATAGAAGGCTCCCTCCGGCTTCTGGCAGGTAAATCCGCACTTCATGAGGCCTTCGTACAGGGTATTTCTGTTCCTTTCATAATAGGATATATCCGATTTCTCGTTTAAACATCTTGCTACCGCAAGCTGCTGTAAAGAAGGGGCATTCACATATCCTAAGATCCTCGTGGCAACGGATGCGGCAGATATGATATCTTCCGCATCTTCAATACAGGATGGTATCACCAGATAACCTATCCTCTCTCCGGGAAGTGAAAGTGATTTTGAGAAGGAATATCCTACTACGGTATTCTTATAGTATTTCGGCACATAAGGCACCTCTATATCACCATATACCAGTTCCCTGTAGGGTTCATCCGTTATAAGGTATATGGGATGCGAAAATTCCCTCTGCTTTTCTTCAAGGATCGCAGACATCTTTTCGTAAGTCTCCGCGGAATAAACCACGCCTGTGGGGTTATTGGGAGAATTAATGAGCACCGCCTTTGTCTTATCCGTTATTTTTTCCTTAAATTCGTCAAGCTTCGGCTGGAAATCTGCGGTATTTGGGGATATTATCACAAGTTTCCCGTCATAGTTGCTCACGTAATTGCGGTATTCCCCAAAGAAGGGGGCAAAGGTTATGACCTCATCTCCGGGATCCAAAAGGGTCTTAAATATGACATTAAGCCCTGAAGCAGCTCCCACTGTCATGACTATATTCTCAAAGGTATAATCTGTTTTGAAGCGCTCGTTCAGTGAATCCGCCACTGCCTTTCTCACCTCGGGAAAGCCTGCGTTGCTCATATAGCCGTGCACATACAGGGGATCTTCATTCCTGAGTATTTCCACCATTGAGTCCGCGATCTTTTGAGGAGCAGGAACATTGGGATTGCCGAGGCTGAAATCATAGACATTTTCGGCACCGTACTGCCTGGAAAGCTTCTGTCCCTCTTCGAACATGGCCCGTATCACCGAGCTTCCTTTTACCAGATCCACCATCTTTTTTGAGATCATCTTATCATTCCTCTCATTCAACATTTGTATTGTAAAACAGATATTTAAGCCTCTTTACTATGGCACTGAGAACACCGTTCTCAACGCCCTCCCGCCATACGGAAGCCTTGGATTTTCCCATGAGGATATATTTGCTTAAGATCCCCTTAAGAGTCTCAATATCCTTTAAGTGTGCGCTGTTCACCGCTTTAAGCTCATCCTCCGCAGTCTTAATCCTTAATCTTGTATATACATAGGGATAATTCTTCGTTATCAGAGCCGTTTTGTCCGCCTCCTTAACAAAGGAAAGGAGATTTGAGTCATATACGGGGATCTGTATGACCTTAAAGTCCTTCTCACCGTCATAAATGCTCTGCACGGATTTGCCCTGTATCTTGTCAAACCATGGTATGTATTTTACCAGAACATCCACATCCTTTTTGTACTGTGCCCTTGTTTTCTCGCTGATGCTTTCTTCCCTTCCGTACATAAATCCTTCCCCCTGATAAATTATACAGTATTTCACTCTGAGTCACTTCCCGGGCATCATCCCGGACTCCGGTCACTTTCCCGCAAGTATCCTTAAAAACGGCGTAAACCCGTGCAGCAAAGCGCTTAACAGTCCGAAATTCTTGTAAAGATAGTAAAACCATTGCTTAAACGGTGCTCCCTTGGGAGATTCCTTGAGCTTGAGCCTTTCGAGCCTGCCAAGTGACGGATCAAGCCAGCTGCCTTCCCCGGGATTCCCGGTACATATCCCCACAGGTTCGGAAAAAGTGCGGATCTTATAATCTCTCTTGCTGATGGAAAATCCGTAATCAAAATCCCCGAGGGAATGAAGATAAACATCATCCAGACAGGGAACCGTCCTGAAAACCCGGGAGCCTATAAGTACGCAGTTTGCGTTGAACGTATCACAGAGGGTATCCTCCCCGGGGCCTACAAGCCTGTACTTTATCCCTTTTATGTATTTTATTCCCCCATAGGTGATCATTCCTCCGTCATCAACGGTACATCCCACAAGGACATCCTCCTGTTTTCCGTTTTCGGAAAGGGCATATCTTATCATCCTGTCAATGATCCCGTCATAAAAAGACACATCATCGTTTATTATCAGATAGTAATCGGAATCCGCATGATTAAGAGCGTGATCCATGCCCTCTCTCATACCGCCCGAATAATACAGCGTCCCGGGACCTTTTATGAGGGTAATGTCAAATCCCTCCGCGATCAGCCCGTTTATCTTTTCAACCGTATCATCGTTACTGTTGTCATCCACAATGATGAATGAGTATCTGTTTTCGGGATTTGTGTCATGTATTGATCTCACTGCCGAAACAGTCATGCCGCATCTGTTATGGCAGGTCAGTATAACTTTGATCTCCTGCATCTGATATCCTTGTCAAAAAAACCTTATTAAATTATAATCTATGCATGTTTTAAAGTAAACCAAAAAGGTCATTACCCCTCCTGCTGAAAGGCTGTATGGAATCACATGAAATACCGGACACCCCTTATACTGCTTGCGGTATCATTTCTGTTTGAAATGCTCTTTTCACTCTGGACCAGTCCGTTTTATAAGCACTGGTACGGGTGTGATGCCAGTTTTTTTTCCATGGTCGGAAGAGGGATAACCATGGGAAAGCTCCCCTACAGGGATTTCTTTGACTTAAAAGGGCCTTATTTCTTCTTTATTGAAGCTCTCGGCCAGTTTATACATAAAGGAAGGACCGGCGTATTTATAACACAGGTCCTTTTCATGTGGATGACCCTCATCCTGATCACAAAGATCTCGAGACTGTTTTTAAACCGGGCAAAAACCATTGCGGTCCTGATCATCTTCCTGTTTGTGCATATTTCCATGATATGGGGCGGAAATACCCTTGAAGAGTATATGCTTCCCTTAATTCTCCTTGTATATTATCTTACCCTGCGATTCCTTAAAGAAAAGGATATTGCCCGGGATTCCCTGCCATTTTATATCCCCCTTGCCTCGGGTATCGTATCGGGGATCATACTCTTTGGCAAGGTTACGGTGGCAGCCCCCATCGCGGGTCTATGCGTCGCAGTCTTTTTCTGTCTGATAATATACAGAAGATTCAGGGAACTCTTAATGTATGTGCTTTATTTCATACTCGGCATGCTTACCGCCATCGCCCCTGTAATAGTATTCTTTTATCTTAACAGATGTCTGTCCGACATGCTCTACTGCGTGTTCAGATTCGCATATCTTCGGGGAACGGATTTCGCCGAACCCTTTAATATCAAGTGGGAACTTAAGTTAAGCGCATGCTTTATCGGTTTCCTGACGGGACTTCTTCACCTTCCGGGTCTGGACAGAGCCTTTCTTAAGCTGATAAAACGGAAAACTCCCGGATCGGGCCCTTACATCCCTTTCTGTTTCTGCCTGATCCTGATATTTGCATCCCTTTTCACCTATGTGGTGCTCCATCTCGGTGATCCCTGGATCTATTATTTCATCTCCACCGAACCCATTATGCTTCTTTCGGTCATACTTTTACTTGATATCTATGATCCCCTCATCCTTTTTTCGGGGATCAGAGAGGCTGTATGCCTGTTTCTTTTGGGGGTTTTTATCTTCTATTACGGAATGAACACCATGGATACCGTTCAGACCGTCATATATGACCGGGGCAACAACTATTATTCGGATTATTACACCTGTGCAAACGACCTGGCTTTGCTGATACCCGTAAATGAGAGGGACAGTGTTTTTTCACTTGATACCGATATGACATTTTTTGAGGCTACAGGCCTGATGCCCTGCAACAGATACCAGATCAATCTCCAGTTCTTTATCGCCTTAAACCCCGATATACTGACGGATCTGCAGGCTTTCTTTGCACAGACACCTCCTAAATGGATGATAATCAGCCCGACTCTTGACAGTTATATTCCGGAGCTATATGACACCGTGATATCAAAGTATCATCTGATATCCGAAAACATGGCAGGATGCCTGTATATTCTTGATGAAGAAAGGATCCCCTGATATGAAGAAACACGATCTTTCCCTGGATATACTCAGGGTATTGTCCTGCATAATGGTTTTTGGAGTTCACATGGGAAATATTCCGGGAATCATCGGAAGATTTCTTTCACATGGTTCTACGGGAGTCGATTTTTTCTTTATCCTGAGCGGATTTCTTGCCTACAGGTCCTTATCCGGGATCTTTAAGGAACAAAAGCCGGATCGCAAAGGATTATTCACATACTGGGTAAAAAGGGCAGCAAGGATCCTTCCCCTTTATTATCTGATCGTGATCTTTTACATGATCCTGTATTACATTCTCGGGGAAGTCCCGGAAGATCCCACGGGACTTTACTGGCTTAGATACCTTTTCTTCCTTAATCTGTGGGTGCCCACGGAGTCCTTCGGTTTCTGGATGAATCTCGGCGCTTTATGGACCATAAGCGTCTTTGTGCTGTTTTATCTTATCGCACCCTTCTATTACAGATTTGTACAGAATTATGTCTCTGCCTGGGCAGGTGTAATTGTATCCTTCGGGATCCTGAAGCTTTCCGATATGTTTGGATATGAATATATTCCCATAAGATTTTTGTTTTATTTCTTTTTAGGCATCCTCTTAAAGATCGCACTTGATGAGCATAAGGAGCATCAGTTATCAGGCATATTCACGCTGCTTCTTATTTTTCTCATACTTACGGACAGCGGGAAGGCCCTGGCCCCGCAGCTTGCGGCCTCGCTTTATATACTCATGACAGGCGGCGCATTCGCCGGGGTGTCCGAGAACAGCATCATCTATCGCGTGATAACCTTCCTCAGCATGATATCCTATTCCGTCTATCTGGATCATGTCTTTATCATGAGTCTTCTGGGGGCACTCGGAATATCAAACCGGATCCTGTGGGTAGCCCTGACCCTTGTCATGTCGGTGATCACCTATTATCTGGTGGAAAAAAAGTTCGGGAATTTCTTTTGCTCGATACTCTTACGAAAAGCAGGCAGTCAAAACGGATAATTATGATACAGGATCATTTCAGATAAAATGCGTCCTCAGTATAAATATCATAGAATTCCGCGTCATTGTAAAGTATTATGACGGCATCCGGCCTTTCTGACCTTATATAACTTACAAGACTCCCGGTAAAACTGGCATTATGGATCAGCGTGATCTCCTTAATGCCTAAGGACAGGTAGGTTACAACAGGCCAGCTGAAAGAGTCTCCTATCACAAGTATCTTCTTTTGGCAGACATCTCCGTTATCATATACCGTATTTATCAGAGAATTATTTATACTGAACACCGAATGATATGCACCGGCATCAATACTCCATTTATCCGGATCCTTAAAAAGAACTTCGCGGAAGGTTCCGGTCCATTTCTCCTCTTCTGCGTAAATCCTCTCAAAAACATCCGAAGTGTCGGTACAGGGGATCCGGTAATCGTATCCGTGCCGGTTTTCTATCTCCCGTTTCTTTTCCGGTGCTTCCAGGGCAAGATCATAAAAATTCCCGGCATCATAAATACCCGGATCCATGTCAAAACCATACTCCCCGGACAGCTTAGATGCGATCATCTCTGCGCATTTGAGGGCATCCTCCGGCTTCCAGTGATCGGATATGTCAAAAGTAACTCCCCCGGAATAATCTCTGTCCATATTTATTATCTCAAGACCTTTTTCCGAAAGCGCGGAGGTAAAGCAATAGTTTCTTTCTCCTATATTATATTCGTAGTCCTCCTGTAAGGCACCGGCATAATAATCAATCCCCTCCCTCGACGGGGTCTGCACATAAAGAAAAGGAATGTCCATATCGTTGACTGTTTGCCTGAACTCCAGGACATTATCCACACATTCCGAAACGTAAACCCGATTGCCGGCTGTTCCGGGTATGCTGTCAATATGATAATGCATTACTCTGTCTTTATATGACGAAACCATGGAGTTTATCGTATCACTTCCCGGAAATGAGGTTGTGCAGTAATTTTCTACCGATCTTTCAAAATTTCTTACGGAAGTTACATACCTCTCAAACACATTATCTTCAAAGGGGTATTCCTTACTCCACCTGTCGTCCGATGTAACAGTCCCGATGGTCACATTTTTCAGCAAAAACAGAACTGCTCCGTTTTCTGTGTTTCCATCAGGAAAAAGTTTTGACGCAATGATCATACAGAGTACAAAAGCACAGCAGATCCCAAGCTGTATCCATATCATGAATATTTCCGTTTTTTTAAGCATTGGCATCCCCCAAAAAAAGTTCCAAAAGAGTGCCTGTCCGTATCAGGTTTCCGGACAGGCCGCCCGGACACACTCAGAAATTAAAATATATGAACGGGCTGTAGGACCCGTTTATGATCACCAAAAGGCAAAGTCCCAGAAGCGCGGCCGATACAGGGATCCTGAGAATTCCGATGAGCCTGCTGTAAACAGGCTTATCAAACCTGTCCTTCATAAAACTCCAAATCGGAAGGGTCCCCGCATAGGACAGGGCAAATATCACCAGAGAACTCTTAAGGTATAAGACCGATCCGCTGTCGATCAATCCTGTGCCTCCTCCGAACATGGCTGACAGATAATGAACCGCATTATTAAGATCCGCCGCCTTAAATATGGTCCAGCCCAGGGTCACAATAAGCCCTGTTATCAAATAACCCGCAAACTTCGGGATCTTCTCCGTGATCCCGGTCTTTTTTTCAAATAACTGTATGAGAAAATAAAACATCCCCCACAGCAGGAACGTCCATTCGGCCCCGTGCCAGATACCCGTAAGGAGCCAGACAATAAACAGATTAAAGGTATGACGCCCTGGGCTTACCCGGTTTCCGCCCAGGGGGATATATACATAATCCCTGAACCAGTCAGTCAGGGAGATGTGCCACCTTTTCCAGAATTCCGATACCGAACATGAAATATAGGGATGGTCAAAGTTTTCCTTAAAATGGAATCCGAAGCATTTTCCCAGTCCTATCGCCATGTCGGAATATCCCGAGAAATCGTAATATATCTCAAATGTATATGCTATGGCGCCTATCCATGCGGTAACAAGCGGTATTCCCGAATACTGTGATGTAACAAATATCTTATCCGCAATACCTCCCAGGAAATCCGCTAACAGTACTTTTTTTGCCAGTCCTGTTATAAACCTTATGCTGCCCTGATAAAACATCTCACCGGTCTCTGTTCTGTCTTTTATCTCTTTTTCTATGTCGCTGTACCTTACTATGGGGCCCGCAACAAGCTGCGGAAACATGCTTATATAGAGGGCCAGACTCAGGATATTCTTCTGTGCGGGGACTTTTTCGTAATAAACATCGAAAATATAGCTCATTATCTGAAATGTATAGAAGGATATGCCTATGGGAAGGGCTATGCTCACCGTCTTAAGGGGAAAAGCCTTTGACAGCTCGGAAGTAACAAAAGACAGATATTTAAAGACAAACAGGATCCCCAGGTCAAATATCAGCGCAAGAACAAGATAAAACTTCTTTCTGCCCCCTTTTTCCATCAGGATCCCCAGAGAATAATTGATCAAAACCCCGGCCATCAGGACAAAAACAAAGAGCGGTTCGCCCCAGGCATAAAACAGAAGACTTGCAAGGAGCAGAACGATATTTTTATATCGATGCCCGAACAATGCCCCGCCGAATTTGTACAAGGCCATTGTCACCGGCAGAAACAGTATCAAGAAAACCCCTGATGAAAACTGCATGGATCATCCCTCCGAGATCAAAATCCGTTAAAAGAAAAAGCATCGGATCCTTCCTGTAAGAACATGGGATAGTACATCATGATAACGACATCCGGATCAAAGGCATCGATAAAAGCCGGAGTAAACCCGGAAACATCCCGGTCCGAAACATATACAACCTGTCCGAAACCCATTGCAAGATACTGATTGACCGCCCTTCCGAAGGAATCCGTTATAAATACGACCTTTATATCATTTTTGCTGCGCAGGTTCGTAAAATTTCCCAGCGTATTCTTCATGACATGATCATAGGTATACCTTGACTTGTAATCCCTGTCCGAAAGAGGTTCCATGTCTATCATTAGATCCTGCATGCTGCCTGTATTTCCGTCCTGATCCGTCAAAGCCGTTTCAAAATCCGGAAGGATGAGGTCAAAATCATCGATCCCGGAATAATATATACCCGTCCGCTGTCCGTTCGACCCAAGATGCCACTTTTCGTATTTTGTGACCGTATAACTGTTTATATCGGATATTCTTTCATCCACGATGCATCCTGTTTTTTCCCTGATATAATCCTCCAGAAGACCATAGGCATACAAACCGGCTTCCGTTGTCCAGTGATGGTCGGTTCTGTACATCATCTCATAATGGTCGATACCGTCTTCATACATCCTCTCTCTTATATCTATCGTATCCACCCCTTCCTCACGGAGCATTTCCATGAATCTGTCAATATTATCATTTCCATGATCATAGATTCCTTTCGGAAGTTTTGGATCGTATCCGGAAGAGGTATATGGAGTGGTCACATATACAAGGGGTATCTCTCTGCTTTTAAGGTAATCATTTACCTTTGCTGTCGCATCGGCATATCTGAGCAGGGTTTCATCGGATGAATAGTCCATTGGGGTCAGCAGCCATCCGTTCTCAAGCTTAACCACTCCGTTCATGGACGGCTGCCCAAGCAGACTGCTTATTGCACCGTTAAGGTTTACAAAGCCGAATTTGTCATAGAAAGTGCTGGCCATGTCCGTTTCGAACTTATTGCCGAGTTCAGGACTCCAGTCATTATAATCCTTTTCGTTATTCACATAGAACCTTAACAGATTCCTATGACTCAATAACCCGAGTCCCGCCGTTATCAGCAGAAAAACCGCAATACCGAAGCAGTTCCTGATCTTATCCTTACTCATCTCATATCACCCGTAAACATCCGTACATATCCATATACCTGCCTGCCCGCTTACGTATCTCTCCCCGGACTCAAAAATTGAAATATATAAAAGGATTATGTGCCCCGAGTATCAGAAAGGACACTCCCCACAAAAACATCAGCCCGTATATAACAGGCTCCGCGACAGCCGCGCATGCGGAAAACCTCGTTTTTTCCGTCTTTTCCCTGATCGTCTTAATGACCGGAGCAGCCAAGATCAGCCCCAATATGATGAATACTCCGTATTGCCTTGCTATATAGATGATATCCGCATCCACGCGAAACTTCCCTTTATATCTGCCAAACAAAGCCAGACAGTAACGTATTCCGAAACGCAGATTCGGCGAGTTGAACACTACCCATCCGAGGTTTATGCATACCAGAGTGACGATCTGCCAGAGTATACCAAATATGCGGTTTTTCCGCTCTGAAGGTTTTACAAGGTATTTTTCAATAACCAGCAGAAGGAAATATCCCATTCCCCATAAAATAAAGGTGTAATCCGCTCCGTGCCAGATACCGGTAAGCATCCACACCACAAACAGATTGAATATCTGCCGTATCAGGCTGACCCTTGAACCTCCTAAAGGGATATAGACATAATCACGGAACCACCCGCTCAGGGAAATATGCCATCTTCTCCAGAATTCCGTTACGGATCGCGATATATAAGGATAATTAAAATTCTCCTCAAATCTGAACCCGAACATTTTTCCAAGCCCTATGGCCATATCCGAATATCCCGAAAAGTCATAATATATCTGCAGACTGAAGCATATCGACCCTATCCAGAGAAAAAGGACATTTGCTGTTTTGGGATCGCAGGAGAACACGCTTTGTGAAACCAGTGCAAGATTATTCGCAAAAACAACTTTTTTTACAAATCCTGCCATGAATCTTAACGAGCCTTCGGCAAACAGCCCCTGAGTACATTCCCTGTGACAGATATACTCCTCTATTGTCGAATATCTTACGATCGGCCCTGCTATCAGCTGCGGAAAAAAAGATATGTAAAGTGCAACGTAGAACAGATTTTTCTGGGCCTTTACGGTTCCCCGGTATACATCGATCACATAGGAAAGGGCCTGAAAGGTAAAAAAAGAGATACCTATGGGAAGCAGGATCCCCGGTTCCTCAAGGTCCGTCCCGAGTATCCTGTTAATAACATCCACCGAAAAATCCAGATACTTAAAGATGAACAATATTCCTGCATTTACGAATATATCAGTTATCAGAAATACTCTGCCGGCCTTTTTGTTCCTGTTTTTTTCTATGAGAAGGGCCATCACCCAGTTCACGGTTATGGATCCGATCATGACAAAAACAAACCGCGGCTCCCCATATGAATAAAAACAGATGCTGGCAAAAAGAAGAATATAGTTTCTGTATTTTTCCTCTGCAAGATAATACAAAGCCAGCACTATCGGCAGAAAGAAAAAAACAAACAATAAACTTGAAAAAACCATCTTTCCTCCCCCGGATCATCCGGGTATATGCTGCGTCTAAACTATTCTGTTCAGTTTTTGCATAAACCGTGAAATAGTATGATTATATCTGATCATCCTGTTTGGTCTTCCGGTTTCTCTCTTTCTTCTTTCAAATTCAAGAAGACCTGCAAGCGGATAATCATGACAGAATAACCGGACCAGCTCGCGTTCCTTTTTCAGAAGATCCTCATAGGCATTTTCGTGAAGGTCATAATAACTTATCTTTTCTGCCAGCTCCTGTGCCGAAAAGATCCAGCCTTCCTTCGGGATTATATGCCGGTGGATGATGTCGTCAGGCCTGATCAGAACGGGGGTACCAAGGGATATGGCCTCTATCGCTCCGTTTCCTCTGGTCTTCCTGCCGCCCCACTTTGCATAATATTTTGCATTTATAAGAGACTGAAGATTGTCCTTTATGTTCTGTTTATGAAAAATCAGGGGCTGGCCGGTTTTTTCGGAAACCGGGTCAAGCTGCGGAACTTTTGTGACAGGACGCTCCGTAACACAGTTTATCTCTGCAAATATCCCCTTTTTCTTCTCATTAATGACAATATCTTTATTTTTTCTTACGATATTCTCAAGGGTTTCCCCGCCCACATAGGTGTAAGGGAAATCAAGCCGGTGCTTTCTGTAATCGATAAGCCCCGTGGTCTGCTGGGACAGACAGACATCATATCCGTAATAGGCTTTATCGGCAAAAATATTGGATTCCCCGGACATATGCACCCACAAAGCCTCAGGATGATTCATAACTATCCGTGTCGGAACGGAAACATTCATCGAAAAAACAATATCATATTTTTCCCAGGGGATCTCGTCAACCGAAACCGAAAACTCGGAAGGAGTATGAACGCTCCCGGGATCCTTGAACTCCTGTCCTTTGATCTCGTTAAGCGGAGTATCCCTGGATCTTTCCATTATCTTTATGTTTTCGGCGCTGAATTCCTTCTTCCAGACCTGACATTCCTTTTCAGGGCATTCCTTAACTATATAAAAATCCACGTCAAAGTCCTCCCATAAACCTATGGGGCCGACTCTTCCGTTTGAGGAAAAAAGGATCTCATCCGGCCGTTTCTCATCGGTACCGCAAATGTAGAGATCCGAATATACATCCTGCTTGACAAAAGCCAGTTTTTTCATTTATCGATGATCCTCCGGACATCAAAGACTGCTTGCATTATGTTTTCAATTATGTTATAAGTATCAAGTGGGTTTAAAAACCACCCATCCAGGGGATTGGTCAAATGGTATGATAGGGGTCTCCAAAACCTTTGGTGGGAGTTCGATTCTCTCATCCCCTGTAATAAAAGCTCTGAAAGATTCAGAGCTTTTATTTTTTATACCGGCTTATAAGAAGGTATCACCTTCAGCTTGTGAAGGTTGATCCTGTGCATTCGGTCTATTTTCTCCCTTATTTTCTCATCCTCACACTCACCGGTCAGGATGTAGCGGTCAAGAACTTCATATGTGAAGCCTATCTTATCCTCATCGGAAAGACCGCTGAGTCCGTCCGAAGGGGTCTTATCCACAAGATAGTGAGGGATATCCAGAAGCCTGCCGATCTCTTTGACCTCCGATACGGTAAATCCGGAAAGAGGAGACATATCACCTGCCGCATCACCGTATTTGGTGGAATATCCTATGTAATCCTCCGACCTGTTACAGGTATTTATGACCCTGCCTCCGTTTTGAAGGGACTGGGCAATGGCATAGAGCACCGTCATTCTGACTCTCGGAGGAATATTGATCTTTGTATCCTCCGATACAGATCCCATAACGGATCCGACAGACCGCATAAGGGCATCGACCGCAGGGGATATGTCCACCGTATGCGATCTTATCCCCAGATGCTCAATGACAGCCTCGGAGTCATTTATATCGGGCTGGATCCCGTTTGGCATAAGCACGCCTACAACCCGGTCCTTCCCAAGGGCTTCAGCCATAAGGGCCGCGGTAATGGTTGAATCCTTTCCGCCTGATATCCCGAGAACAGCATCCGCCTTCGGTCCGTTTTCGGAAAACCATTCCCTTATCCAGTTTATTACATTCTGCTTCTGTGTTTCGGCGTTGAACACGTGTTTTCTCCGGGTACTTATTTCAATACCATGTTGTCATAATACCAGTCTTCACCGGAATCCCATTTGCGGGGAAGATTCTGCTCAAGGTTTGCTGCTGCTGCCTTTTTCTCGGCAGCCACTGCTGCCTTGCCGGCCGCATCGGCTTCATATGCCGCAAGCTGAACCTTAAGTGTATCCACCTGAGCCTGTAATACCGGATTGCCTGCTGCAAGAAGAGTCTGGGATGCGATGGCCTTCTTAGTGTTTTCTACCAGAGCGGCTGCATTTGCTGCCTGCTTTGCCGCAAAATCGGCTTCGGATCTGGCCTGATCAACGCTCACCTGATTGGCCCAGAGTCCCATAACCCTGATATATTCATCT
This sequence comes from Lachnospiraceae bacterium, assembly GCA_024682555.1. Taxonomy (GTDB): domain Bacteria; phylum Bacillota; class Clostridia; order Lachnospirales; family Lachnospiraceae; genus UBA2868. The sequence goes on along the minus strand of JAIKZD010000032.1, from coordinate 74,411 downwards.
TCCCAGTAAAGTCTGTTGGAAGCATTGTTTATAAATGCCTGGGCGTTGTTAACCTTTTCAACACAGCCTTTAACAACGTTTGCCGCATTCACCGCGTTAAAATATGCCTTCTCGATTTCAAGCTGTGATGCCTTGTTTGCAACACATGACGCATAAGCTGCATCCGCTGCCGCTTTCGCTGCCTGGGCATTTGCCAGTTCTGCCTCACAGGCGGCCTTTATGGCCTTTGCCTCGTTTATCGTATTCACGGTGCTGGGATAGGCCGAAACATTATTCGGAAATGCAAATACCCCCGCTGCCGCAAAACACAAACCCATTACTGCACAGATCACTTTTTTCATCATGGTCATCCTCCATTTTTGATTCTCGAATTATATGCTGACCGGATATCTCCGATATGAGCCTATAATAAATTTATGATAATTCTAATATAACAGGGATGAAGTGTCAAAACTTATTATCTGCCGGTGCCTTGTTTATGTCAGTTGTCTTCCACATTTCGCGTGGCCGCCCATCCGTTATCCGCATCAAAGCAGACCGCATCCACCACCTGCTCCGACAGTTTATCATAAACAACAGCCTCGATGCCGTTTCTGACCTTTGTCTTTCCGTAATCCTTATATACCGAATAATCCTTATTGTCTATGAGAATACACGGCAGACCTTCCTCATCGTCTCGGATCTCAAAGGTCCTGTTTCCGATATCCGCATGCCATTCATTTGAAACCCTTTTTGAATCCGGGCCCGCCTCGTCTGCGGAATATCCGAGTTTTATGAGAGTTTCGGCGCTGCCGTCCTCCGTATTAACGGCCTTTCTCTCTTCATCCTCATAACCGAAGGCTCCGTAAATGATTTCCGATCCGTCCGTAACCCAGGTCCCTCCCAGTTTGTAGACCGCCTCATTACACAGCACGTGCTTGAGGGCATCCGTCTGTCCTATGTATTCCCTGTCATAATCACCAAGCAGTGATACTATGACAACATAGTCCTCCTTTGGAAAATGTTCATAATAGGTTCCGAAGCCGTTGACGGTCTTAAGCTCATCATTTTCAAGCTTACGGTAATGAAAAGTCAGATTTTCATCCCAGGAAACATACTTTGCATCACCCCTGTGATCCGCCAGATCGTAATTGTCATGCAGATATCTGCCGAAAAACCTTCCGACCTTCATGCTGCCGTATACGTTCAGATGTCCCTCATCAATGTAATCCGCAGCCGTATCCATGCCGATCTCTTCATAATGATCGGAAGTGTTTAAAAAGGTAACCTCCGGATGTCTTTGCATATAATCATAGACTCCGATCTGTCTTATCCTGTGCACCGCCGGTGTAAGGGTAAAAATCAGGGCTGCCGAGTTTTCCTCACAGAGCTTTACTATCCTGTCAAAATATCCGTCGGTTTCATCATCGAACAGAAAACCTTCTTCCACATATTCATCGGTATAGGGATCAAAGGGCTCGCAGAAATTGTATTCAACGGCTCCCTTATATCCCGAAGCCCGTGATCGCGGGTAAGAGAGGTATTCATCCCCTATATAGACCTCTTTATCGGTTTCCCTGTATCCGGTGTGATAAAGGGGGAATTTAAGCAGTGCGGCAACGATCCATTCGGGATCACATTCCTCGAGGACCGCGTTAATATAATTCATCCCGTATCTCATTCCGTAAAGGCTCGGAAAACCGCTCATTCTTTCAAAGCTTTCCGGTATCTGGCTTGCCTCCACCACAACAACCTTCGGATCCTGATACTTAAACGCCTCCTTAAGAGCGTAATAAGTCGTGTTGATGGTCTGGGAGTTAAGCCCGAGACAATAGGAGGAGATCCCGTAGTCCTCCCACAGGGCAGCCGGGTCTATATTAGTATGTACCCTGCTCGAGCCGACAAAAAGGACATCAACGCTCCCTTCGGGCTGGGCATAAAATCCCTCAAACTGCCTGTAAGCTCCGGCCTGCCTGTCATTAAAGCGATCCGTTATACGGGCGGTGGATATGAACACGGCTGCCGCCGTTATTATGCAGATTATTATCTTTATGGACGTTTTCTTCATTTTCAGAACCTGAAATACAAAAATGCCTTTAACTCTTCCGAGGGTCCGTATTTTCCGTAGATTATCACAGCCATTATCAGCAGATACACCGTAACCGCCCTGAACAGCCCTCCCTGTGAACATATAAACCTGTCTATACGTATCCTTCTTTTATATCTGAGTATGCCCACACAGAGGATAACGAGGAGAGAAGCCCACAGAACGTGCATTTCGGTCACATCAAGGCCCAGTGTATAAATGCTCTTGTCCGTTAATGTCCAGGGATCAAAATGCGTAAACATCCTGCCTATATACGAAAAAGCATTTCCGATGGAAGGGGCCCTGAAAAAGATCCAGGCAAATACCGCCAGTGCTGTTGTGATCATCATCTCCGAAAGCTTATACCCGAAGGACTCCCTGTCCGTATGGAAAAAGGATTCCAGCCTGTCTCTTACCGGTTTTATGATATCTCCAAGTATCTGATAGAGCCCGTGAAGGCCTCCCCAGAATACGAAGCTCCAGTCGGCACCATGCCAGAGCCCGCTGACAAGAAAGGTTATCATGATATTTACATACTGCCTGATCTTTGAGCACCTGTTTCCCCCAAGCGGGATATAAAGATAGTCCCTGAACCAGGTTGAGAGTGAAATATGCCATCTGCGCCAGAATTCCCGTATGCTCCTTGAAAAATACGGAGTCTCAAAGTTTTCCATAAGCGTAAACCCGAGCATTTCCGCAGAGCCTGCGGCAATGGTCGAATAGCTTGCAAAATCGCAGTATATCTGCAGTGAAAACGCTGCTGCCCCGAGAATGAGGATAAAGGTGCCATAGGAATAGTATCTGTCAAAAACCTCATCAGCCAGCACGGCCAGCCTGTCGGCAGCAACCAGTTTCAGGAACAGCCCCCACATGATACAGATGAACCCGGATCTGAGCCTGTCAAAGTCAGGCTTCTTTTCGTTGACCATTTCATCTATCTGTGAAAGCATGTTTTTCGATCTTTCTATGGGGCCTGCCACAAGCTGCGGAAAGAAAGAAACAAAGAGGGCATATCTGACGATATTCCTCTCAGCCTTTATATCACCCCTGTAAACATCAATAAGGTAACCTGCACTTTGGAATACATAGAAGGAAATCCCTACCGGAAGCAAAATGTCAAATGAAAGACCCGGTCCCGGAACATTAAACTTATCCGCGATGTCCTTTATGATGTTAAGTAAAAATCCCGAATACTTAAAAAAAACCAGAAGGGAAAAATCGGCAATAAGCCCGATGATCATCAAGGTCTTTCTTTTGTTCCCGAATCTTTCCGTCAGTATGGCGGTAAAATAGGTGATAAGAATTGAGGCAATAAGCAGGAGAAGATATTTCACATTCCAGCAGGCATAGAAAAACAGACTGCAGACAAGCAGCCACACTCTCCTGAATTTAACGGGCAATACATAATAAAGGAGCAGTACTATGGGAAAAAACAATAAAAACTGCCAGGAATTAAAAAGCATCCCTTAACTCCCAATATCTATCAAAAGTTCCACCGGACAGTGGTCAGAGCCCTCAATATCGGCATGGATCTTTGCATCAACGATCTTTTCCTTAAGGATATCCGAGACAAGAAAATAATCGATCCTCCACCCCGCGTTCTTTTCCCTTGCCTTAAACCTGTATGACCACCAGGAATAGGCATCCCTTTTATCGGGATATATATAACGGAAAGTGTCTGTAAAGCCCGCGGAAAGAAGCTCTGTCATCTTGTTCCTTTCTTCATCGGTAAAACCGGCGTTATGGTGATTCGTTTTCGGATTCTTAAGATCGATCTCTTCATGAGCCACATTCAGATCCCCGCAGACTATGACGGGCTTGTTCTTTTCGAGTGCTTTCAGATAGGCCCTGAAATCATCCTCCCACACCATCCTGTATTCAAGCCTTGAAAGATCCTGCTTGGCATTTGGGGTGTAGCAGGTGATTAGGTAATGATCCTTATATTCCGCTGTGATCACACGGCCTTCATGGTCATGCTCTTCAATACCGATCCCGTAAGTCACACTGAGGGGCTCTGTTTTACTGAAGAGGGCAGTCCCCGAATAACCGGGCTTTTCCGCATAGTAATAATATGTATGATATCCGGGAAGAGGAAGGTCAAGCTGCCCCTCCTTAAGCTTTATCTCCTGCAGCATAAAAACATCGGCACCGATATCATTAAAAAAATCCAGGAAGCCCTTGTTTAAGCATGCCCTTAATCCGTTCACGTTCCATGATATGTATTTCATTTTTTCTTACCCTCTTCCGTTTTTACAAATTTTTTACATGTTATTTATGTGTTCTGTCCGCCCACTGCTTTTTCCGCCGCATCCAGATCCCTGTATCCGTAAAGCCTTGCGCTGTTTTCCATGGTCTCGTAAGCAAGATTTTTCCCCTCTCTTGCATGATCCACAATGAACCTTGCATAAAGCTCCAGCATCTTGTCCGAGTAGGTTCCCAGCTCTCCCCTTAAATAGGTCTCATAGGAGGTATTATAAAGGTTATCCTGCGAAGACCTTATATCCCTTGCCTGTCCCGCAAGGAGCGGGTATTCCTTTGCGAAATCCTCCATCCATTTTACCTGTATCCCCGCAACGGTGTTTATTATAGCCTTTTTTTCATCGGTCAGTACAGGGAAATTGTCTTTTATCTTCTCATATTCATCGGGAGCGGTACTCTCCATCATCCTGCCGTATTTTTCCGTTATCAGGTTGTGCCCCAGACGCATCTCCCGCCTGAAATCGTAGATATACTGAAGCAGCATGGTCTTATACCAGGTAAGATACTGGCTTCTTCTCATTATGGAAAAGGTAGGCCAGTTATTCTGGCATTCCGCCCTTCCCCCTTCATTTTGGACTTTGTCAAATGCTTCGAACTCAAGCTTTGCGATCTTTAAGGCAAGCTCCTCTACACTGTCATCCGCAAACATGGATCTTTCCAGAAGCTCTTCCGTCTGATGATCAAGGTAGGGATCGATATCGCTTATATAATCCCTGCGGTAAAGCTCCATGGCAAAGTATTCTCCGATCTTTTCAAGAGAATCCGCGGATGAAGCCGGATCTCCGCCGTCATTAAGGACTGCCGTTAACATATCCTTAAGCTCCCCGCCTCCCGGCAGATCGTCAAGTCCCCTGAAGAGCCATTTATCATGGGGCATATAGACATTCAGCGAGAGATATTTAAGCTTCATCGCTTCCTTAAGTGCATCGCTTCTCATCAGGTGTGCGCTGAAGCTGTCCTTCCTTTCAAGGAATCTCGGATAATTATATTGACCATACTGGGCAAATCTTGCACAGCTCTCTGCAAGCTTTGCATAAAGGATCCTTTCCGGGTACCCCTGCTTTAGCTTTTCTCTCATTTCTGAAAAGATACCTTCATCATCCCTGAACACCTCCCCATTGACCGAAGCGGACAATGCTGTGTCGGAAACATTTCTCCAGTCGATATCCTCGTATCTGTCTGTTCCCAGAAGACGGGTATAGAATTCCTTTATCGTGCATACGCCCCTTCTGGCTCTGCCGTTGACCGTCCTGCTCCGCGTTATGCCGTCTATTTCCGCAGGAAGGGCCTCATAGGCCTCTTTAAGCTGTTCTCCTATTTCCTTAAAGGTCTCTTCCGTTACCCACAGACAGAAGGAAGGGCCGAAATCATGATCTCTTGATATCTCATCATCATAACCGTAGCAGTCAGAGCCTTCCCCCACAAGTCCAACGGCTATCTTATCCGCATATTCGGGAAATTTTTCTTCTATCATCTTCTTTCCGAAGGTCTCATAGTATTTCCTGCAGATATCCAGCCCCTTTTTCTTTTCTGCTTCTTTCTCCGTATCCTGCCCGGTTTTCTTCTCCGTTTCCATTTTTGCTGCCTTCTCAGCCTCTTTCAGCGATACTTCATAGTTTTCCTTAAGCCTGTAATAGTATCCGTTTTTCCCGAGTGTCCTCTCCATGAGTTCCATGGTGTTTTTAAAGGTTTCCGCCGCCTTTATGAATTCGCCCTTTATATAGTAATAACTGCCGATGGCGGACATTGCCGCACACAGATGCTGGTCTTCCACCATCAGTTCCTCAAACAGCTTTACCGAAAGCATGGCTTCTCTGTATGCCTCTTCCGGCTCTTTAAGCTGTATAAGTGTCCCCGCAAGATTTGCCCTTGATACCGCTTCTTCGTACCTGTTTCCCACGGCAGTCACGATCTCAATGGCCTTATGCAGGTTATCCCCTGCCTTTTCAAAATCACCCATTTCCTGATACAGGAGCGCTTCATTGTTGTACAGACTGGCTATCAGCCCGTCATCCGGATCAAGGATCTTTCCGTATATATCTTCCACCTGTTTATAGATCCTCAGCGAATCCTCAAGCCTTCCCCCGCCCCTGTAAGCCGTCGCTATATTTAAAAGGGTGGTGGCATAGGGTATCGATTCTTTCGGAAGAAGTCTTTCCGCGATCTTAAGGGCCTCCTCGGAGGCTATATAGGATTTTTCCGCCTGGGTGGTGACCCTGTAGTGCCCTATCAGCTCATTTAGGATCCTTAAGGCACTCACATCATCCGCTTCTTCGGATGCGGCGCTTAAAGCCCCAAGAAGCAGCGTTTCCGCCTCTTCCGGCTTTTTTTCCTCATATAACCTGTCAACGTTTTCAAGTATTCTGTCTATGTCCATCCTTTTCTTCCTTTTCGTTATCCTTTTTGTTTCCCGCTCTTTATTGACTGTTCTGATCTATTTCTTTAATTTATTACTCTGCTTCGGGCTCATCCGTCAGACTGATCTCACCCTTATAGGCTTCCGCGATATAGGGATCGGGATCCGCCGCCTCTTCTATCCTTTTCTTTGCATCCTCAAGATATATACGGTAATAATCATCCCAGACTTCCGAGTTCTCATCTCCTCTCCTGTCGGGAAGACCGTATTCTTTCAGTTTCTCCCCCATAACAAAGGAAAACTTCCTCGCCCCTCGGATATTTAAATGACCGTCCGGGTCAAAAAAGTCCAGATCATAATCAAGACCCGTATCTTCATATGCAAAATTTATATACTCTATACCCCTGCCTGCAGCGTATTCCCCTATGCTCTCAGCTTCCAGAACACTTGAGTCGATCCTGTCCGGTATATAGCAAAGGATCAGCTTTATCCCCTTTTCATCGCAGAGATCCTTTATCCTGTCAAACTTGTCAAGCAGCTCCTGTGGCACCTCTTTTTTGCTGCCGGCCTCCGGGATCTCCCAGGGAGTTTCGAAGTCATATATCTCATATCCGGGCTCGATCCCCAGAATATCATTATACGGGATCCGGTAATCCGTTATCTGTATATCGTTCCACCTGTTGTGATAGAGCGAGAAGGGGAAATAAAAACCCCATCTGTGATCTTTATCCGTCAGTTCCCTTATCATCTCAAGCTTTATTTTATCAAGGGGGAAACTGTCCCAGGCATTATGCAGGTTTCCCGGCTCCTGCACTGCATCAAAGGTATCCATAACGATGATCTTCGGATACTCCCGTCCGGTTTTGTCAAGGATATGCAGACATTCTTTTATCAGATAATAATTGCTGTCAAGGTAATTGCCCTGCATCGAAAGGTTATATCCCCTTATCCCGTACTCATGATAGATGTCATTGGGCGACAAGGCATTTTTCATGTGTGAGGATCCGAAGAACAGGACATCATAGGACTGATCGCTTTCCATAAAATACCTGTACATCTTTTCACTGTGCTTTAAGCTCAACAGTCCCGTAAGATACCATATCCCAAAGAGGATAACTGCAAGCGTAAGCAGGATAAAGGCTGCCTTTTCAGCCCTGCTGTTCATGTTTTTTGGTTTTTTTGTACTTTCCGCATTTTTCATGATCTTATAGTCTTCAATGATTTCGATGTTTTCCATGTTCTTCGCTGTTTTTTATGCCCTTCTCTTTGCATTCCCTGCCCGTTTAGGAAACTCATTCGCCGGGGCGGCAGTTTCCCGGATCCACTCAGAATCGGAAATAGATAAAGCTCTGGGCATCATATCCCTCGCCCCATATCCCGAACAGGAGGATGGCAAGGACACTGAAGGAGACAATGAACGACTGGCATAGCCAGTCCTGTCCGAGGAGTATCTTTCTTATCCGTATCTTTTTTCTCCTGAAAAGGTCCGCCGCCAGTAATATGAAAATTGCAACGCACAGGACCGTAAATCCTTTTTCATCCAGGGAAAAATTATATAAAGAACCGTCAAAAAGCACCCAGGGGTTATCTGCGGTAAAGATGCTCTTTATTATCACAAAGGCGCGCTTTAATCCCCCGGCCCTGAAAAAGATCCAGGATAGATCCACGAGGAAAAAGGTACCGGCCATTCTGGATATCTTAAACCCCATACTTTCCCGGTCAAGCTTAAGAAGCCCCGAGATCTTTTTCCTCATATTAAGTGTCAGTGTCCCGATCACCTGATACAACCCGTTGATCCCGCCCCAGGCAACATAGTTAAAGCTTGCGCCATGCCAGAGACCGCTTAACAGAAAGACTATCATGATATTTAGGTACTGTCTGAATCTTCCTTTTCTGTTTCCTCCCAGAGGAATATAGAGATAATCCCTGAACCAGGAAGTCAGGGATATATGCCATCTCCTCCAGAACTCCGCCACGCTTTCGGACAGATAGGGTGCATCAAAGTTATCCATGAGCTCTATACCGAAACAGAGCGCGGCTCCTTTGGCTATGACGGAATACCCCGCAAAATCGCAATAGATCTGTACCGCAAAAAGGATCACCGCCACAGCCAGAAAACATCCCCGGTAGGTGACGATATCATCAAACACGGCATCAACATATATCGCTATCCTGTCAGCAATGACGAGCTTTAAGAAATATCCCCAGAGCATCAGATAAAGTCCCTCAAGAAATCTTTCAAAAGAGAAGGCATGCGGAACAAAGAGCTGTTTCAGCAGATTTTTAGAACGCTCTATGGGACCTGCCACAAGCTGGGGAAAGAAGGAAACAAAAAGCGCATATTTGAGAAAATTCTTTTCGGCCTTTGTTTCACCCCTGTAAACATCAATCGTATATCCCAGGGCCTGGAAGATATAAAAGGAGATACCCACGGGAAGGAGGATATCAAATTCGTTTATATGTAATTCGATGTGCAGAAATCCAAGCAGGCCTTTTGCTATACCCAGGGCAAAGCCGAAGTATTTAAAGAAGAAAAGGATGAGAAGATTAATGGTGACAGAGATGGCCAGACATATTTTTCTGTACCGCGCCGGTTTATCCCTGCCGTCACCCGATCGTTCAAGCATAACACCGCAGATATAGGTGACCAGAGTGGATACAAAGATCAGAACCGCATATTCCGCATTCCAGCACATATAGAAATAGTAACTGGATATGAGAAGCCATATGTACCTGATCTTTTCAGGCAGTATGAAATATATGAGCAGTACAGCGGGCAGAAATATAATAAACTCGAGCGAATTAAATAACATTGTTATTTGTCTCCTACATTACCGTGAGGATCTTTTTTGCGCTTTCAACAAGGCTTACGCCTGCATCCATGCTGCATTTCTGCAGATATCTGTGGGCCTCGGGTTCTTCCATGTCTTTTTTTTCCATAAGGATCCTTTTGGCCCTGTCTATTATCTGCTTATCCTTAACCGAACGGCCGGCAAAGGGTATGGAATGATGCTTCTGCTTTTTCAGGATCCTTCTTTCATGAACGGAGCATATTATATCGATGGTTTTTATCAGCTCCTCGGGTCTGAACGGTATTGAAATGCCCACTACTCCATCCCTGATGCTTCTGTCGTTTATGCCCTCCGACAATAAAATAACATCATAGTTTTCCGGAAGATATTCGCAGACTTCAAAATAACTTATGTTATTTAGATTTTCTCCCATTATCAGGATCCCCGGTTCGCCTTTTCCCGAAGCCGACAGTATTTCGGGAAGAGAAGAATAGATAACAGGTGTCTCTATTCCGAAGGATGTCAATATGCGTCCTATTTTTTCCGACTCTTTTCTTTTGGGTAAGGCTATAATGATATTCTCCATAAAATATCTCCTACAGCCTCGATAAATACCTGTCTATCTCCCAATCCGATACGTGATGCATGTATTCGGACCACTCCTTCTGCTTATTTTCAAGATAAAGCCTTAAGAATTCATCACCGAGAGCTGCCGATAAGAGCTCATCGGATCCCGCAGCCTCCACGCTGTCATTTAAGCTCTTCGGCAGCGCCTTGTTATCCGATACAACGGAGTTGTCATTAACTATATCAAGTCCCGGACTTATCCTGTTCCTGATCCCGTCAAGACCTGCCGATATCACGGCGGCAAAGGCAAGATAAGGATTTGCGGATGGATCCGGGAATCTCAGCTCGATCTTGGTCTCCTCACCGGAATACTTATGGATCCTCAGGAATGAGTTGTCGCCCGTTGTCGTCCATCCCACACTTCCGGGAGCTTCAAAACCGTTTGACAGCCTCTTATAGGAATTGATTATGGGATTTGTAAAGCAGCAGACCGCCCTTGCGTGTTTCATGATACCGCCCATAAACCATTTCGCTTCATCGGATATCTCGATGGTGCCATCTTTTTTTTGAGATATCTTAAATATGCTTTTGTCCTTTTTATATACCGCAAAATTGAGGTGCAGACCCGAGCCCGGCACATCATTTTTAGGCTTGGGCATAAAGGTTGCATAGAGGCCGAAATTCTTGGCTATGGACCTTACGGCAAAACGGAAGGTCATTATCGAATCCGCTATCTGCAATGCCTCCCCGCCGGTATAATCTATCTCATGCTGGGCAGAAGCTTTTTCATGCCAGGAGGATTTGATCTCAAAACCCATCTCTTCAAGGGCAAGCACCATATCCCTTCTTGCATTTTCCCCGTTGTCCGCGGGACCCACATCCATATATCCGGCATCCTCGTACGAAACCACGGTGGGTGAGCCGTTTTCATCCGTTCTGAAAAGGAAGAACTCTATCTCGGGATCGACATAGAAATCATAGCCCTCCTTTGAGGCCGTATCCAGCACATTTTTAAGTATGCTTCTGGGGCTCATCTCACACGGCGTCCCGTCCTCATAGCAGACGTCGCAGATGAATCTTCCCACCTTTCCCTGTTTGGGACGCCAGGGCAGTATCTTAAAGCTTTCGGTCACCGGATACAGATACATATCCCTTACACAGTTCTTAAAAGTACCGAACATTGCCGGTTCATCAAGAACATACCTGTTTTCAAGCACTTTGTCTATCTGGCTTGGAGTAACGGCAAGATTCTTCAGGTTCCCGAACATATCCGTGAACTGAAGCCTTATAAACTCAACTCCTTCCTCCTCTATCAGATTTAATATCTCTTCTTTTGTCTTCATATCGGTTTCCTTTTTTTTCAGGCATTAGTGTCAATGATACACACAGAGTTATTGTACAATAATCCCGGTCATGTTTGCAATCAGGGTGCAAAAAGAGCACCCTGTCCGATCTTTGGATGATCAGCTCCCACAAGGTGCTCTTTCATGTTTTTCATATAAGCTTTATTTAAGCTTTCTGCAGGCGCTTACTGCTGTACGTGGAAAGCCTTCATTCCGGGATATACAGCGCTGTCGCCGAGCATCTCTTCGATCCTTAACAGCTGGTTGTACTTTGCAACACGCTCTGATCTGGAAGGCGCACCGGTCTTGATCTGACAGGTATTAAGTGCTACCGCAAGATCAGCGATGGTCGTATCGGCAGTCTCACCTGATCTGTGAGAGGTAACTGCGGTATAGCCTGCATTGTGAGCCATCTTGATAGCCTCAAGGGTCTCTGATACGGAACCGATCTGATTAAGCTTAATAAGAATGGAGTTGCCTGCGCCGAGTGAAATACCCTTTGCAAGTCTCTCTGTATTTGTAACAAAGAGGTCATCACCTACAAGCTGTACTCTGTCACCGATCTTCTCGGTCATCTTCTTCCATCCGTCCCAATCCTCTTCATCAAGACCGTCCTCGATGGAGATGATGGGATATTTATCTATAAGAGACTCCCAGTGAGCGATAAGCTCGTCTGTGGTAAAGTCCTTGCCTGACTTGGGCTGATGATAGAAGCCTTTGCCCTTTTCGCTCTTCCACTCTGAAGCTGCTGCATCCATGGCGATCTTGAAATCCTTGCCGGGCTCGAAGCCTGCTGCCTTGATAGCCTCAAGGATCTTCTCAATAGCTTCCTCATCGCTCTTTAAGCTGTTGGGAGCAAATCCGCCCTCGTCACCTACTGCGGTAACATCGTTCATCTTCTTGATGAGTGCCTTGAGGTTATGGAATACCTCTGCGCACCAGCGAAGGCCTTCCTTGAAAGAAGGAGCGCCTACGGGCATAACCATGAACTCCTGTGTATCAACGGCACTGTCTGCATGTGCGCCGCCGTTTAAGATGTTCATCATGGGCACGGGAAGACGGTTTCCGTTTACACCGCCTAAGAATCTGTAAAGAGGAAGCTCAAGAGCATTTGCTGCTGCCCTTGCTGTTGCGATGGATACCGCAAGGATGGCATTTGCGCCGAGTTTGCTCTTGTCCTTTGTTCCGTCTGCCTTGATCATGGCTGCATCAACGGCGTAAATATCTGTTGCATCTATTCCGATAACTGCATCGGCGATCTCGTTGTTGATATGTTCAACTGCCTTTGTAACGCCCTTGCCTAAATAGCGACTCTTGTCACCGTCACGAAGCTCAAGTGCCTCAAATTCTCCTGTTGATGCTCCACTGGGGGCAGTGCCTCTTCCAACGGTTCCGTCAACTAACGTAACCTCTGCCTCAACTGTGGGATTTCCTCTTGAATCAAGGATCTCGCGGCCGACAACCTTTTCAATCTTCAAATAATCCATTCTGATAATACCGTCCTTTCTTCTTTTATCTGCTTTTTCACTATAATAAAATATAATGTGAACGCTGTAAAAACCACTAATGATTATATCATATAACTGTTTTATTAAAAGAGTTTTTTGATATCGGGGAAGCTGTTTTTAATATATTCCTCAAATTCATCCACCGCACGGGCCCAGGTAAAGTTCCTGACGGCATATTCCCTTATCCGCTCCCTGTCAAGTTCCCTGTCTATAAGACCCGCTGCCTCTTCCGGGGATTCTGCGATAAAACCGTTAAGACCTTCCTTTATGATCTCAAGGGGGCCGGGTGCTGTTACCGCAACCACCCTGCATCCCCGGATATTTGCTTCCATCATGCTCATTCCGAAGATCTCATCGGGATTCAGATTGAGAAAACAGTCCGCAGCACTGTACCATATGAACATATTTTTGTTTTCGATCTTATGAATATGAAGGATCTTCCTGTCATTTCGGATCTTATCCGCTTCCCTGTCCACAGCTTCGTTAAGGGATCCTGTTCCGATCATGATAAGCTGCCAGCCCTTAAGCGCTTTTATCACTTTAACCGCATCCAGAGGTCTTTTGTATTCTTCCATCCTTCCGACAAATAAAAGCCATTTTGCATAAGGGTCAAGGCCGTATTTTTCCGAAAGTACCTTCCTTGATCCGTACACGCTCCCGGGATCTTTCGGAATAACGGAAAGGTCAAGGCCTACCGGCGCAAGAGTCACATCACGGATACCGGCTCTTAAGCACTCCTCCCTGAGTGCCCCTGTCTTTACAAAGCATTTTCCCTGCCTGTAGAGCTTTATGTTTCGTTTTATCAGGATATTCATAATAAGCCTTGCCGGACGGCTTTTGCTGTTTGAATGAAGGACGCCCAGATAGTAGAAAAAAGGGGGGCCGGCCTTCTTTAAATGTCTTATGAGTCCCGGCAAAAAGAGCTGATTGTCTCCCTCGATCTGAAAAATATCTATTTCATACCTGTCAAGCACAGCGGGATCGAATCTTCCGTGAACACCCACGGTTTTCAAGGAAGGGATGCTTATATACTTAATTCCCTCCATCCCGTCGGGGATCTCCTCGGAAATACGGCTTATGTTCTTATCTGCCCTGAATATATAACACTCATAACCGCGTCTTATATATTCCTTGGCCATTCCGATCTCCTGGCTGTTATAAAATCCTTTTTCTCCGGAGCCTCCGCAGTATAACTCCACAATTCCTATTCTGATGCTCATATTACCGTCTGTATTCTATTCCTCGTAAAACAGGACCCCAAGGGTTCCCGGACCGCAATGGCATGATATCACTCCGCCCGCGAGGGTCTCTATTATATCATCAAAATGATCAAGTGATGCAAGATATCCGTACACCCTGTCGACAGTGTCCTTCGAAACACCCGAATGTGTTATGAATACACGCTTTTTATCGGCTTTCATGAGATCCTTCTCAAGATCTTTTACATAATCCGTTATCACCCTTTCAAGGCGGCCCCTGTATTTCTTTCCTACCGACATTTTACCGTCCTTAACATAGATGGATGGATGGAGCTTTAAGGCATTGCCCAAAAGTGCCGTCATTCCGCTGCATCTTCCGCCCATGGCAAGATAATCAAGGGTATCGATGACAAAGCTTGCCCTGACCTTATCCCTGTCAGCTTTTATGCGTTCTGCGATCTCTTCCGCAGGAAGGCCCGAGGCTTTCAGATCGCAGGCCCTTAACACCTGCAGTCCTATGCCTGTGGAAAGGTTCTGCGAATCGATCACGAACAGTCTTCCCGTATCAAATCCGCTTCCCGCAAGCTTTGCAACATTACAGGTTGAGCTCATGCTTTCCGATATCGTAAAAAACAGCACATCCTCCCCTGCTTCCAGATGAGGGCGCAGCAATTCCACGGTATTCTCCGGCAGGATAGCGGAGGTCTTCGGGGTTGTTTTGCGGGCCTTTGCCCATCTGAAAATCTCTTCCGGCGTTATGTCAACCGAATCGAGGTAGCTCCTGTCATCAAGCACTATACATAACGGCGCTATCTCTATCCCGTATTCCCGTATGATTTCCTTTGAAAGGTCGCAGGTACTGTCTGCTATTATCGTGATCTTTTCATCCATTGCAACATTTATTCCTGTTTTCTTATATTATTACGATCAGATGTCCTGTTTCAGACGATTTATGACTCCCGGTATAATCCCGGATGCTCACATCTTCTTATGGTTCAATCTGCGTTATCTTTATATTCCATCAGCGCTCTTGCAAGCTGATCGGGACAGGAAGTCGGTCTGAAGCCGCATTTTATGCCATATATGCGCTTGATCGCCTCATCCACATCCATTCCCTCTATGAGGGCGGAAACTCCCTGGGTATTGCCGGAGCAGCCTCCCTCGAATCTGACATTTCTGACCTTGTTGTCTTCTACTTCAAAGGTTATCTTTCTTGAGCAGGTTCCCTGCGGTATGTACTCGTACATCTCTTTTCCTCCTGTATTATCCTCACTGTTATTCCATATTGTTCCGTAATTCCCGTATAAGCTTTAATTCTCTTTCCCGGGGTTCATTATTTTTTCTTTGGTTGTGTTTTCATGATTTTAATGTTATCATGTCCGGCAGATGAGTGTTAAATCCTTCCCACTCCATCAGTATGATAAGAGTTACCGCCCGATGGCTCCGATCCCGCGGAACGTAACCTTAAGGATACTGTCAACAACCCTAAAGGAGATCCATATGCAGAACAAAAAAGTCTTATTTATCTCACAGGCTGCAGCCATCGCTGCTCTCTATGTAGTACTCACCCTGTTTATCGCAAGTTTCAATCTCGCAAACGGCGCTATCCAGATAAGGATATCGGAAGCACTTACAATACTTCCCGTGTTTACGGCCGCTGCCGTTCCGGGCGTTGCCATCGGGTGTTTCTTAAGCAATATCTTAACGGGCTGTGCCCTCCCGGATATCATCTTCGGAACCCTTGCTACCCTTATCGGTGCCCTGGGTACCCGGTATCTTAAGAATACGAAATTCATGTTCACCCTGCCGCCCGTTTTATCAAATGCACTGATAATACCGTTTATACTCAAATATGCCTACGGGCTTGAAGACATGCTTCCTTTTCTGATGCTGACGGTGGGGATCGGTGAGATCATATCCATCATGGGACTGGGAATGGTCTTATATCATTCTCTCAAACCCATCTCCGGAAAGCTGTTTAACTGAAGATCCATACCCTTTGGGGCAGCCGTCATTTAATGACTTTTTCCTTTGGAAGGAGCCTGCTTAAGGTGTCTTCAAGGTCATTGCTGTGTATCGGTTTTGACAGATAATCGTCAAATCCCATCTCAAGATAGGTCTCTTCGGAACCCTCTATGGCATTTGCGGTCAGCATTATAACCGGTATCCCCGCATTGTGCCCTCCTGCATCCCTTATCATTCTTGTCGTCTCTATTCCGTCCGGAGGCGGCATCATGTGATCCATAAGTATAAGGTCAAAGTCCTCTTCTTTGCAAAGCTCTACTGCCTTGTTTCCGTCATTGACCAGAGACAGGCTGATCTGCGTCTTTTTAAGCAGCGCCGCCACAAGTTTCAGATTAAGATCCACATCATCAACCACAAGCACCTTTGCATCCGGAGCGTGAAAGCTTTCCTTATAGGTGGCCCGTGTCGAAACAGGCTCTTTCTGAAGTTTGAATTCTCCCATAGGTTCGGCATCTATCACCGTCTGGGGGATCATAACGGTAAATTCGGAGCCCTGTCCGGAAACAGAAGATACGGATATCGTTCCCTGCATCATGTTTAAAAGTTCCCGGCTTATGGCAAGGCCAAGTCCCGTTCCCTCTATAGTCCTGTTCTTTTCTTCATTGATCCTCTGAAACATCTTAAACAGCTTGCCAGTATCTTCCGCAGAAATACCCTGACCGGTATCGGATACCACAAACTTAAGCTGTTTTCCGAAAATCCATTCGGCCTCCAGAGTCACCTGACCCTGTCTGGTGTACTTGATACTGTTCGTGAGAAGATTTACAAGGACCTGTTTGATCCGTTCCGAATCCCCGTACAGCTTTCCCGGAATGTCCGGCGCGCATTTTACCACTATGGGAAGATCCTTTATCATAGCCCTCGGGGCCACAAGATTATAGCTTTCCCTTATCAGCTGATGAACACTATAGGGGATGGGGTGTATCTCCATCTTGCCGGATTCGATCTTTGAAAAATCAAGAATATTATTTATCAGTGATAAAAGCGTATTCCCCGAGCTTCTGATATCATCAGCATATTCCAGTACCTTACTGTCGGTGGATTCCCTTAAGATCATCTCATTCATTCCCAGGATGGAATTAATGGGAGTCCTTATCTCATGTGACATATTTGCAAGGAAAAGGCTTTTTGCCGCATTTGCCCTGTTTGCCTCGGCTCTGGCCTCTTTAAGGCTCTCCATCATGCTGTAATCTTCCGTCACATTCTCAAACAGGAAAAAAGAGCCCATGCTGCGGTTCTTTGAATCAATGCATTTTCTGTAATCTACCCTTACCTTGGAAGGAACCGTTCCTATATACATTGAAAAAGTATCTTCAAATTCTCCGATCTTTTTCCGGTCTCTTCCCCTTATCCACAGTCCCACGGGATAATCATCGAAGCCGAAGCTCTCCTTTGAGATATTGAAGGTATCACGTGCGGTTTTATTGATATATATGCAGTTCTGATCGGTATCGAAAAGCAAAAGGCCTTCCTTCATTGAATCCACTGCAAGCTGCAGGGTATTGCTCATCAGTTTCCGCGGTACATAGTACAGTGCAAAATAGAAAAGCAGAAGACCCGCCAGCGCGTAAAAGAGAACGGAATAGTCAAAGGGCAGGCTGAAATACATATATGCGATATTAAGAAGCACTATGACAAAGACAGAAGCGAGAACCGGAATATACTTGAATCTGTAGAAGCCCTGTGAGTTTACCAGGGATATCGTCAGAAATACTATCGCTATGATAACGGGAAGATAACAGAGTGCCAGATGAACATTGAACAAAAGGGTAGGCAGGGTCTGGTAAGCCGTGGACCCGTCCCTTATCTCCATGGAATACATGGAATACATATGCCCGGTAAAAATGCTCACAAACAGGCTTACGGAATCGATCAAGATAACAAAATGCCAGATCTTTTTAAACATATCCAGATGACGCAGTCTGTTTGTATAAATATATGTGAAGCAGAGCATAAAATAGGTAATGAAATCCATGCTGACAAAGTACATGGAAAAAGAAAAAATATTGATATACCAGACATGGGATACCGCAATGATCACATTTGAAAGCACCGCTACGAAAGCCGCATTTAATATGCGGGCAATAGAAACGTTGGGCTGTTTTTTTGTTTTATATAATTGTCTGATTATCACAAACAGCAGGAGTTCCGATAACACGCCCACCGTAATAAAGACAAACCTCATTTATCTTCCTCGGGATCATAATATATGCCAAAAGCATTCTCAATAATTCTACCACATGAGCTAAGGGGATACAATGCGACACAAGTGCCCACGGGATAATAAAAAAGCCCTGAAACCCGGTGTTTTCAAGGCTTATATACGTGTGAGACACGCGGGAATCGAACGACTCGGTGAATCGCGGAATGCCCTATTATCAACCATTTCCAAAGCTTTTAAGTCAGGTTACTGTTGGTTACTAATGCTTCCATGACCATTTTACGGGCTTCATCCTCGTTTCGATTATTAAAGTAATAAAACCCTCTGGTTGTTGAGAAATCAATGTGCCCCATCTGCGATCGTATGACACTTTCATCAACTCTTGCATTAATCAGTCGCGTCGCATATGTTTTCCTGCACTTATGAAGGCTCTTGGGAACATTTTCCATCGGGGTTAAGTTCCATAATCATTTTAACAATCTTAGCTGCTCTTGGTGTTAGGAAAACTTTTCTGGTTCCATATTTTCCCTTTGTAGAGTTCCTAACATCAAAGACATACCCATCGTCACCCTTATAACATTCTTCAGTCTTTGATATTATCAAGCAATTATCCACGATATACTTGAAAAAGAACTGGGTGAAAAATACACCTGCGAAGAGATCATAAAGACTCTTAGACATATGGAAATGAGAAAAGTTTCCGACCAGGGATATATTCCGTGCTATACGAGGACGAGCTTACTGACGCATTACATAAGAATGCAGGCTTTCATACCGATTATGAACTGACAACACCGAAGGTAATAGCAGGAATAATCAGAAGAACCAAGGGTCTGTAAGAAATGGTCCGTCTGTGGCCACACCAGGTTCATATCCGCTTGTCTAACAGTACGAGTCTGGCATAATCTTACGCCCTTCATCTTATATTCAAAGGCTTGCCGTAGGCAAGGCTTCCATTTCGAAAGACATTACGCATTTCATGTGATAATAATAAAGCCGGAATCCTAGATGTTTACTTGGATTGCGGCTTTTTAGGTGTCAAAGATGGGATTATACTATCAACTTTTACAGTGCGATACATCCTAAAAGTATACAAAAAGACAGGTGCAAAAGACCGGTCTTCCGCGGGCCTTTCACACCTGTTGTCCGATATTGTTTATCTATTTACGCTTACTGCTATTTTATGATCACGGTTACCATCTCGGTTTTTTTAACCGAATATAAAGGATTCCCATTCACGGCGCCTATGCTGTATCTGATCCACCCGCTGATGGTTTTTACCTGCTCTCCGTTCACGGTTTTTATCTCTGTATATTGATCAGGAACCGGGGGCATATCCGCCCGCCTGGTAAGTTTGACCGCACTCCCGTCCGGCATCACCTCAGCCTGGAAGTAATTTCTGAACCGGTTTACAGTCCCATTATTGTTTATACTTAAGGCTTCGGCACTTACTGCCTTCGTGGCATCCGAGAACGATTTGAATTCAATGATCCCGTATTCACCTCTCTGGTTTTTGATCTCAACCTCGGTATTCAGTGCCGCCTTGGGCACAGGCACCTTTATTAACTTAAACGTGACCTTTTGGGTCGTCGAAAGAGCTTTGACCGGGATGAACTCGGTATGCTCATCATCCTCGCCTTCATTAACGGTTTCATATCTGCCTTCATAAAGAGTTGCATAAACCGGATATGTTCCTATGGGAACGGTCATTACTCCCGCCAGGGTCAGATCGGTCAGACCGTTCCGGTAATCCCTGGTCACTTCGAAAACAGGCTTTCCTTCATCTTCATTATATCCATTTAAGAAGGAGCACAGTTTTTTCGCATTATAATATGCATCAGCCTTTGTGAATGCATCCTCTGCGGGAACAAACCTCATACAGGCAATGTTGCCGGCAGCCAACTGCGTTTCCCCGGACAGGCTGAACTTGTATTCACGCATCACCATATCCTGCTCATACAGTGTATAACTCTTTTCGGGGATGAGTTTTTTGACACTGTCATCAAGTCTTATGACATAGCTCTCATCATATTTTATCTTTTTGTCAGTACTCTTTACGGTTATCGTGACAGTATCCGCGCCTTCATTCGGCATGACATAGCAGAGATTTTCAGGCGGATTCATGCCGGTTGCTTTCTTAAGGTCTCCGGATTTCAGTATTTTGGCATTTTTTGCCTCAACCTTATACCCGGTATTCGCAACACAGTTATTTTCCGTCTCTGCGTTGACTTCCACTCCGAGAAGATACAGGAAATCCGTATTCACAGAGTTATCAAGCCAGGGGAGCTTTGTTTCCGGATCCGGGATAAGTGAAACAAGACCGGCAGCCGGTATTCTGTAAACATTTACCGAATACGGAACATCCTTAAATTCATCGCTCTTTACGGTAAATCTTGCTGAAAGCGATTTTTTCCCGCCATCGTTGCAGGTAACCTTAACCGTGTAGGTTCCGGGTTTGGTGACTACCGCCCTGTAGTCATCATCAAAGGCAAGGCCTGTGGCGGGAGATACGGTGATAAGCATATTCTTAAGCTCTTCACAGGTGATCGGCCTATTCGATCCCGAAACATAAACCTTCAGTTCTTTTCCGTTATACGCATCTGACAATTCACCTTCGGGAACCGCTTTGCCTGTTTCGCCTCTGACATCTCCGATATCCATGACCTTCGGTTCCATACAGGAGGAGACGATAGTGAATTCAAGCGGATCGGAAGTCACGCCGTCCGTACCAAGATCCTGCGCCACGGCAGTGACTGTAAATCTGTCATTTGAAGAATTCCCGGACAGAACAAGATCCTTTGACACGGTTATGGTCCCGTTTTTGCAGGTTATATATTTTTCAACGTTTTCGATGTCAGTGCTTGTTACGGTATAGCTTAGCGAGCTGTTTGCAGGCTTTATTTCCTTTGCTGCCGGATCATCCGGATCGGAATATCCCCTGACCGAAACCGCAAGTTTCATTGTTGCCGCCTTACCTGCGGGCCTATAGATCGAGGTTGACGGAGCGCTGAGCTCTATTCCCGTAACAGCAGGCTTTACCGTAAGCGCGAGCGTGGCGGGAACGGAATATGTCGATAAAACTCCACCGGGAAGTTCCGGGGTCGCTGCAAGTGTATATTTTCCACCGGGTACTAGGTTAGCAGAAGAACTGTCAAGAATCTTTATGACCTGACCGTCCTCCGTTATGACAAGTCTGCTTCCTTCCACACCGGTTTCAAAACCCGGACATACGGTTCCGTCAGGGCCCGTGATCCATGCTTTTCCGATGCTGCAGAATGTGGTGTCCTTGGAGAACTTACCCGTTGCGAGCAGGATGTCTTTTTCCCCGGCAATAAAGGTTGTCGTCTTTTTATTAAGAGAAAACTTCGTTTCATATGCCGGATCCTTTGTTGACTGGTTCTTTAACTCTTTTTCTGCGCCTTCTTTGATAGTTATGGCCGTATCCTTAAGTGTCTGGTTTCCCGCATCATATCCTGCAATATCTTTGATCCGGATGATCTTTGCTGCGATGTCATAGGTCACCTTTGCGCCTTCTCCGGGATTGTTTTTGGAGAGTATCAAACTGCATGAGCCTTCCGAAGCGGGAATGAATATAGTAGGTGATCTCATATTAGAATATTGCGGGATTTCTGTTTTCGCCGTTGCCGTTATCTTATAAAACAGATTGGCATAGTTTGAAATATTCCTCGGGCATGCAAGGGAAATCTTCATATTTACATCCGTTGCGTTTATAACCTTGACATCCGGTGCCGCAAAAGCTGTCGTATCCGGAAGCACGGTCACGGTAAACGGTCCGCCCACATGCTTCGGATGAGAAAGATAATCCTCGAAGAGATCTACGGTAAACGTCTCGACCGTTTCGTTGATAATGCCGTAATCCGGGTCATCAACGGGTTTGAAGGTCTTAACGACAAGGGCTTTTTTATCCTTATCTACTTCCACGGACATATCCTGCAAAGACTCATAAGACCCGGAGATCACGGGGGTAGCACCGAGCACACGTCCGATATTCGCACCATTATTGACCGACATCGGATATATAGCCGTGGTTCCCCTGGTCTGCCTGATGGAGACGTCTCCTGTTTTCTTATCAACAACCGCTCCCGAAAGGGTTACCTTCGGTTTCTGCTCAACTACATAGTTTACGGTCTGCTCTTCCTTTTTCCCGTTATTCTCATATTTAACTGTTACGGCTACATTGGGATAGCCGTCCGACGCCATTGTGGCATCGATGATGACTCCCTTTCTGTCCGACGTCCTTTTGGCAAATCCCGGAACGGAAGGCTTTGTGCTGACTTCCGTGATCTCAATGGCTGGATCTTCCTTAGTCCCTTTCCTCACGACGAGGTTGGCTCCCTTTTCGGAGGAAATGTATTCAGATGTCAGGCTGATCTTTCCTTTGTTTTGGATCTGCAGATCTTTCATGTACATGGCAGGTATGCCTTCGTCTTCAAGGCTTACCGTTATATCATCCCCTTCCACCATGAAGGCAGCCTTGCCGGTCTTCTCCGATCCTTTAACGGGCACGCCGTCCACAATTATTCCGGTAAGCTTATAATGATCCAGGGCTTCGGCCGTTACGGTCACTTTTCCGAAAGCTTTTGCAGGTATCCTGACGGTGTTGTCATGTGACATATTTAAATATGTCCCTTCGATGAAATCTTCTGCCCCTTCGATACTAAAGCACGGTTTAGTAACATGTTTGGGATCATATGAAACTGAAATCACCTTATCCGGTGCGGCAGTTTCCCTTATTAATACAGCCCTCCCCGAAAGCTTAGTAGCCAGGGTATTTACCGTGAGTATTCTTTTGGAATGATCCTTATCATATTTATATGTGCCCGTAAGATCATCTATTTTTGCTATGGGCTCCCCGTTTTCACTGTCGATAGTCCACAGTTCGGCATACGGAACGATTGCCGTATCATTCGTTGTTACAGTAAAGGCGACAGCTGAGGCATCCTTGCTGACAGTCCATTTCCCATTATCTTCATCAAAGAATATACTCTTATCAGCCGGCATGAACGTGCTGTTACTGCCGTTGACTGTAACATCAAAAGTCTTATCTTCCGTTACAGCCTTCGGTTTCAGGGTGACCGTGATGATATCATCCTCCATGACCGGAAGGCTCTCATAGTAAACCATTGTCTTCATATCGGGTTTTTTTACTTCCGGGGATGATTTATATGAATCCTGCATCGGCTTAAGGACGGTATCGCCCTGCATTACCTTATCTATCTCATAATTATCATACAGATCTTTATACTCTGTGGCATTGCTGATCCCGGTGACCACAAACAGCTGCTTTGATGATGTGTCGTTGCGCGGGAAAAAGCGGGAATAAAAATTATAACGATTTATCTCGTCGCCCGATTTCTTAGTTCCGTCTTTATTCAGTTCAATTTTGGTATATGAATGGAAAAACGCACGCCTGTCCATCCAGATCGTCCGCATTTCTTTTCTAGTTGTTATCTTAATATCAATATCCCAGCCCTGGTCCCAGGCCCTGATCACATCTTCGGCCTTCAGCCTGTATGTATACGTGACCGTATTTCCGCTCTTCTTTTCCGTTCCTTCAAGATCCGGTTTAAAACCGTAAGCCGCCATACCCGGATCATCCGGTCTACCGATAACACACTCGATCCCTTCAAGAGATTCCTTTATGGCATCAAGCTTAAAGGTCAGGACAAGCTCCTTGTCACTTGCCTTATTGCTGCTGTCAAGTCCCTTGACCGAAAGACCGTATTTTGCCTTAAGCTCCGAAGCATCCAGCTCAGTTTTTTTGTCAGTAGTGTTGTTAGCCTCCTTACGTTCCAGGAGTTCACCGCTTATGGCAACATCCGTGCCTTCATTACGCGAAACCGTTACTGTAATACCGGTACAGTCTTTCAGATCATAACCCATCGTCTGAAAAAGGTTAAGCCTGCCGTGTGTCCCATAATCGTTAGTGCCTTCTGCTGTCTTTCCGCCTTTGAACGACGCTTTGATCGAGGCGATCCTGTATCCCGCGGCAGGTAATGCGTCCACACAAAGATCATTGTTAACGGGACATAATATCTTTCCGTTTACAAGCGGCTTTAAAGCATCCACATTATTCTGCCAGGTTACCGTTGCACCGGGAACAGTCTTTCCCTTATCATCAACGATCTTTACAGGTATGGAAGCGTCACCTTTTTTTACACACACACTGATCTCAACGGAAGGAGTATCGCTGACAGCCCCCTTTGCAAGCTTTTCAAAAGGAACTACACAGTAATACACTTTTTTGCTTTCGTCATAATTAAGCGCGATCTCTTCCTGTGTCCCGTTTCCTGCCCTGATCTTTGCGATCATGCTATTGATATAATACGATTCTATGAAATACGGGCTGCTTGGTTTAAGTTCCACCCTGACGCTTTCATTTTCCCTGCAGATAACATTCTTACCGCCGTCAACGGGTGAAACCTGGCAGGTTATCTTACAGCCGTCCACATCGTTATCAGAATAATCGGTACCTCTTGCGGTAATGGCTCCTGCCTTAAGAGGTTTTGCTTTTATTTCAAGATTAAAACTGCTGGCAAGGGATCCAAGACAGAAAAGCTCCCCGTTTTCGGTCTCATTTGGAAAAAGGTCGCCATAGAGCTTTTGATTATTTCCGATCGAAACTTCCACAAAATCCGTATTTGGATTTCCCCCCGACAGACCGGTTATATAGACATCATCGCCGTCATAATACTTGAACTGACCGCCCCTTTCTATCTCGATGGGACCGTTTGTATATTCCATTAACTTACCCCTGGATACAAACGAGACGCTCTTAAACAATGAAGATTCAAGATATTTACATCCATACCGGCCGTGTCCTATAAAAAGTACCTTATGATATCCGTCATCATCGGCATTTTCTGCATCGGTGGCATTTTTAAGCATCTCTGCCGTTACATTATAGGTATATGTCCCCTTCGCCCCGTCTTCAGACTTTGAGCCGTCGAGAACAAACGGACTGAGAGTAACATAGGGTTTGTAAAAGTTATCATTGGTATTGCACCTGACTGTAAAGGAAAAATCACCGGTAACGGTATATTCGTTCTCACCGGTCAGCAGCATTTTATTACCCGGCGTAAATTCGTTGGTATCATTATATGTCTTCTGTATAACAACGATCTTGTAGCCGAGTCCCGCAAGGCTGTCGGGATCGCTCGCCTCTGTTGCTTCAGACTCAGCGGACTCAGCGGCTTCCGTTTCATCTGTTTCCGGCTCATCCGTATCCTGCGTCAGTCCGGTCTCGGATCCATCCAAAGGCTCCAAAACATCTCCTGAACCGGATGGTGTTTCGGCATCGTTATCTTCTGCTGCTTTCTCTGTCACATCATCGCGATTTGCTACTTCATTGCTATTTGCTGCTGTATCGCTATATACCGCTTCAACGCCGGATTCATCAGCGCTTTTTCCCGAAGCGTCAAGCATAACCGTCCCGGGATCCGAGATCTCCGATCCCGTGCCGGCATCTATACTGCCCGCCGTATTTAATTCTGACGCAGGAGCCTCGCCAGGCAAAGCTGTAACGATAAGTCCCGCCGTAAGGATCCCTGCCAAAAGGCGTTTCATTGTATTTATAAATCCGGTCATTCCGTGTCCTCCTGTTATCGTCTGGTGCTAACACTCCCTGAAAAATCGCAACTTCATTACATTCAAAACCGGACCGGACCGCATCTTTTTTCCCTGCCTGCATACCGGGCCTTATGATATTATACCATGGGCTTTTAAAATCCTGTACATACTAAAAGTATACAAGCCTCAAAACCACGTTTTTCTGGTCTGAGCCTTTTGATCCGAAACCGATAACTATGTAAGTATGAACCGTTAAACCCCGTATTTTCTGACATATTCGGAAGTTTGACACCCCAAATCCCTGAAAGCCGGTAACGGCTTATTTCATTGTTTTCTTCAAAACTTAATGCACATCTCATGTTATTCTTCTCCTTTTTTGCATAATAAAAGCACCGGGGGCTCCGATGCTTTATCCTTCGTCTATTGTGTCATATATTTGTTTCAGCCTTATACATTCCCCTTCGCCAAGGTATATGTCATCTTCGGCTTTTCTTGTTAGTGCTATATCGATATCGGGGTGCTCTGGTATTCTTTTCTTTGGCGGTATTGTTACATACCATGACTTGTTTGTCATAAAATACGGCTTATTCATTGATACCCTCTGCTTTCCAACCATTGGTTCATTGCTTGCCCTAAAACGTTCGGCTCGCCGAGCTGACTATTTGCGAAGCATTCTGCAAAAAATTCGGTATCATATTTGCGGGGTTTTCTGATTCGTGAGACACGCGGGAATCGAACCCGCGACAACTTGATTAAAAGTCACTATACGTTTGCAGTAAATATGCGGTTTTCCGCGGTCAGGGCACGGGCAGGGGCACGGAAAAAAAAAGAAAAAAAGTCTATGCCGCAGCAATCTTCCATTCCTCGGTTGAGATGATACCATCCGGATAGAAGCCCTGTTTCGTTTCCCATTTTTTGACGGCATCAAGTGTTTTTGATCCGAATATTCCATCTACAGTCAGATATGCTCCATGCAGGTTGAGATAAGTCTGCCAGGCTATGACATATGGACCTGTGGATCCAAACCTGATTTCCGGATATGTCGGAAGCAATGCCGGAACAACCTGATCATGATCATACCGGGTCAGGCCAAATCTCTCTATGATCTTTACTACGGAATTCACTTCCGTGGAGCTTGTCATATATCCACAAAGCTTTATCTGTTGCATCTGCATGGAATATGGTACATTTGCCTGCACCCTTTTATACAGAGATGTATTCAGAAGCTCATAATAATTGAATACTGACATCTGCATTGACGGATACGCCCTGAAAGCAGAAGTGATGACCGTATGTGTTCCTACAGTATATTCCTCCTTTGTTTTGGAGGTATAAAAGGCTCCCTGCCAATATTTTGTTGCCGTCTTCCCGGATCCGACCTTCTGGCCGAAAAAAGCATTATGATTCCTCATAGTCTTGGAAGTACCATAGCCTGATTCTACACAAGCCATGCCTATGCAGACGGAGGGAAGAACCTTTCCGATCGTTTTGTAACCCATCTGAGCATGAGGAGCAATCTCTTTGATGAAAGCCACCTGCTCTAACTGTGTTGCCATATGTTAACCCTCACTCTTTGTGGTGCTTTCTATATGTGTGGTGTTCGCTTTTGCACTGGAAGAATCCACCCATGCTTCACAGAAGGCATAAATTGCGGATGAAATAATGGTACATACTATTCCGACCGTGGCTACCTTCTCATTTGCCGTGGCCAGCCCTGCGATGCTTGCCCCGATCGATGCCAAAGCTGCTGCCAGACACATTAAAAATTTTCTGCTTTTAAATTTTTCCATTTCAATCTCCTTTCTCACCCAGATACTCAACTAAAAAAAGGGCTATATCACAAAGCCCCATGATCACAAAAGTCGAAACAAACAGGTACCACAATTCACTTCCCATCATCAATGTCCTTCCTGATATCCCTGATATCGTGTTCAACGATGTTCAGGCGATCCTCACACTTATACGTTCTTTCGATAACGTTATTGTGCTTGTTCACCTTGTCCGAAAGTTCTTCTATGTTAGCCCGTATAAGAGCTGTGCTTTTATCGTAGTTCGCATTTACCGCAGCTATCTGCATCTCTATCTTCGCATTTACCGCAGCTATTTGCATCTCAATCTGATGCTGTTCCTTAGTTCGTGTGACATTATTGTTTATCATGCACCCTATCAGAGTGATCACCGAAGGAACTATAACTGATACTATTGCTACAAAAGTCTCCAAGTTAATCACCTCCCTTATGAAACTTTACAACCATAAATACATAACGGAATGTTGAATTGATTCACCGTTTGTGTTCCATTTACCACGTAATTGTGTGCGAAGTGAGCCTGAGTATCATTGTCATAATAGAAATTCCTGTGCTGATTATGTAGAGTAATAGCACCACATATACCCGATGCATTGCGGAACGATTTATAATCACTTACTTTCCAATATACTTTTGCCTTATCAGAAAGAGCACTGTATACCCTTGCATATTCCACACAAATAAAATCATAATTATTTATGTCATCTGATAAAGGCGCAGCCTGGGCCGCAAATCCAGTTGCAGGAGATGGATTGTTGTTGGTCCAAAGTACGGTCTCAACCATCTGGCCACCGCCTCCATTACCTATCGTCGCTCTAAAAAAAGCCATTATTCTGCCTCGCTTTCTTCTTCATTTTTATACTCCCATGAGCCGCTGTCCTTGTATCGGTATGCCCTTGCCACAAAAAACTTCTGTTCCATGTTGTCCTCCCTTCATTAGTAAACAAATAACTTGATTTTATGAGCTGCGCTCTGCGCCGGGAATGTGATCGTGCAGCTCCCATCGACCACAACAGCATTTGTTGCGTTGAAACTAAAAATCGAATCGTATATGTCAATGACCGAATCTGCCGTAATCGCATCATCCGTAAACGTATATGAAGTGGCCGAGGCGGATATTGTGGGACTAGAGAGAACTGTCGGGGTTTTTTTATATAACCTCCCCCAGCCCGCCGCACTTATCTCCCCATAAGCATAAACATCGCCCGTAATTTTTATATCTCCATCCTCTAACATCACATATTCTACTAGTTCAGAGTTTGAATATTTTTCTAATCCTATTCTAGCCGAACTGTATGAAGCACGTTTAGACCATTCTTCATCAGGATCATAATTATATGATTCAATCCAACTGCTATATATATTCATGGTACTTCTGTTTTGCGATGTATTAGCAGGACCTAAAAATATTCGGGGTATATTTTTTTCCAGTTGGATGCGATAAGAATCGAGATATCCTGTCGTTCCTATTTTGTCTTTGTCTATTTTCCATCCATTCCAATCGACATTTAAGCCGTTTTGAATTTTCTTTTGAATCATCATCTTGTCGGATGCCATTACCAGTCTAGTCTCATCCGCGCCTTCTGTTGATTGGATAAAAGACTCATTTGCACCGAAACTCGCAACAACAGGATCGTTTGTATTATCAATCTGCCCTGCCGTCGTCGCCTGCTTTATATCAAACGAGTCGCCGTCTATATGAGCATAGCTATCTCCGACCATGAGCGTATCGTTATATATATTGACTCCATAAGCGTCTTGATACATCGTCGAAGATATATCGGTAATATTCGAATCGCCTGAATCAACCTTGCCCTCAACCGTCTGCGCAATAGCACCAACACTCTTGATGGCTTCCGTTGCTTTTTCGTCCGCCTGTTCCGCCACAAAATGAGCCACATTCGCCGTCTTGTCATCTGTCGGAGGAGCTGAAGCATTTCCGACAAGAAACGCTGAACCATTACTGATCCTGACCTGCACGGTCTCGCCTTGCTCACAGTTAATAGTCTTCTGGACAGGGGTTTCATCCGCTCCGCCATCTATATGCACCCAGACGGTATCACCTTCAACTCTTATAACTGTCGCAGGTGTATCGAATGAAGTATTCTTTTTCCCGGATATAGCATTTATTGCGTTGATCAGTTCCTGCTGACTACTCATTTATTACCTCTTCTTTTACTCTTGCTCCATGTGATAACGTTATGCTCTGGGCTGTTACCCTGAACACATCTCCGATGGCCTGTTTCGGATACACTATGGATACCAAATCATTGACATTAACATCAGGTTGAAACCGTCTCGTGTAATCTATCTTCCTAGCCGGACTCTGCAATTCCTTCAGCCTCCTGAAGGCATATTCGCCAAGGCTTTCGCCTGCCGCAAGCTTTGCTTCTTCCTGCATCCATACTTCACGACCTCTGTTCACAGTCGAAAATACCGAATCAGGATCATCATCCCTTGCCGTTGCTGCTGACCCGTCCAAAGTCACCCTGAGTACATTCGGAACACTGAAAATATCCTGTTCATCTTTAACCTGAGTCTCAATGATGTCATTTTCAATATTGTCAAACGTGCCGCTTATAGTGAGCGGTTTGGGACAGATCCGAACAGATCCGTCACCATTGATCTTTATCTGCCAGTTTATAGCCTTTGCTATTTCCTGTGCGACACTCAGCTTTGTATCAGAATCCCCGGCAACAAAACTCGACATAATGGTCGGGGATCCTTCATCAAGTTCCACCGGACACGGAAGATCTGACAAAAGTATCTTCATCAGTTCCCCTCCGCTTGTTCTGGCCGGGGCGAACCATCCCAACGGCAGTAAAATATCATCGGCTACCTTTAGCACTGAATAACAATCTAAGCGCCTTGTTTCTGAGCTCCCATTTATATCCCTTGACGGACTTGACACGATCCCTGTAAAAAGCGGCACCCTCTGTTTGGTGCCGCTCTGCTCCGCTATCAGATATATCCTTACCCATTCTTCCGGACCTATGTCAGCATTGATCGTGATATCCGCACTTTCTATTAAATCAGAGTCTGCCTTGCGAGATATCGACCCTGATATAATCGGGATCTCATCCGTATCCGTCCAGGTCCTCGGATCTATTCTTGCCGCATAATAAGCTGCTGAAAAACCATTTTTCCAATTAACCATAATTATCCTCGTCTACACCTTCAAATCCTTCAGGATCGACTCTTGTGATCTTAAGGGCATAATTTCTGATATATGAATCAAATGAGCTCTGCTCCGATACCTGTATATCTGCCGCAAAACTCGAACCATCAGGGGTCCTTACATGACATATCCCCGCATAATTCGATAATTCCCTCATCATTATGTTTTCATTATCATCCCTTGGAATATCAGTGTTGATGGATATGGATCTCGATACCCCGGCATTCCAGTCACCTGCGATATGGCCATTAAGATATCTGGTTTCCTCAAAATCCTTGATCCAGTCATTAGCAAGCCTCAGGTTATACGGTAACGCTAACCTGTTATTGTTAAAATCTATTATGACCTCGTTAAGTATCAGATCACACTCCCGGTCAGTCCATGCCACGCCCGCGTCGCTTATATAATCCCCGTTTGCTGTTCGGTCTACAAATCTGTAACCACCGCCCGATGCAGGATACGGATCAACATATGTATTTCCGAAGGATCCGCCTTCAACTATAAGCTCCGGAGCGTCTGCCGATAATCTGTATATATCAACTACATCCCCCGCTTCATAAGATGCCGGAGCGATCGCCTGTATCTTCGCAATTAACTCTGTCTCATCCACTATGACAGTTGCGCCCGGAGCTTCTGCCTGATGATCCCAATTTACGTAAAAAT
This sequence comes from Lachnospiraceae bacterium, assembly GCA_024682555.1. Lineage (GTDB taxonomy): Bacteria > Bacillota > Clostridia > Lachnospirales > Lachnospiraceae > UBA2868. The sequence goes on along the minus strand of JAIKZD010000032.1, from coordinate 42,897 downwards.
CAAGGAATGATGATGCACTCTGCCCGATTGAATCCTGAACTATTCCGGTAAGTCTGTATTCTCCGCCATCATCAAACGACCCCACCAGATCCTCGGGATTAATAACAAGCTCTCCGTCGCCGCCATAAGCTACCGCATATATCGTCTCTCCGTCATATCCTTCTGTGACGGAGCCATCCGGTCTTTCAACAAAATAATCTTTCAAACGTTCGATCTTTATAATGGTCTGACCACCTTCACCTGCACCTGTTACAGTCATTATGATCGGCATTTCCGTCAAAACACCGTCTGTGATTCCCGATGTTATAGCAGCATCTATCGGTGATATGACCGGAGCTGCCGCAACATTGATCACGACCGGATCGGACATGGCCGAAATACATCCGGATGCAGATGTTGTCTGTACCGTTAATGAATGAGTTGAACCAAACAGCCATGCAGGAGCTACGCTCATGCGCTGAGAATTGTTTTCAACTCTTGCCAGCTCGACACCGTTGTCATATATTATCGCCAGTGCCTGCTCTGTGGTATCTGTGGTCTCATACGTCCAGGCTACCTGGAATGCTTCTCCCGGCTGAACCGCCACAGCTGAAGCCGTGAGAGTCGGTTTACCCGGAGCCGATGCGAATGACAGGGTGGCCATTGCTGAATATGGCGAATAAACATTTCCCGCGTCTTTCAATCTTACCCTGAAATAATAGACCACACCCGATACAAGGCCTGCGATATTCCATTCAGTTGCCCTTTGATCAATCGCAAATGTCTTTGGGCCTTCCGTGCTCATCCATGCATCATCATGATCTGCCCATGACACCTCTGCTCCTGTTGCATCTGTCCAGGGAATATCCCAGGACAGTGAGACGACCCCGTTTTTTTCGGTCGCCACTGCCACTACATTTGTAGGTGCAAGAGGTACATCCCCCGCTGTACTGAATACATTATCAGAATACATATTCGGCTTAACCGCAGACGCTCCCTGATAAACTTTTATACCGATCTGTGCTTCCTGAGTGGGTATTTCATTAACCGTTATGGTTGTGGTACCGTGTGCGGCCGTTGCAAGTATCTTATTGGTTGAATTAATGACCGCTATTTTGGTCAGGCTGACAGTCGAGTTATCAGACAAAACAATCACTGTATTCCTGGCAATCTCATCAACCGTGATACTTACTATAGTGGGTGACACCAATAGCCCGCTGCCGACATAGACCGGATCTGACTGGATCGTGTCATTCTTCCATGTTGTTCCAATCCTGATCCATACACATTTATCAACAGGCGGACGCTGACCCATGGAAAACGATTGCGTTTTAGCTGTCGGAATTATATGGTCTACTGCCGTTATCCAGGTCACACCGTCCGGACATATCGGAATTCCCTTTGCATCCTCGCTTGTCGGTGTAGCAAAACAATACTGTACGTATTGATATTCGATCGGCTTTTCCGGTGATGATTTCGGAGTCCATTTTGCCGTTATATTGGTTCCGGACAGCGTACCGCTGACACCGGTTGCCTGAAACGGAACTCCAACAATATGACAGGCATATGCCCATGCGCTCTGACCATTCAGCCCTCTGGCACATACACGGAACCATTCAATATTTGGTGTTTCAGTAAAGGCCAGAGTCCCGGATTTCGACTGTCCCGTTACATCTTCAAAATTACTTGAGGATCCGCCGTTTTGCCATTGAACCTTTTTTTCAGTTCCCGATGTTGAGTTGACCCGCTGATATTCAACATCACAAATGTACGGATCTCCCTTGCCAACGATATAATCATCATTAACATCCCATGAAAACACCAGGCTTTCATTTACTGCAACCGGTTTGTTCGGTACAAGAAATTTATATGTTGCGGATGCCCATGCACTATATTTGCCATCAATACAACCCCTTACATATATCTGCACAGATGGCAGCTTTGTTTTTGTATTCGGATAATAGTCCTGAAGTGGAATAGTGTATGTAATGCTCGCAGCATCCCCCGATAATGTGGTAATGACTTTATTCCCCTGGACATTCCAGTATGCCTCCTGGGAGTCATAAGCCTGCCCCGGTTTCCATTCAAGCGTTACATCGTTACCCGATCTTGATATGATCAATCCTGTCTGTTTCTGTATTGCCATATTATGCCATCCTTGCTTCGCGCTGTAATGTTCTTATGAAGCCCCGTGTCCATTCTTCGGGATCTTCAGCTCCGTTAACAGTGATAGTATTATTGATAACCATGGCCCCGGACGCTTCTCCTACAGCCTTCTTAATAGATCTGTACAGTGTGTTTTCACCTAAAAGCATCTCAGGCTGGCTTGCATCTCCAACACCGATTATCTGGGGCTTATCAAATAAAGCACCTTGTATAGCCGCTTTTTTATACCATTCAACCTCTACCTCAGGAACCTTCTTTTTTTCTGCATTGAATTCCCCTTTCATTTTGAAATGCGGAAGTTTGATATTGCCGAATGAAAACTTCGTATTTTCAAAAGAGTCCTGCATTTTAGAAAGCTCACGTTTTACAGTATTATTTGCAGTAGACATCTGATCAGAAACTGACTTATTAAACTGACTGAGCTTTGTCTCTGTGATGTTAACAATACTGTTGAAGGTCGTATCAAATACCTGTTTCGTATTATTACCCCATTTTTTTATCTGCTCACTGCTTGTGTTCAATCCGGTACCCAAAGCATCTATTGAAGTATTTCCAAGCTGTGATAGTGACTTCGAGAGTTTTTCAAAGCTATCTGCTACTGTTGAGATTTCACTTGATTTGGATGTTATCCTGCCTATACCGGTGGCAACCGCCGCCATTGATGCACCGAGATCCACCAGGTTGGTCCCTGCTATCTTAACAGCTCCATCGGCCATCTTATCAAAACCCCGTCCGGCATTAAGAGCAGCTTCTCCGATTGAATCAAATATTCCCGCTACCGAATTAAGAACTCCGGAAATACCGCTGGATATTGCACTTATTACACTCGAGAAGCTTTGACCTGTCTGATCTATTATCTGGTTTATTCCCGGAGCATTTTGAGAAACAGTTTCAGTAAGATTTGCCAGAGAATCCAAAAGTAAAGATATTCCGGCAGTAGCTACTCCTATCCCTGCTCCAATCCCTAAAACTGCAGCTCCAAACACACCGATTCCTACAGCTCCGGCAGTAAGCGTCGGTCCAAGTAAAGCCATGACACCCATAAATACAAGTATCCCGGCGGATAAAGCCCCCATCGCTATTGCCGCCGGAGTCCCCGCCTCTGCCAGTTTAATAGCACTGTCTGCTATCAATTTTATTCCAACACCTATAAGCGCTAATGAAGCACCCACCGCTACCAGTTTAAGTGCCTGTCCGGCCAGGGTTCCAAAGGATCCCGCACACCCTGCTACAGATCCGGTTGCACCTCCGGCAGCCGAACCTATAGAAGCGATAGATGAGGTCGCTCCTCCGAGTTTACCGACCAGTTTTCCGATACCGCCTGTTAACGTTCCTACACCGCTGATCAGTTTGCCGCCTATGGATAAAACAGGACCTGCTGCCGCTGCTACTGCTGCGGCCTTGACAATAGTGTTCTGCATCTCCGGTGACAACGACTGCCATTTTTCGGATATGGTAGCTATACCCGCGGACAGCTGCTCCATCACAGGCTGAAGTATAGGAAGTAATGACTCACCTAGTGTTATGGCCAGATTTGTAAACTGGTTGGTCAGACGCTGCATATTTGCGGCCGTTGTTTCGTCCATTGTCGCAAAAGCGGACTCCATCTGACCCGATGTGGATAGCATATTTTTCATCGCAGTATCCGCATCATCAAAATGACTTGCAAGGACATTCGCTGCCTTACCCGCTTCGGCTGATCCAAATGCATCTCCTATCGCGACTTTTAGCGCAGCTGAATCATCTTCCAGTAATTTCATGGCATCATCAACAGTTTTCCCCGACGCTATAAAATCCTGGAAGGATTTTCCGGCAATGGTTTCAAAGACTTCACTCGTAGTACTTCCTGTTTCTTCAAGCTCTGTCATTGCACCTTTTATCTTATCAAGCTGCTCCTGATTGGCCTTCATGCTATTACCGAGAAGCTGCATAGCCTCCGCCGTGGAATGTCCTGATTTGATGTACTCAGGAAACGTCTGGCCAGATATGTCCTTGAAAATATTTGAGGCTGAGGTTCCGCTTTTTGACAGCTCATTGATCATGGAGTTTATGTAGGTTGTCGCCTCTGCCGTTCCGATACCGTTTTTCGTGAGCGCCACAAACTGTGAAGCCAGATCTTCAAAGCCAATATTTGCAGATGCTGCCGTCGGTATTACTTTACCGAGTGAAGCTCCAAGCTCGGCCACGGTCGTCTTTCCTTCGTTCTGAGTCTCAATGAGAACATCGCCGATGTGTGTCACCTGATCGGCGGCCATTCCGTATGCGTTCAGCGCTGTCGTTAATACGTCTGTTGCTGTGGCTGTATCAGTGAAGCCACCCTTTGCCAGCTTCATTGAGGTTTCAACGAATCCAAGAGCATCAGCTGTATCCTGACCTGCCGATATTGCCGAATACATGGCCTCGGATATCTCCGCCATGGAAACTCCTGTAGAACTCGATAAATCCTTTATCCCCTTTTTTAATTCTTCTACTGAAACATTTGATGTGTCTGCTATAGTGGATAGCTGTGCAAATGCAGTCTCAAAATCCGATGAAGCCGCATATGCTGCCATACCTACCCCTGCAAGAGGAAGTGTCACCTTTTTGGTAAGGTCATCGCCTACTTTAGAAACACTTGCGCCTGTCTTTTTCAGCGATGATGACATGGAACTTCCGAGAGTTTTACCGGCTGCCTCACCCGCCTTTGTCGCTGCCGCTGAAGCAGCTCCGGTCAATTCCTGTTCTATAATCCCCTGGGATCCCTGCATATTAGGTACTATGGTCACTGTCGCTCTTGCGACTTCAATCATGTTTGACATATTGCTGCCTCTTTTTCTCTATCCATTCTTCAAGTTCTTTTACCGGTAATGCTCCTGATCCGATTCTCTTCGTCGTTTCATTTTCACTTCCCGGTCGATTGTATGGTTTCGGGCGTTTTGCTTTCTTACCGCTTCCTATGGACACAAGATTTACATTTATCATGGCGAGTACATCATATATGTCCGCTAAGATCGCGTTTGTTTTTGCTCTCGTATCCCAAATATGATATTCCGGCTCCAGTTCCCTCATGAGAGCGGAATCAAAGCCAAGATTCTCTATAAATGAACTGAGCGCTCCCCAATCAAGAGAACGCCCAATATCATTTATCGTATACCCGGTTCTGGATACAAGATCATATTCAATAGCCTTACGATGTTCTCTCACGAATTTCGCAAGGCTTTTTATTCCCCCACTACAGTAAGACCCTGAGCAGTTTCATATGCGCTGTATATCTGTACATATCCCATGTCTCCGAGTCCTTCTTTATCGAGGCCGGGGGCAACCTTCAGGAGGAAATCTTTCAGGATGGCATACCTCTCTTTCGGAGGCGTGTTAATATTGAGCTTTGAGAGTTCTTCAACGTCATCAGCCGAAAGAGTAACCCACGCAGGGATTTCATACTTGCCCTTCTTTCCCTCTATGATGAAAGGTTCGTGCTCCTTAATGATAAAGCTGTTTTTTTTCATCTTTTACCGCCTCCTCAAAGTGTCTGGCTGTCATCCAGGATGAATTTCCATCCTTCACCAAGTGCTTTGATCGTTGCTGTCCAGGTGATACCCTCTTCAGGTTTGAATGCCACGGAATCAACACTGGCAACCTGTCCATTTGTGCACCCTAACGCCATGAGATCATCACCGTCTTTCATGAGAAAGAGAAATGCTTCCTCGCTGGGAAGAGAAGCCGCCGAAAGAGATGCTGTAATGATCGTACCATGTTCTGCCGTTGCCTCCGTAACGGTGACATTATCCTCGCCAAGAACTGTTTTCAATGCCTCCTCGGTTGTATCCATTACAGGAGCTTCAACCTCTTCGGAATGATTGGTCATAATCGTTCTTTTGATCACATTCGCCCAGTTCTTAAGGTCCTCTGTATCTCTTTCAAGATTAAGAGTAATACCGTCACTCGTTATATCTCCTACCTTCGTCCAGGCAGATGACAGCTGCTCCATGGGTGAAGTAGGAAGAGCTGTGTTTTTGGGAGCATGATAAAACATACCCGTCGCCTTGCCGGCGCCTAATTTTGTTTCTGACATTTAGTTTACCTCCACATTTTCCATATGTGCCGTAACGCGTATCCGCGCTGTGCACAAAGCTAAATCCGGCCTGACGGGATCAAAATCCCACGAGCCGTTAGTGTTTACCGTTATATATCTGATTGCAGTTGATTGTTCAGCTGCAATCTCTTTCAGTATGCCGATGGCATTTCGAAGTGTAAGAGATGCAGTCTCTTCCGTTTTAGCTCTCGCATCAAGAACTACTTCGAAAGAATCAATGTTATTTCTGTCTGCGCCTCCTACCTGTGTTACCAGTATATTGGGCAACCTGTATTCTTTTGGCAGTGGTCTGCAATAGGCAGTGATATGTTCATTCAAAGCAGTCCTTATTACATCCTCTATATCTACGCTTCTTTTGATTCTCATTACATCACCGCCTTGGATAAAGCTTTGTTTTCTGCTTCTGCAACAGCAGATGCATGATCTGATGTGCTGACATTGACTATTACTCGTCTGGATCCGTATGCATTACCGATATGCGAGCTGACTTTATAACCGGTGCTTTCTCCCGATATTCCGCCATCAGCTCTTGTTTTAATACTGTTAGCTGCATCCATACATACGCTTCTCACAGCATCGGAGCATTCTATATCGGCGAATCCTTCATGTTTCCACTCTATGCTGACTCCGTTCATCCTGACCACCTTTCAAGGTTAAGCTGAATATGATCCAATCTGCCTGTAGCTGATATTCTTTTTTGAGGCATACCGCTTATGGAATACTCTTCTCCGTCATAAATGATATGATCGCCTTCTTTAACATCAGCATCTAAGGGCATAAAGACTCTAAGATCCTCCCGGAGGCCTAAGACTCTTCCATCCTGTGACAATCCTGTTTCAGACGGCTGTACCGAACAATTATCGATCTTAAGTCGATCCGGATTATCCCAGTCAGGAATGATGGATCCTCTGCTCTCCGTTTCACCGGGCCTCAGCCTGGTGACACTCTGGTGCCAAAACTTTATAGGTCTACTCATTGCCATTACCCCACATTTCAATCACTCCGTATCGCTGCTTTTTAAAGCCCAACATCTTCAGATCGCTCGGCCACAGCCTTATGGTATCACTGGCATTCGGGAGTGAGTATGACAGGGATACGCTTCCTGTCGTTTCTGTCTGCTGGGTAGCGGGAAGCTGACCAGCCGGGGTGTCAAGTTCTCTTAAAACCACTCCTACGGTCACAGATTTAACGACAGATGCATATTCCGGCAGGTCCTCGATCATCTGGTCTACATCTCTGCCAACTGAAATTCCCGCAACACGTATGATGTCACTGACCAATGAAATGAGAGCTTCAGCTCTTTCCTGCTCTTCTGCTGTAATGGATCTCTTCAGTGTTATGATGTCATCTACCGTTGCATAATCACTCATTCTTTTTCCTCTTGGCTGTTGTCTTGGTTTCCTTGTCATCCTCAGATCTCGTGTTCTGTTTGGATTCTATAACCTTAGACACAGGCTCCCACCCGCCGCCTGATATTTTACAGGCGGTCGTGATGGTCGTTTTGCCGTTTGTGTATGTGTACATTACTGGTTATCGATGATAGCGAATGCAGCAGGGACGAGAATGCTGAATCCGATATAAGCCTCAGCTCTGAGATATACCTGGTTATGACCCTGAAGATCTCCGAGCTCGGCATTGTTGTCAGGGTTACCATACTCGATAACCTTAACAGGTATCTGCTTAGCGTAGCCCCATTTGAAGCAGTTCTGGAAATCGCCAACTATAGAAAGGTCGGGCGAACTTCCGAATGCTACTGTGCCGTTAACCTGCACAGGAAGCCCCTTGATGACTCCGGGTGCAGAACCCCATGCAAGCTCAGGGAAGCGAGGCTGTGCGTTATCGGTTCCCAGCGTAAGAGCTGCAAGTGCAGATCTGAATGCGGGCGCCATTGCTGCACCGTTTACCTCCCACTCTGCACCCTGTACTGCCGCAATAGCTGCCTCCATGTGATCGTTAGCATCTCCGCTGGCGGTCTGATGATGGATCCTGGTGATCGGTGTTGAAGGAGCTATTTCTGCAAGATCAAAGCAATTGTTGCCGATGATGCTGGATGCTACCCCCGTTCTGGGATTAACGCCATGGAAGGCCATGATATCAAGACCTCTCGCAAGTTTCTTTGAAAAGCCCTCGGTGAAGGCCTGAAGAATTCCGAGCTGGTAATCTTCATTCTCCTGCATGAACTCATCAGAAACACGAGTTCCATATTCTACCTTGAAGGGTACGATCGTTCTTGCTCCGATGGTTGCGCCGCCATTGGACTTTGCACCATTCTCAGCTACGATATCAATCTCGGAATCCATGTCGAAGGTGAATTCCTTATTGCCGTTGAATGCTATGGGGGTGGAACCGCACAGGTTGGCGATTGCCGACTTACCCTTTACGAGATTTACCATCCCTTTTACAAGTTCCTCCGGAAAAAGGCCGGTTCCTTTAGAAATTATGCTGCTCATTTATAAATCCTCCTTATGATTTCAAGCTGCTTAGCAGGGTTTGATAGCCTGCTTTTGATTTGTCTGCTCCACCGGCAGGTTCTGTGCTCTTTGCCGGTGCCGCAGATGTCTTCATCTTGCCTATCGTTTCGGAAAGTGACTTAGCGTCCGCTCTGATTTCTTCCTCACTCTCTCCTGTGAGGCGGGATGCCAGATTGTAATCAAGGCCTGCTTCATGAGCTATCTTGATCCTTAAGGCCGAGTTTTCGTGTTTCTTCACGGCACCTTCAAGTTCCGCGATCTTCTTGTCTTTCTCCTCTGATCCCTTAAGCTTCTCGGTAAAGTCCACAATCTGTTTCTCATATTCTGCCGTTTTGGTCTTCAGGTCATCATAATCCGCATACTTTTCTGCGACTTTCTTTGCCTGAGCCTCCCGGTCTCTTGTGAGACGATCCTTGATCGCTGCATCAAATTCTTCCTGTGTTGTGATAGGTGTAAAATCTGCCATCTTGTTGTCCTTTCCCCACTTATCCGCGTGGTGAGCGTAAAATTGTATTAAAAAAGAGCCCTGTGGCCCTTCTCTAATATCTTACCTGCTGTTTCTTTCTCTTCTTTACACGGGTACATGCCCAGTGAGCAAGTATCATAGAGTCCATGAGACTGATATCAATGCCCTCCTTGAGGCTCTTGAATCCAAATCCGCCATTGGAGCCTATGGTTCTCTTGTCGCAATTCGTGACCGCCTGTGTGAGTGATGGCTGTCCGGCATGTCTTATCTCCTTGGCCTCAAGTGCCTGCTCAAATACTGCATTTGCGGTGATAACTTCCTTAACGGTCGGAAGAACGGGAATCAGCTTTATCTTCGCTTCATGCATCTGTTCTTTCATGAGCTGCTGACCACTGGCACCGTCTATAATGACCTGTGCCACATCCGCAGCTTTTAAGAACTTCAGCATCCAGTTGTCGCCGCCTCTGATCGGGCGGCAGTCAATAGCTTCAACAAATATCTTTCCGGCAGCTGTTTTTGCGGCCACCGACATGGATACGTTCTCTCCGTCCTTACCGTATTTGATCCCCACGCAGAGTTTTCCATCAAGCTTTGGCATTTTCTTGACCTTAAGATCCATCCACTCCGCTTCGGATATTGCTGATTTGAGGTTCTTCTGGACCCATAATCCCAGACGCTGGATGTTAAAGTCGAGGATATCCCCGGTGATCTCTGCGGCTATATCTCTTTCCTTAAGAGTGATCCCAAGAGCCGGGTTTGTCTCATACCATATATCCACATCATGAGGATCATGCTGTTTCTCTGTCGACCACTCCTCCCATCCGGAATCTGTTGTCTTTCCCGCAAGGATCTCTCCTCTTAATCGGTTGAATACATCTCCGGAACTCACTGCCGTCGGCGGTGTTCCAAGCATAATTATCTGCGGATTCTTCGATGCCGTGACGATGTACTTAAGGGCGGTCTCCTGATCGTCCTGGTACTCCTGTGCCTCATCTATCACGAGCAGGTCATAGCCCTGGCCGAGTCCGACCTTTGATGTTCTGGTACGATACTCGATCCTGCCTCCGCCGGTCACGAATATATGCTCTCTGCCGTTGGCTCTGAAGGTGTGCTCTATGGGAATGCCCGCCTTCTTCAGAAGCTCGTAAAGTGCTTCCCATGAGCTGTGTGCCGTATCTGTACGGTGTGCCGTGTGTAGGATCTTCTCTCCGTGAAGAAGACCCCACATCTCTCTGGCATAAACGCTCTCAGTCTTGCCGTTTCGCCTTGATACGGCATACCCGAACTTTATGTGAGTCCACAGACCATCCTCATTGACAGCCATCATGTTCATAAGAACACCCTGCTGCCATTCCATGAGCTCTCTGCCGGTTAAAGAATAAAGCTTAACTGCCTCTTTCCCTCTGGTCTCCGTGTATGGAATTATTGCGGACTGAGTGGGCTGCTGGCGTCCTATTCGTGCCATAAGCCCTCCTTTCTCAGTTCGACGTGTTCCTCATGTCTGGTGATCTGCTCCTGAATCTCATCGGTTCTCCTTAAAGCATTGATTTAAGCATATCGGTAAGAGACTGCTTGCTCTGGCTTTCTCTAATCAGATCCTGTGCGATATACAAAATCTCCTGCGCTTCTCCTGTGCTGATATGCTGTTCTTTCAATCCGTCGATAATATCCATCGCAATGGCTTTGTCGCGAGCTCTTGTTACTTCGTCCATCATTCCTCCTGATTGTCCAATATACTGAAGAGCTGCATAGCAATACTCCCGGCCATAAGTGCCTGAAGATGGTCGGAAGCTTCTTCGGACATCATTTCATCCTCTACGATGTTGTCAATATCCTTGCAAATCTCATCGCAGGCCATCTTGTATCCGAGGAAGTATTCTCTTTCCTTTTCGTCCTTGATATCCTCTTCTTTGTAGGCAGGATCCTCTTCGAGAGACTGCATCTCTCCCCAGGCTGAAAGCTTCTGGTCGATAAGATCCTTGTTTTTGTCATAGCTTAGTGCACATCTCATGATTATTTGTTCTCCTTTACTGTAAATCCCTGATATATTGCATTTCCGAGAGCCTGTACAAAATGCTCATCGTTCGACAGATCATCATACCCGAGATGCATGAGTATCCCGTGTGTCATTTCGTGGCATAGTGCCTCCTGTTTCATCTGCTCGTTCGCATCTGCGTTTATCTTGATTACACATTCTCCGTAATCGATCTGTCCCAGATGCAGATCGCCGTTAAAATGGTCTGTGTACTCTTTTACTTCGTGCTCTATTCCGCATATGTTTACTTTCACTGTGTTCTCCTTTGGGCATAATAAAAGCACCGGGGTCTCCGATGCTTTTGGAAGTTTGTTATTCAGTTAAATATCCGGCATTCTCTACTCTTTCTCTCTTAGCAATTTCCTTCTTTGCTTCGAGATAGGCTTCATTCAATTCGCCCCGTTCCGCTTTTGGAATCCTGTTGATCATTGTAAAGAGTTTCAGCCTGGCCTCGTTAGAGGACATGCCGCTCTTAAAAAACTTGCTATATTTATTCATCTTCACGTCCTCCTTCCAGTTCCCACTCGTAATGTCTGGCTATTCTGTATGCCTGTTCTCTGATAGCCATATAGTTTCTTTCTTCCGGTGTCCATTGTTCAAACATTGGATGACTTTGTATGTCGATATCAACCTCTGATGCTATTATATCGGTTTCATCGTAAAATTCTTCTTTGGTTGGTCTGACACCAGTGCCCACTCGGCATATAAATATATCGCCGTTGATGGCAATGTTTCCAATTTCGTCAACCTGACTATTGCACAGAAAACTGAAGTCTTCTCGCGATAGTGGTGTTACATTCGTATGACTGTGGAATAACTTGATTCCATTTCCGTCTTCTGCTGAAATTTCAATCTGTACTTTGTCACTTAATCCGCTTGTTTTCCCTTGCTCTATGTGATCACTGTATATAACAGTAGCATACTCATAAGCTGAATTCTGTGAAAGTTCTCGTAATGCCCTGAGTTCTTTTGCTTCATTCTCGGTAATAGATAATGCGGCAAAATCATCAAAGTTGCCATCAACTTCAGCCGGTATTGATACATTTCTGGCATCTTGCGCAGCTTGCAAGGTTGCTTGAAGTTGATGTGGATCGAGCTTGCGAACTGTACTCTCTGGCATCATTTTAACACGGTCTTCGGGATTTATCAATTTTTTCGACCAAACATCCTGTATTTTCCCGCCGTCAATATATTCCACGACACAATCGCAATTTGCATGTCTCCGGTATACATCCTTTGGAACGTTCGGATATGAGTAGGTACCGGCCACGGCCTGACACCACGGACAGGCATCTCCGAAAGCTGTGCGCCTGATCTTTGGGTGAAGACCGCTCTTTCCCTGGAACTCGACATTCTTTTCGAGAGTCTGATCGACCACGCTCTTCGAAAAAGTCTTCACAGGCTCATCCAGAATCCACTTTATCTCTTCAAACGGCTGTGAAGATACCCTATCTATAATGCCCTGTGCTCTGTCATCGTCAAATTTTGCTTCTAAAGGTCTTATACCGATGCCTGCTGCTTTGTTGGCAGATTTCTGCGCACTGACTGCGGCCGCTGAAGTTAACTCATGTTCAGCATGAAGCATCGGGCGCACCACTTTATCGGCTATGTTGTAATACATCTTTCCATCCGGAAGTATTTCCGGGGTTATATTGACACCGAGCGATCTTGAAAGTGCTTCCCCTATCCTCTTAGCATAATCATAAGCCTCTTCGTAGCTTCTGACTCCCTGTTTTATCTCTTCTCTGAGCTCTGCGGTCAGCTCCTCAAAGTTTTTCTGCACTTTTTCCAGTAATTCCGGTGCTATGTCAGTCATATATTACATCCCTAAGAGGTCGTGTATCTTGTCCTCATCCAAATAACCGGGCTGTGCCTGGTTTAATTTTAAAATCGCATCTCCTAAAGCTCCGATCTGAGTGGCGTCCGGTTCAAAGATTGGATTCCATGCCGCATGTGTAAGATACAGCTGTTCACGCTCATACGGATAATCATCTCTGAGACATGCTGCGAGGTATCCGGCATTCAGGAATGAGGATCCGAAACACTCCTGTGCCTTTCTTGCGGTTAGCCTCATTACTTCATGCTCTGCCCTGATGGCATCGGAACTTGTGGGATTCGCCGTGTTTATGATCATGTCGGACATTGCAAGTCCAGTCTCTCTGCAGAACTCTCCGGCAAGCATCGTCAACTGTTCATTGAACGGTGTGGGAGACCCTGCATTGAACTGTCCGAGTTTAGGGCTTTCACCCTCTTCATCCTTAGTGAATGACAGCATTGAGGATGCACTTGCCTTCCACTTATCCATCGGTTCGGCATCCTCGGAGAGACCGGTAACATACTTCTGAGGAATGGAATAATACTCAGCCGATATCTCAGCTCTCTTAAGCGTTCTTGCTGCCATATCAGAGAGTTCCATTGCCTTCCTTGATATCCTGGAATGTCCGAAAGGTCGCATTGCATCGGGCCTGTATATTACCGGAGCAAGAAGCGGATAAGGAGAAGGGTTTTGTACTCTCTGAACTTCCTGCCCGTGATCATAATAAATAGTCTCATCCGGTGTAAAATACGCATCCCTGGTCACTTGCTTATTGTCATCACGTTCAAGTACGGCATAGCCTTCCTGAAGGAGTCCTGTGAATTCATCTATAACACCTGTGGCATTACCTCCGTCTATCACCTGAAGTCTCGGGATATCAGATCCGCTTGGAGACACTACGATAAAGCAGCACGAGGATATCAGAGCTGACAAAATTGCCGAATTAAACAGTACGTCCGGATTATTCATGTTGAATATCCCGGCAAGATCGAAGTTATCTTCTCTCCACCCTGCAAATTGCAGTCTGTCAGCGAGCACATCGACCGCTTTGGTACACCATCCGTTCGTGTATCTTAAGGCCATCAGATCCTCCGGTGTCGATATTCCGAAATCTCTTGCTCTGTGCTTCTGCTCGTAGTACGCATACCGGAGTTCTACTCTGGGGCGCTTATTTTCCAGCTTGGTTTTTAAGTATCCAATTCCTTTCAGCTCTGCCATGTCTTATTCCTTTATCTTTTCAAGAATGCTCTGAAGCTTCTCAACCTTGTCATCTCCCGACCCTTCCGGTGGGAAGAGTTTGTAATACTCTCTTGCTGTAAGCAGGAGCTTGTCTTCTTCCATCATGATGTCCTTGCGCAGGTTCTCAATGATCCTTACTAGCGGAGATGTCTTTTCTGTGTCTGCTGCCGACTTGCAAACCATATCATCCGGTCCTTTGATCTTAGGGGAGAGCAGTTCATAATCGGCAAGATATCCGGCATACCGTTTTATCTCATCATCAAATTCAGGGAGATATGTCCCTAAATTTTTCATCTTTTCTGTGGTTTTATGGGTCCAAAACAGGGTCAAAACGTCACAGTCGAGTGTCGGGTCGGTTTCAGGGCTGTAACCCTCATCCTTGCTGCGTTTTCTGATTAAATTCTTCCTGATTTGCGCTTTCGTCATATAAATAAAGAATTTCCTCTTTCAAAAAAAAATTTCTCGCGCGCGAGGTGTGTTTTTTTGTACAGTGACGGCGGGGATTGGCGGCCGGGGGAGGTGGGGGGTGCTACTCCCCCGTCTCGACATCGCTACGGTATTTGGTCCAATCTATTGAAAGCGGAAGATCCCTGTTGTTAAAAACCTTTGTTGCTGATGTCGTCGTCGTGTCAGCCATGATCTTGTCGCTTTTCTGTCTGTTACAGTACAAATGCGTGAGCTGAAGGTTACCTATGTTTGAAGGATCGCCACCTTTGTCAACCGGAATAATATGATCTATTGCTGCGCTCATTGGATTCGGAAACTTCAGTGACTTATCAACAGGCTTGCCACATATCCCACATATTGACTGGGACATCAGGATCTTCTTTTTATTCTTTTCAAATTCGGATCTTCTTGGTCCTTCACGATCCGGACGGTAAATCTTCTGCATCTTCTCTTATCCGCTTCTTCCTTTGCTTTCAGCTGTGGAGAAAGAGATATCATAGAAGGCCCCGGGGATAAGTACAAAGCAAGCAGGGGAGGGTATGAAAAAAAACAGGGGAGGTGAAGTATCTCCAATCCAAGCAATTGTGCCTGCATCGAACGCTCAAATAAGAGTACTGCTTTTGCCCCTGAACGGGATTACCCCTACCCAAGAGGAGGAGGGGAGGGGTGTTTTTATTTTGCTGCCTCAGTACTAAACCCCGGGATCATCAACATCCTTCTATCGAAAGGGAGATATTATCCCAAAATAAAAGAGCCCGGACAACTATCCTGTTATCCCTGACTCTTTCACGCTACTATAATAACACACCTATTCGGGACATTTCGGGACATCTTTTTATCAAGTGTGTTTTAGTGTATCCAAAAGGGCTTTGTACTTTCTTTTGCATTGCCTCTCGCTGTATCCAGCTTTGTCGCCAATTATATCCCAATGCATATTGTAAACACATCTATACTCAACGATCATTCTCGTCTCCGGATCATCAATGGTCATTATGAACTGTTCTATCTCCCTTGTTGCCTTTTTTATCCGGAGGATCTGAGCCTGTATATGTTTATCCGCCTCTGCCAGCTTAATGGCTTTTCTCTGCGTGGGATTGTCTATATTGTTAGTTCGTGAGTGTGGCATTCCGTCCGGTGACGGCAACGACAATGCAATATCAGCCTGAAGCTCGGCCTTTCTCTTTTCCCACATCCTCAATTCTTTTTTTAAATAATACAGCTTTTCAAGCTTTTTTCTGGTCATAATTGCCATTATAATTATTCTCTCCCATCTGTAAATTACAATCCGGTGTGAGCCTTTCCCTTCTCCAATCCCCGTATTCTTGCAAAATCTTCATCTTGAATGCTTCGAATATGCTGAGGTTGTGAGTAGCACACCAGACATCCACGTAGCGCTTAAAATCAGGATCTCGTTTGTATAGATCGTAAAGCTCTTCTGTCATTTCTTCCTTCTCCTTTCCCAGAGTAAATAGATCCCAAAGATTATTAAGCTAATAAGCATTAAGCATCCGGCTATTGCTATTCCGATAATGTACCCAATATCACCCATTTGCGTCACCATCCTCTCTATACTTATCAATAATCTCAAACACATCATCGGGGTCAAGACGTGGTATTCTTATTTCATTCGTTTCATCAAGACTAACAACAACATCTTCCCAAACAACCTGCTCTATCTCGGCTCTTATCTTATCCAGAACCTCTTTGATATGCTCTTTTTCAATTATTTCCGCCTTCCATGTTGGAATGGTATCTGTCTTTGCTTTGTCTGCTATCATTCCTTATCCCTCACTTTCTATCTTTCTTATCTGCTCGAATGTTCTTTTTGTCATACAAAGCACCCTATTATCCATTATTATTACTTCTCCGTGCGGCATACTGTTCAATTCGACAGTTCCATATCTCTTTCGCCACTTCTTGTTAATACGTTTCTTTCTGTGTTTTCTACGCTGAAATTCCTGTGTTGCAATATATATGGGATAGCCTGTAAGTAAAGAATAATAATCAGTCATTCATTCGCTCCCTTCCTGTGGCTCTGAAACTATATCCTCACCCAAAAGATAACTAACATTTATTCATCTTCCCCTCTTACAAATTCATTGATCCTGTCATGTTATCGAACTGGTTCTGGACCACATCCGGGTAATCGCCCATATCGTTTCCTCTGACCCTGTCCGCTTTCTCCTTATCCTCAGTACATTCATCCGGAGAATTGCAGCCAATAACTATCTTTTCTCTATAACCACCGAAGTATTCTTCGACATCATACTCTGCATACTCACAGTCAAAGCAATCTCTTCCGCTCATGTACTACCTCCTTCCGCCCTGCCATATGGCAGGGCTTATACATTACTTTCGTGATATATCTGATCCCAGCAGTTTCTTTTGCTTCTGCATGGTGTTTCAACCGTTTGCAAGATATAGAAAACGTAGTTTCTTTTAGCAGAAGCCGGTGTTTCAACCCATATACGAGGCTATTGCCTTATATATTTCTTCCAGTTTATCTTTCCTGGCCTTATGGACAGCCGTTCTCTTCTGAAGTGCCTTGATCTCTTTCTCATGAGCCTGGATCTTCTTTGAGATCTCTTCTATCTTTTCCTCGCATCTTTTGATCTTTGGGTTTATGCTCTGATCGAGGATAAAGCTGAGTTCCTGCTGATACTCTTCGGTATCCGTATCAAGCTCTGTCATGCTGATCTCCAACTGCTGCCCGGGAGCATCTGTTTTCTTTGTCTGCTTCCCGGGAATATCTTTTGTCTGATCTTCCGAAATAACGGTCTTTTTCTTTCCCGATTTCTTAGGCTCTTTCGGTTTTCTCTGATATCCGGGATGAAGACCCTCGTCTCTCAGGATGTATTCAATCTCTGTTCTGGAACACAGGTTCAGCTCTGCCAGGATCCCGATCTGCTTCTTTTTGTCTTTTGCCTCTCTATAAGATCTTGCGATCTCTTCATTCGTCATCTGCATACTCTTCACCTCTCATAAATAATTCTTTCCGAAGACTTCCATGAACAGCTCATGACTGTATTTTTCCTCGAAAGCCCGTTGCCCTTTCTGCTTAAGAAGATCACTGTATCCGTTAAGATCCGGTCTGTGAACATCATCAGGACCCCGTTGTCCGTGATGCTTGAAGCACAGTTTCACCTTGAGCCCGTACTTTTCCGAAAGTCCTCTGTTCGGTCCGCCGAAGATATGATGCTCCTGCATCCCGCCCTTGATGGAATAATCTCCAAACATCCGGCAGAGATAACAGTCAAACTTTTTATAATCATGTAATATCGACTTACTCAATCTCGTCCCCCTCGGTTATTGTCTCCCTCCGCTGCATAGACAACTGTTCTTCATTTCCGCGTAATACCGTATAGGTCACAATGCCGTTAATGTTCACGGAAAGCTTTTTTATCTTATGATCAGCCAAAAGCGAAAGAGCTGATTTAAGGAAATCGCCGACTTCCTTCTCTCCATCTACAGTGATCTTATCGATTGCATCTTTGGCTCTGCGGATCCTGTTCTCTTTTTCCTGGGCATGTCTTGCACCATCACAGGTGCACTCTGAAGATGCTATATTGTCCAGATCTGCCTGCGAGTAGATCTGATCCTCCCCGATCTGTACGGCCCTGCCCTGCTTACAATACTTGCAAAAACCTGTCTCCGTCTTTAAGTTTGCAATGGTTTCATTCTTTTTCATGTTCTCGCTCCTCTTAGAATGTTGACTTGTTAATAAGGGTTATGGTGTCTCTGAGCATATCGTTGACCCTGTTCCAGTTTTCTTTTGTGGTCTCCATGCCGGTTATAATGTTCTCGATCAGCTGAAGTTTATCGATGATCTGCTTCTGGAACGATGTAAGCTCCACATGCTCTGTTTCCATATATTCCGGTGTAATTACTTCCTCCTTGACTGCTGCCCCAGAGACTTCTGCAGATTCCTTGACTGCTGCCCCGGAAGCTTCTTCTGCCTCTTCAACTCCTGCCGGGATGTCCTGATCCTGTTGCGACGTCGCAACGGATTCTTCTCTGATTTCTGCAGGCTCCGCCGCTTCCTCAGTCCGTTTTGCTTCTTTCCTTTCAGGCTTCCCGGGCTCGGCCTCCGCTTGTGTATTTAAGCCATTTTCGGCATATATGACCGACCAGATATCTTTCTTAGTGATATCCTCCGCATTGATGAGCATGCCGACCATATCTCCGATCACATCAAAGTATTCCTCCCATGTGAGGGAATGCGGGGCACTTTCGGTCATGATCTTATATCTCACGCCTCTGTCCCAGTTGAGCATTGATATAAAGCACAGCCCTTTCTTATGCGTCCTGGCCCCTGATGGATTTATGAGTTCATAGGCCTTTTTCGCGTTGTCTACGTCTGTCGAGTGGCATATCAGATTAAATGCATCTTTCAGGCTCTTATCCCTAAAGAAGTCATATATGCATTTCTCAAAGTGTGACATTTCGATTTCCGATTTTTCGCTGTTTTCCACAAGCTCCGCTGTGTTCTGATCCGTGCTTTCCGCTTCATTCTGCGGTTTTTCGGTATCGGGATCAGCTGTCTCTTGTGTATTTATCACGTTTTCCGCTTCCCGGTTAAACTCTTTTAAGGATCTGATATCCTTGACCGTGGACTGTTCCGATATCATCTCACACTCGTTATCCGGCAGTGTAAGCATTTCGGAAAGCTTTGAACTTCCCATGAGCTCATACTCTTTTCTGAGCAGTAAAGGCTGCTCCGGATCGGAAAACTTCTCACTCACGGCTATGAACCTCGAAACTGTGGACTTACTCAGTCCATATTCCCTCTGGGCAAATTCAAAGACATCTGCTGCCCCGTCGAACATCCCGGAGTCCCTGATCTGCTTTAGGCGGTATCCGATATAGACAAAATTGCCCGCTGCCTCTTTCAGCTTCTGCCGGATCTCTTCTCTCCACTGCTGCCACTCATTCAATGTAATCTGATGATATTCCTCCATCTTCTGCCTCCTTCTCTCTTGTGTATTTATGCCGTTTTTTGGATCTTTTGAACGTTTTTCGTGCATTTTCGTACGCTTTTCTTCTTTTTGCTGCGCTTTTTGAGCTCTTCCACATATGTCCTGAGCCAGGCATCTATCAGTTTTTTGTTTGGCTTTTTGTCATATCCTCCATACCACTGGACTATCTCCTCACCTCTGATCTCGATTGTTATAAGCGGAATATCTTTCTTGTCTGCCTTTCTCAGGAAGAGGATGAAGCTTCTTCCGTCATTGTGGCTGCGTAAATATCCGTCTCCTCCGACACAGTGATGTAATATTCTGCCTTCTTCTACAATCTCAGCTGCATCCTTTGCCGGTCTGATAATGTATCCGCCTGCTGCCGCTGAGTACTTTTCAGAAAGCCTTCTGTACTTTGTCTTGACCTTTGGGAACTTCTCAAGCACTTCTGTCTTTCTCTTGTCCATCCTGGCCTTTTCAACCATCAGGATCATCTCATCTCTGCGTCGTCTGAAGTCTGTCGGAAATAGAATGACATCGTTTGTCATGTCGTAGCCTTCGTTTATCCTCATGGAGATGTAGTCGTAATATTCTCTCCTCAGATCCTGGCGGCGTTGTCTTTCTCTGTAGTTAAACTTTTCTCCCGGTATCCACATCTTCTGCTTTTTCATGTAATTCTTAAGCCTTATGGGTGATATGTGTTTCAGTACCTTAGATGCTTTCTCCCAGTCTGTAGAGTATGTGTTCTCACTCAGTTCGTTGATTATCCCGAGCTCTTCTTCTGTCCAGTGTTTTCCGAGCCTTCTTTCGAGCTGATATATCTCCAGGACTTTCTTTGTGCCTTTGTGGGCGATCAGACTCTTTACTCTGTCTTTGTTGATCCTGAGGCGATCTTCTACCTTCTTGCCCCGGGGATTCGGATTAACAGGAATCTTTCTGACCAGGTTGTCAGCATACTCCGTGAGCCCTAATTTTATGATCATTTCAAAGTCCGGATATCTTGCTGCGGCTATGTAGTAATCTATAAGACCACAGTCATCCCTCCAGTGATCCATGATGGACGGAACCACCGGAACGTACTTAAACATCCCCGTTTTCGCAATCTCTCTATATGTCTTCGGGTGGATGATGTAGTACCAGTTCTCGCCCACATTACTCTGATGCCATCTTCCGTAAAAATCGTATCGCGACGGCTTCTTTCCTTTTTCGAGAAATATGCGCTTATCCTCTATCAGACCGTAATATGTATTCTGTCCTTGTCTCGTTTTCTGAACCGCGTAGAAGATCCTGAAGACAAAGTGCTCATCATCTATCTTCTGGCCAAAGCATATCCTGCGATAGTCGTACTCACTCTTTGTGAGTCTGGCAGGTTTATAGATGGCTTTTGTTTTGCACCCCCGGCACACGGTTGGCATATCACGCCCCGGCTTTTCAATGTCCAGGGCCATATCCTTAAAAGGATCCTCTGTCTCAACAGCTCTTAACACATATTTCTTTCCGCACTCCGCGCAATGGCATTCCGCATAGGCTCCTTTTCGGCTGTAATATATAAAATGATTTCCCGAAAACTGTTTTCTTGACCATTCTTCAAGTCCCTTGACAGGTTTTAATTCCATGTTGTCCATACTCAGCCTCCGTAATATTTCGAAATGATCTTCTTGGCCTGTCCCATACCCGGAATTCCCAGGGTGACCTTACCTGCCTTGATCTTTGCCTCATTAATGATCTCTTTGTCGATCGGGATCTGATGACTGAACGACCAGGACAAAAGGGCGGCGATGCATCCTCTGAGAGTCTTGCCCTTCTGCCGTACCTGCTTAGACACATTGTTGTCTTCAATGCATCTGGCCTTTATGTACTCAACCCAGTCTTCCATGATCTGCTCCGGCTTAAGCTCGCCCGCTTCAATCTCAAGCTTTCCCAAGGCTGCGCCCATGTCATCACATATGATCGGGATCGCATTCTGCATATACAGATCTGCCATCTCAGTATCGATACCGTTCTCTTTGCAGAGATTCCTCAAAGATTCAATATCACCCTCCGCCTTCAAACCCTCAGCGGTCATGTTTATTTCCTCGGCTGAGCCGAATTCTCCGAATCTGTCGAACATTTTTCATCCCTCCATTTTTTCAGTTCCTTTTCTGCCTCGTTCTTCATCCACTCGTAATATGAGTGTTGATCCTGTCTGACCTCTTCAACCGGTATGTTCTTCTCATACAGGGTTTTAAGAAGCTCCGCGTTCATGACCTGCCTGCCCTTTCGGCTCATCCATCTGCTGTCATGCCACTTCTTAAGCCTTTCGTCTGTGTATAACCCGACAAGATAACCAATATTTGTGAATAACGTCACGGGCTCTATCCGGGTTATACGCGAAAATGCTTCCCCTATGAGTAAAAGTGCGGCTTTGCAGTCATTAACATCATCCATCTTTACCACTTTTGTGAGTGTGGCCGGTCCCTTCGAGGTTTGTGTCTCCAATATGTAAATGCCTATACCGTCAGTGTTTCTCGGACTTCTTACGGTTGAAAAAAGATATAAATTTATCAACTGAAAATCGCCTCCTCACATAGCTTTTAAGCCGTTCATAGATATTCTGTTCTTCCGGGATCTCCTTCGGCTCTTCGGGAGTCAGCCTGATGTATGAATAAGACATGTACTCATATCCGGCCGATGTCACTCCCCGGGTGACCGACTCTTTATCCAGAGCCCACCCATCCTTCTGCGGTGGTTCCTTCCTGAAGCTGCCTGACATGACAATCCTTTTCTTCACTATGGGTTTGTCAAGGTTCCGGGACCCGTACCACCTTTTACCGATCAGCTTTCCCTCTGTCTCTTCGGTCTTACCTGCGTACTTTATGAAGTATGCAGCGATCCTTCCATACTGGCCTCCGGAATAAAGAGGATCTGCATGAATGCCTCCGTGATCCCAGCATTCCGAGATCAATGAGAGGGGCAACTTTGAAATGACCATGTGAGCATGCTTTGCTCCTCTCTTTCCGAGCTCCTTCACATAGACGTATTTAACATCCGGAGTTCTCCGTCTTAACCTCTTTATGAAGTTAGCCATGCACTGCTGCATATCGGCTGATGTCTGTACCTTGTCCTTGTCTTTGAAGAAATCCAGCCGGATCAGAAGATCTCCATCCTTAAAGTTATTATTGAGGAGTCTCCTGA
The DNA here is from genome assembly GCA_024682555.1 of Lachnospiraceae bacterium. GTDB lineage: Bacteria > Bacillota > Clostridia > Lachnospirales > Lachnospiraceae > UBA2868. The sequence goes on along the minus strand of JAIKZD010000032.1, from coordinate 20,077 downwards.
GTTTCTTTTCCGCCTGCCTCTGATTTGCCTTTTTGATCCTCTCCTCTGACGGAAGGGATCCTTTCTCCCTTTTTGCACCGGGAGGGTGTATGTACCATGAGTAATATTTAATGTGCTCCTCGACCTTGCCGGTCACACATACCTCTTCTATGTATGGCATTAAAATTCTTCTCCTTTAGTCGAATAGATAAACGCTTTAGCAAGGTGAAAAAGGAACGTGTAGTTCCCATTTTTCCTTGACTTTTTCCTATAAATGCCATACAATAATCATGGTTGAAATATGCATTTTAAATATGTATGGCATTGAGGACTCGGTTTATACCGAGTTCTCTTTTTTGTACGGATCTATGCCCATGTCCATGAGATGATGGAAACACTCTATGTTTACCGAGTATTTTTCAGCCTTCTGTTTGCGCTTCTCGCAATGCTCATCGCACCATTTCCGGTCTAGAAGCTCCGCTATCTCCTGAATGTTAGATCCGTATATGCATCTCACTGTTGACATATGACCACCATCCCCTTCGCCAGGGCGTAACCGTACTCACGGTTTGCACCGCAGGACTTCTGCCATCCCTTGAGCATATAGATCTCATCACACATCTCTAAAAGCGCCATGTCTAACTTCATGTATTCCTCATATTCCGTATCTTCCGGAAGACAGGATGCAATCAGCGACGGATTAATGACCGAATACCCCTCTTTTTCAAGGGCGTTCTGAGCCTCATTGAATCTCTTCATATGGTCAGGCTGATTTGTGATCGGGCCCGACAGGTATACTTTTGTCTTCATGCTTCTCCTCTCTGTTGCGACGTCGCAACGGCTTCATCCTTCAGATTTGCATAAAATGCAACATTATCTTCCTTCTCATACCGGGCTATGTCCGCTATCGACATCCGATTATTGAGCGGATACACACCTGATTTGATGTAGTCTCCTCCCCTGATCACGCGATCTGTGCAATTAAGGACGACAGCTACTACCTCCGTTCCTTCCTTAAGTTCCTTTACGACATCTTCTTTGGATATCTCTTTGTAATTCCTCATACTCCCCTCCTAATCAAGATATTCTTTCAGGATCAGCAGACTTGCCCCGAGCAGAAACCCCAACATCAATACTCCGTTCATTTCAGCTCCTCCTGATCCTTGTGTATGCTTGCCCTCAGACAGTCTCCGAGCATCCCGAAGAGCATGAGAGCAATGCATAATGTGTACAATAATGCGTCGTTATTCATACTTTCCCCCTTTCCTACCAATTACCTTCCGCATAAATGGCCTTAGCCACTTCCGGAATGAAATACTTCTTTGTCCCTTCGATCCTGAAGGCATCTTTCATGTATCTCTCTCTGACTCGTGTAGTGTTCTTCTGGCCGAGATATGCGGCGAGCTGCCCCGGAGAGATAAACGATGCTCCATTTACGAATGTTTTCATGTCTCTTTCAATATCTTTTGCTGTCATGGATGCTTCCTTTCGATATTGTTAGGAATAAGATATGTGGGAAAAATCCTGTCAAGGATTTTTCCCATGTGGTACCTGTAAGGTAGCACATGAGCAAATTTAATTTGCATCTGACGGCAAAAAAATAAGTACATCATACGGTAATCTGTACAATTCACTCAACTGTTTTGCCTGTGATGTTTTTGGTTCCGTCTTCCCTTTTTCCCAGTTTACAACTGTTTGCTTACTTACATGAAGTATTCTTGACACATAATCCTGTGTCATACCTGCATTGACACGTGCCGCTGCAAGGCTAATTCGAATCTCTTTCGTTTCCATGGTTCTCCTCTCCCCCGTCCGGCCGGTAGGTCAGCCAGGTTATTATTTTTTGTCTCTCATGTTTCTGATCAGCAATACAACAATGCTTGTCAATAAGATCACTTCAATGACATCCAAAAACAGCTTGAAATTTTCCATACATGCGCTCCTTTCCTTGTGTACATTATATTGACAATGCTTTATGAGTAAGTTATCATCCCCTTAAGGATCAGGGAGATTACTCTCCCTGCCCTTTCGGGATGCTTATCATCTGTAGATTATATCGAGAATCTTATTGATAAGCTCCACTATTGCGGTGATGAGAAGTATGATTGCGAGGATCTGCTTCTCATCTTTTTTATTCCGCTTTTTCTTACTCATAAGCATTTCCCCTTTCATTTGATGATTTAAGTATAAAGCAAATATAATTTGCTGTCAATACTAAAATCAAATATTTTTTGCTTTTTAGTTGCGAATAGGCAAATTATATTATAGAATGTAATCGTAACATATTTTCAAACACGAAAAGAGGAGCATATGTCAGACAAAGAACAGACTTACATATTTCAGAGAAACTTACTATACTATCTCGCTAAATATGAGAAAACCCAGTTGGAAGTAGCAAATGCAATCGGTGTATCGCATCAGACATTCAGCACATGGTGCCGAGGTATAGCTCTTCCCAGAATGGGAAAAATTCAGCTATTAGCGGATTATTTTCACATTAACAAATCCGATCTAATAGAAGAACATGATCCTGCTGCCGAGGAAAATGAAATAGAATCCTCCTCCGGGACAAAATACTACTTCTCCGATGAGACCGCAGCTGTCGCCCAGGAGATCTTCGAGAATCCGGGGCTCCGTGCGCTGTTTGATGCTGCAATGGATGTGGATCCTAAAGATCTGCAGATGGCCGCTGAAATGCTAAAGCGATTTAAGGAGACAAACCCCAATGGCTGATATTTATACTTATTTAGTTCCATTACCGCCCGGTGTAAAGGAAATGGTAGTATACGGTCCGGATGATGCTTATACTATATATCTCAATGACAAGATCAGCTCCGCAGCGAGGCTGGATGCATTTCATCATGCTGTGAGGCATATATATAATAATGACTTCGAGAAAACGGATGTGCAGGAGATAGAAGCAGCAACACATGAGTAAGAGCAAACAGAGCCTGAAGGATAATTCATACTCAGTGGGTACAGGGGTGGGATAGGATGAAATATGTATATAAATAGTTTTAGCGTTTGGCCCCTTTAAGCGATAAATTTGATATCATAAATTATTATGGGAGGTTTTCATGAAAAAGAAATTGATTATTGTTGCTGTTGTTGTCTTAACTATCACTGTATTAGAAGCTGTTCTTGCCGCAATATTCAAAACAAAATCCGAATACATGGAGATGTTATATTTCATTTCTCAGATTGTAAACTGCATCGTAGTTGCATTCGGTGTAATATATGCCGCATGGCAGTATTATCTGTCTGCTAATGATTCAAAGCGTAACTCAGATATTATCAGAGTTCAGAAAGCTATTGACCTTGCGCAATTCTTTAAAGACAACATTCTTGATAAATACCCGCCACTAAATTATATTATGGATCAATCTGGAAGTAACCAAATTCTCAAAAAGATTTCTCCGTCTGATATGAAATCATTTGATTATCAGGAGATGCGCCGTTATATAACTGAAAAAGATTCAGAACAACTTCGCAAAATACAGGATAGCAATGAATTTCTGAAGGCGCTCATTGATGCCAATGGGATATTTAATATGCATTTTGAAATAAACACCATAGTCAATAATATAAAGGATGTGGGTGAAAATAAAAAAGAAATTACTTTCTCAATAGTGAAAACACCAGTAATTAACACATTTTTGAACGATTATATAAACCAAACTCTCAATAATCTTGAATATCTCGCTATGCATTTTACTCATAATACTGCGGATTCTTCTGTTGTATATCAGTCATTACATCAGATATATATAAAGGCGGTAGAGCAGTTATATTATTTTATTGCTAATCTTAATAAAGATCCTGTCGAAAAGTATTACACAAACACCATAGCACTATATCACAGGTGGAAAACAGAAAGAGGACAAAATGATATTAAACGTTCTGATCATGACGAGCAATTTCAAACACATGGAACTATTGTGAAGTAATCTGGCCATATTGAGCAGATGCCAACAAAATATTGACAAGCGTCTGAAGCTGACATATTATAATAATACATCGAAAGGAGAAAGGTTATGAATGCAGGAGGCTCGGAACTGTTTTAGGTTTTCAGGCACTTGACTTTGTCAGGTGCCTTTTTTATTGTACCGGTTCAACTGGGAGGTTTTCTATGGCTGAATACAAATACCGTAAATCATTTACTTATCAGGGAAAACGCTATTTTGTCAAAGGGAATACCCTTGAAGAGGTTTATACCCGAAAGGCGAACAAGCTTCGCGATCTGAAAGAAAACGTCATAATATACGATCATACCACTTCCGTTAATTCCTGGGCCGATACGGCTTTTGATACATACAAGAGCAATGTCAAAGACCTTGGGATCATTAAAAAGCGGTATAAAAAGTATGTCAGCCCTCATATTGGGCTGAAACCCATCGGATCTGTCAAGGCTGTGGAGTGTCAGAGCATCCTCAATGAATGCGCCGGGATGTCCTTCTCACACTGCGAGAAACTGCGTCAGGAAATCAATTTTCTTTTCGAAACTGCAGTTGATAATCAGATGATCCCGTTTAATCCCGCAAAAAGAATAAAGCTCCCCGACTGCTCCAAAGGATACCGAAGAAGCATTACAGATTATGAGCGCAGGCACCTTCTTTCAGTATATGAAAATGATCCTGCATATCTTTTGTTTGTAATAATACTCAAATGCGGATGCCGACCTGAAGAGGCCATAAATCTTATCGGCAGGGATATCGATCATGGATCCCGCCTGCTGCATATACGCGGAACCAAAACAAAGAACTCTGATAGGTATGTACCTATCCCTGATGACCTGTATGAGGCCATTAAATCAACAAAGCCGTTTGAACCTGTCGCCGTCAACCGGTGCGGTCACAAGCATTCGGAAAGCTCATACAACAGGCTATACGCCCATCTAAGAAGAGACATGAATATATCAATGGGATGCAAGGTATATCGGAACGCGCTTATCCCGCCTTTTCCTTTAGCACCCGATTTTGTACCTTACTGTCTCAGACACACATACTGCACCGATCTCTGTAAAGCCGGAGTGGATGTCAGAACAGCCCAGAGACTTATGGGGCATGCCAATATTTCCATCACCGCCGACATATATACTCATGTTGACCTGGAGGATATCAAAAAAGCCGGAGAAATGATCAATAATTATTCGGCTGCAAAAAAATATGATGATGCTCAGGGTCACACCTAGGGTCACACTTTTATGTATAAAAATGTATAAAATCGCCTGTTTTTTCTCGAACGCAAGTTTGTTTTTGAGGAAAGCAAAAACCCCGCAAAGCACGTATTTGCGGGGTTTTCTGATTCGTGAGACACGCGGGAATCGAACCCGCGACAACTTGATTAAAAGTCAAGTGCTCTACCGACTGAGCTAGTGTCCCCTATAGCAGGGCTAACTGGATTCGAACCAGCGAATGCAGGGATCAAAACCCTGTGCCTTACCGCTTGGCGATAGCCCTGTAAAAAGGGTGGGTATAGGGACTCGAACCCTCGGCCTCCAGAGCCACAATCTGGCGCGCTAGCCAACTGCGCCATACCCACCACGTCTCCTAAGCGGCCTGTGATCATATCCGGTGCTGTTTTGTCCTTTCAGATCCCCGACGGGAAGAAAGACACGACCCGGATGTCACAGAAGATCGTTACCGTCCACAGGGACGGATCTTCGATCTGATGTGCCCGAAGGGATTCGAACCCCCGACCCACGGCTTAGAAGGCCGTTGCTCTATCCAGCTGAGCTACGGACACATAAAATCTCTGCTTTGCACTGATGCACAGCACATCTATGTTAATCTAACGGTACTGATTTGTCAAACTGTTTTTTATCATTTCCCGTTTTTACCTGCCTTTGTCATTCCGCCTTCATGCTTTCATCTATCCACTGAACCCGTCGTCTGAAAAACGAAAGGCTGCCCTCTGTCTGTTCGGCATAGGAATTACCGTATTTTATCTCAAGATCCGGCCAGCTTGATCTCCACTTCCTGTAATCAAGGCTTCCGTCCTTTACCATATCCCGCGACTTCCGTTCATATTCATCAAGAGCCTCAAACATGGCCTCTCTGACACCGCCGTTAAAATATGCATCCTTCACCGCATCTTTAAATTCCTGCCTGGAAAACAGATAAGGGTACCAGCTCAGATCCCTGATAACAAATCCTTCGGGATTCCTGTAATCCCATCCCGCTTTGCCTGCATTCCATCCCAGTGACTGATCCATATCCCAGACAGGTCCCATATATATCCTGCCGGTATCCGCCCTGTAATATGAGTATATCGAACGGTAATCGGCATCATAATTCATGCTTATTTCCTGTATCCAGTAGAATCTCACCATTGAATCCAGATCCATATATTTAAGATAGTCATCGGATCCCTGATCCTCTATGGCGGAAACAAACCGCTGTACGATCTCCTTCTTTTCAAAAAGCTCTTCTTCCGTCTCGTTTTTGGGCCATATAATATTTGCATAGGGTTTGAAATAATGCATGTCATCGGCCCAGATCTCCGTATCGTAGTACAGGGCCTGATCTGCCTGAGGGTCTCCCCAGTTGATGAAAAAGTCACCGTCCTTAAGGTTTACCTCATCCTTTCTGACCCGGACCTTGCCAGTTACCAGATATACGCCCTGATACTCACCGTCTACATACAGCGTCACCCTCTCACATCCCGGTTCATAGGGTATTCCGATCTTTCCGGCCATCCCCATGAAGACCTCATTATTAAGCAGCGACCTGTCCGTATAACCGCTTATGAGATTAAACTGTTTTCGTTTCCCCAGATCAAAAAGATATTCCGGTGAGGACAGTTCAAGCGTAAAGGATTTTTTGTCGGCTATCTCCCAGGAGGTATTCCCCCTGCCTCTTAAGATCACTGATCCTTTGCTGTATTTATATTCCGCTTTGCTGATGAGAACCTCCGGCCAGTTTCTTTCCCTTGCTGTTTTCCTGTCAACGGACACGGTCATAAATCCATGCCATTCGGCTGTCTTGTCAGAATTTAACAGTTCTTCAAAACTCATGGACAAGGGCTCTGCCGTAAAGGAAAGTACGGGAAGGTCCGTATAAACCGCTTCCAGCTTATGAATTCCTATATCAAAAGTATCCGTCCCCGAAAAATCTATCACGTATCTCTGCAAAAGATGCCCGAAGGGATCCATTGCGTAACAGGTGACATCCTGCCTTCTGATATTCCCCGGCAGGATGAGATACTGCATCAGCTCATCCTCTTCAAATACAGTGGAAAAAATATCGGCCATAAGCCCCGCATTTTCATCTGCAGGCAGGTAGAAACGTATGCCCCTCAGTTCATCCATTTCCGAATCCGAAAGGTCAAGGGTGATCCTGCCGAGAGCCGATACCGATTTCTTCTCTGCGACCACCATCCCTATGAGAAATACGATCGAAACGATAATGATTATATATATGAATATTTTATGCCTTTTCCCTGTCATCTGTATAGAAAACCCGTGCTCTATCCCCGGAATTCCCCTTCATGTTCAATAAGAGACATCGAAATTATCCCCTCAACACCATGAAGCACCTTTACCAGACTTTCCGGATCCTTCGTCCGAACCTCATATACGATGTCCATACCTTCTTTTGTGATATTGCGGGATTTGACATGGTTTGAGACCCTGATCTCCTTTAGGGTGTCCGATACCCGTGACTCCGTTTCCATGTCTTTGAAACTTAAAAACAGGATACTTGAAGATCTCGTTTCCGGTATGAGCTTAAGCAGCAGAATGGCAATGGTTACACAGGCTGCCACTATCACTGCTATTTCATACAATCCGGTTCCGCATATTATACCCGTCCCTATGGACCAGAATAAGAATAAAAGATCAATTGGCTCCTTGATGGCCGTCCTGAATCTGACTATTGATAAAGCGCCGACCATACCAAGAGATATAACGAGACTTGACTGCATGGCAATAATGATGCCGCAGGTAACAAGTGATATGGCTGCCATTGAAATATTAAAGCTCTTTGAATAGAATCCGTTTCCGGTCACTGCCCTGTACACGATAAAAATATACAGCGCAAGGCCGAAGGTTATGAGCATGGCTATCAGTATGTCGGCAGCCGAAATGTCCACGTTTGAAAAGCCTTTTATAAGGTTATTTCTTATCGCATCATAGAATGTCATCTTCTTATGTCCTCCCCATCAGCATATTTCTTGCCATATAATACTTGGAAAAAGAGGTCCGCCTCATATCCCCCGCCATCAGCAGGGTGCAGATATGATCCGGCAGGAATTCATCATACTTTACTTCAAGTACATGGATCCCCGGCTCACAAACCGGTCTTGCAGGCATCGCGGGATCAAAAAAATGATCAAATGCCGTACAGGCAGATATGTTTCTGTCAAAGGTCACCCTGACATTACAGGGTGAATAAGTGTATGCACTCCTGTCATATCTTACTATGGCAGCGGGGGAAAAGCCTTCCGCATAAACCTTGTCCGCAAACTGCTTCAAAGCGGTGGCATCACGGTTTTCCCCGGTAAAAAGCATTTCCAGACTCCCTCTTTTTTTTAACAGCTTAAACTGATCCCGAGAGATTTTCGTGCTCACCTTTTTTGTAGTATCGTAATACTTGCTCTTTACCTCAGCCCTTATATAGTCTCCGTCACAGTTGTAGATACGGATACGGTATTTGCTGCGGGTACCCGTTCCGGACTGATTTTCGTAATAGCATCTGTCGGAAGGGGAATCAAAGTATATGCTCCGGATCTCATATGAATCTCCGTCCTGATGAATATCTCTCTTCATCACGCCTTTTATACGGTTTTCAACCTGGATCAGGGTCCTGTCGTCACATAAAAACTTTAATTCTTTTCTTCCGGTCATCTCATCATTTTCCTGAAATCCGCACATTCAGTCTTCTCCGAAGGAGCGTGCGTAAATCGAATGAAATAAGTATATCATATATCACCGATATTTCTACAATATCAGAATCCGTTGTTTTCTTCCTCCACCGTATCCCAGTAATCGGACTTCTGTACTTCGTTTCCTTCCATATCAAGGACCTGTCTGAACTGGGTCTCGTAGAGTTCCTTATAAATACCGCCAAGGGAAAGCAGGGATTCATGATCGCCTTTTTCGGCTATGACACCGTCCTTAACCACAAGGATGCAGTCAGCCTTGAGTATGGTTGACAGTCTGTGGGCAATGACTATGCTTGTACGTCCCTTCATCAGAAGTTCCAGGGCATCCTGAATGGCATTTTCGGATATGGAATCAAGGGCGCTGGTTGCCTCGTCAAGTATGAGGATCTGCGGATCCTTTAATATTACCCTGGCTAAGGACAGCCGCTGCTTTTCTCCACCCGAAAGCTTAAGTCCCCGGTTTCCCACAACCGTATCATAGCCCTCGGGCTGGTTTATTATAAAGTCGTGTATGCTGGCATTTTTACAGACAGCGATCAGCTCCTCCTGTGTGGCATCTTCTTTGGCATACAGGAGATTTTCCCTGATGGTCCCGTTAAACAGATAGGTCTCCTGCGAGACAACACCGATCTTTGAGCGAAGATAGGAAAGATCGAAATCCCTGACATCGGTGCCCCCGATCTTTACCGAACCTGCGGCAACATCATAAAGCCTCGGTATCAGGTTAACTATGGTTGATTTTCCCGATCCGGAAGGCCCCACTATGGCATACATACATCCTCCGGGAACGGTGAAACTCACATCCTTAAGTATGGGTATCTCCGGGTCATAAGAGAAGGCCACGTGATCATATACTATATCCCTGCAGGCGACATCAGGCTTAGCACCGTTTTGGGGATTTACTATGGAGCTTTTCATGTCAAAATATTCAAATATCCTGGTAAACAGCGCAAGGGAACGGGTAAAATCCACCTGCAGGTTTAAAAGCTCCTGCACAGGCCGGTACAGTCTGTTTATCAGAGCTACCATTGCAGTTATTGTACCTACGGTAAGATTTGAATCAGTATATGAGATAATAAGATAGCCTCCGGCAAAATAGATGAGCAACGGCCCCACCTGGGTAAACATCCCCATGACCACCCGAAACCAGCTTCCGCTCCTTTGCTCTTTAAGGTTAAGTGCCGTAAGCTCGGAATTGACTTTTTCAAACCTCTCATACTCCCTTTCTTCCCTGGTAAAAAGCTTTACAAGCATGGATCCGCTCACACTCAGGGATTCGTTGATGAGCTGGTTCATCTCATCATTTTTTTCCTGGGAACTTGTGCGTATCTTCCACTGGTTTTTCCCGACCCTCTTTGTGGGCAGTATGAGAAGAGGGATTATGACAATGCCCACGATGGCAAGCTGCCAGCTCATGGTAAACAAAGCGACCAGGGTGGTTATTACGGTGGCCGCATTCGAAACCACATGGGACAGTGTCCCGGATATGATGGTGCTCACACCGCTTATATCCGTATTCATCCTTGTGATGATATCACCCTGTTTTTCCGTTGTGAAAAAAGAATGGGGCATATACTGCAGATGACGGTACATCTGATTTTTCATGTCAAATATGATCTTCTGGGATATCCAGGCGTTGATATAGGATTCAAGAACGCCTACGATCTGTGAGGCGGCAAGGGTCGCAAATGCCATGAACAGCAGGCGTATAAGCAGTGCCATGTCCTTATTTATAAGGGCCTCATCCACTATCTTACCGGTGATTATGGACGGCAGCAGCCCCACAACGGCAGAAAGCAGTATCGCAATGAACACAAACACAAACTGTATGCGGTACGGCTTTAAATATGCGAGTATTCGTTTAATCAGGGCTTTATCGACTTTTGGCAGGTTCTCCTTTTCCTCATCGGTCAGAAATCCTCTGGGGCCAAGTCCTCTCATGGTCGGCTGCGGCATTTGCTCTTCCTTTCAGATGCAGGTACGAACGGATATCCGTTTTGATCAGACAGATACATTTTATCAGAGAAGCAGCGGATTAACCATGTTTATTTGAGAAGCTTTACTCTCTTTCCAGTACCGGTATCACATTTAAGGGAGCCGGCAGGCATACCGTGCATCCTCCATCATATACTCTGTCGGTCCTTCGGTCCTTCCAGCGTGCACCACAAGGCAGATAGATATTTCTGGAACAGGCGCCCTTCACCATAACAGGAGCCACAAGATATCTGTCACCGAACATGTACTCATCTTCAATCTCCCATGCCATTGGATCCTTGGGAAATTCATAAAACAGCGTCCTCATGACGGGAGTTCCTTTTTCATGAGCTTCTTTCATGAGACCGCGGATATAATCCCTCATGGATTCGCGGATCCGTATGTATTCTTTGCAAATATCAAATACCTCATCCCCGTAGCTCCATATCTCGTTGGCAGCTCCCGAACAGCATCCGGCTCCTCCCGTTGTCCCAAGCATCGGCTGTCTCGGTTCCCTGTCTCCGTGAAGCCGCATGACGGGGCAGTAGGTTCCCCATTCAAACCATCTTACAAACAGTTCCCTGAAATCCGGATCATCCGGATCTCCTCCGTGAAATCCTCCTATATCCGTGGTCCACCAGGGGATCCCCGCAAGTCCCATATTTAGTCCCGCTGCAAGCTGATCCTTCATGCTGTCAAAGCTTGAAGCTATATCACCCGACCAGACAAGTGCACCGTATCTCTGACTTCCGGCCCAGGCGCACCTTATCAGATTTACTATTTCCTCCTGACCCTGTTCTTTCATTCCTTCATAAAACGCCCCGGCATAATCGTAAGGATATATGTTTCCCACCATGAGATCAGTCCCCAGATGATACCTGTAATTATCAAAATCATATACCGAATATTCCGGTTCAGCCTCATCCAGCCAGAACAGTCTGACTCCCAGGTCATAATAATTTTTTCGTACAGTTTCCCACAGATATTTCCTTGCATCCGGATTTGTAACATCCAGATGTATGGTCGTTCCCTGAAAACTGAGACCCACCCTGTAACCTCTTTCGGTACGTATGAGATATCCCTTCTCAAGCATCAGGTCAAAATTTTCGCTTTCGTAATCTACGGTCGGCCATATCGAAACCATAAGCTTTATCCCCATGGAATCAAGCTCTTCTGTCATAGACTTCGGATCGGGCCAGTATACGGGATCGAATTTCCACTCACCCTGCTTTGGCCAGTGAAAGAAATCCACCACTATGACATCAAGCGGAATGCCCAGTTCGTGGTATTTACGGGCCACTTCCATAAGCTCCTCTTTTGTCCGGTAACGAAGCTTGCACTGCCAGAATCCGAGCCCATACTCAGGCATCATGGGAACCGTACCGGTCACCTTTGCATATGATTCCTCGATCTCAGCGGGATCATCGCCTGCAACAAACCAGTAATCCATGGCTTCGGTGCTGTATGCCTCATATGTCGTGACATTCTTTCCAAAAACACATCTTCCTATAGCCGGGTTATTCCACAAAAGACCGTATCCCAGTGAAGAAACCGCAAATGGAACACTCGCCTGTGAATTCCTGTGTGCCAGTTCCAGATCCGCCCCCTTAAGGTTAAGATAACTTTGCTGATACTGTCCCATCCCGTATATCTTTTCATCGGGATCAAGGGATTCAAACCGGACCGTAAGGTGATAATCACCACCGATACAAGGTTTGAACTCTCTGGCCTCTATCTCGAGAGCGCTGCAGTTTGGATCGGTCACATCCCTTCTGTTTCTTGAAAACTCTTCGAGAAGTTTTTTTCCGTTTTTTCCGAATATGGTGATCTTTCCGGTGTCTGACAGCTTCACCGTGACCTTTCCGTTTTCAAGCACCGCTCCGCTTTCATCATAAACCGCAGACCCGGACGGTGACTGAGGGATCGTCAATGCCCAGGTATGATCCGGCAGTTTCGCGTTTTTTGTAGCCCTCACTCTTACGGCATTTTCCCCCCAGGATTCTATACAAAGTGTTTCATGATCATACTGATAGATCAGTCTGTTATTCGCTACTTTTATCATGGCTTACCTTCTCCTTCCGTTTCATTGAGCCAGACGCGCATCTCATTTTCTCCCCTGTTTGCCCAGGCGTAATAGGGTATCATTGTTATCTCACATTCTTCCGTCCGCAGGTCTTTTGAGCCGCGGTAGAGCGCACCGCTACTGTCCGCATCGATAAGACGTTTTCCCCGGGCTTTGATGATCCCAACTCCTTCAAGAAGCTCCTCCCGCCATTCATGATCAAGTTCCGCGTTCTTCGGAAGGAGCAGACAGTGAAGATCTTTCCCGTTATCAATGCTTTCCGCGCAGTAAACAAAGGGGCCTCTTGCTATGGCAGCTTTTCCGATATTCTCCGAAACCCTCGGATCCGAATACCATCTTTTCGGATCGATATCCATGTTAAACGCGATGGTATGCTCTCCGGCCGGAACACCTATCTTCCAGTACCCTTTCTGTGCACAGATTTCGGCTTCCACGTTATCCACGGCACCGGTATGCACGGTACTCCATGATGCGATCCTTATCTTAAGATCCAGAACGTCCCCGCCTTTGTTTGTGACATAAAACAGTATTGTCCCGCTGCGCGGATACCGGCATTCCTGCCTTATTACAATGTCTTTTCCGGCATCACGGAGCTTAAGTTCCGATCCGATAAAAAGATTTACCAGGATCTCATCTTTCCTGACCGTATAGATATACTTATCAAGCGAAGCTATCAGTCTTGCAAGATTGGGAGGACAGCAGGCGCATCCCAGCCACTGGGGCCTGACGGTTTTCACATGGCTCTTTCCGGGATCCTTTGCGGATTTATCAGGGACCGCCTCTAAAGGATTAACGTAAAAGAAGTGTCTTCCATCAAGGGCGGCCCCGGCTAAAACCGTGTTGTATAATGCTCTTTCCATAACATCCGCATACTCCGATGATGCTTCGATCATTAACATCTGCCTTGCAAAAAATATCAGACCAACGGATGCACAGGTCTCACAGTACATGGTGTCATTGGGAAGATCATGATCGAGGGTAAATGACTCTCCGTGGACCGTGGAGCCGATGCCGCCCGTGATATACATCCTTTTATCAACGATATTGCGCCATATCTTTCTGCAGGTACCTGCAAGCTCTTCATTGCCTGTCTCCGCGGCAAGATCGGCAAGGGCAGTACTCAGATATACAAGTCTTACGGCATGGCCTTCCGCCGTATCCTGTTCCAAAACGGGACGATGCATCTGATAATATTTTAACGGGAACCGATCAAGCCCGGCGATCAGCGGTCTGCCGCCGTCTTCCCTGTTCTGTCTCATGAAAAAACCGGGATCCTTTCCTCTTTCTCTCAGAAAAAAAGAAGCGGTATCCATATACTTCTCGTTACCGGTAAGGTGATACAGCCTCATGAGCCCGATCTCTATCTCCTCATGTCCGTCAACACCCCTTATCTGTCCGTTCCCTTCCCCGAAGGTACTGCAGATATGATCCGCAAGTTTAACTGCGGTTTCAAGAACCTTATCACTGCCGGCAGCCTGATGGTAGGCCACAGCGGCTTCCAGGAAATGTCCCGCACAGTACAGCTCATGGCTTTCTCCCAGCCGTTTATATCTCCTCCCGGGCTCCATTATTGAGAAATAAGTATTAAGATAACCGTCCTCTTCCTGCGCCGCGCTTATGAGATCCACAACCTCATCTGCCGTCTCTTTAAGCTTTGCATCCCATTCATAGCACAGTGTATAAGCTGCAGCCTCCAGCCACTTATATACATCGCTGTCCTGAAATACCCATCCGTAATGTTCTCCCTGTGCTCTTTTTGCCGCGATCTTAAAATTTTCAATGGCATGACTTTTCTCATTCGGTATGGAAGCATCATCTCTTTCTTTCTCTATGGTTATATCAGCCGCATCATTAAGCACATCCCACTGATAGGGGATCATTCTATGCTTTACAAGTCCTCTGTATCTGTTCCAGAAATCATCGGATATTGTGACTTCGTAATTCATTTCCTGTCCTTTCCTTATCCGCAAAAACAGACAGGGGGACGGTTCTTTCCCCCTGTCTGTTTCGTCTGCAATAATTACTTTCCGAGTATCGAGTCGATGGTTGCCTGTGCTTCTGCCGCAGCAGCTGCAGGATCGCTTTCGCCCGTGATCACTTTGTTGAAGGCAAGTGAAATGGCATCAGAGATATCGGGCCATTCCGGAAGAGGTCCTCTTGCATTTGCATACTGCATCTCATCAACAAATACCTGATATACGGCATCGCCCTGGAACTGGTCTTTTGCGATGGTTGAATCAGATGAGATATACCCCATATGATCCATCATATAAAGGCAGGTATCCTTGCTTGTGGCATACTGAAGGAAAGCAATTGCAGCTTCTTCGTTTCCGCCTGCGATGACCGCATAGTTCTCTCCGCCAAGGCCTGATGCCTGCTGTTTGTCCTGAGGGATGGGAGCAACATTCCACTTAAGATCGGGAACTTCCGAACGCATTGTAGGTATCTGCCAGGTTCCGTTGATCATCATGGCAAGGTTGCCTGAAATAAACTGATTCATTGTATCGCCCTGAGTCCAGTTAATAGCCTCCTTCGGGAATGCGCCCGATTCAACAAGGCTCTTTTCAAACTCCAGTGCCTTAATTCCGCCTTCGGAATCGATCTCGTATGAGGTCTGGCCCGTTGACCATACCCAGGGAAGGAAGTTGAAGGTACCTTCTTCGTTCTGAAGTGCACAGTGAGCAAATCCGTAAACGTTGTCCTTTGTTGTCTTCTTTGCAACATCAAGAAGTTCATCCCATGTTGCGGGAACTTCACAGCCTGCCTCGGCAAGCATATCTTCGTTATAGAAAAGAACCAGGTCATTGCTTCCGAAAGGAACTCCGTAAAGTCTGCCATCAAGCGTACATGAATTAACGGGACCCGGATAGTAGGTGCTTACGTCAAACCTGTCGGTTATATCGGCAAATATTCCCATGGCTGCATATGAAGCATGATCGGGATTGTCAAGGATAACAAGATCCGGAAGTTCTCCCGCCGAAGCTCCGATAGACAGCTGTTTCTTGAAATCTGCAAAGGGAACATACTTTGCCTGAACGGTTATCTTGTCCTGCTGTCCGTTGAATTCCTGAATGATGTGGTCAAGAGCTTCCTGATGACCTACTGTCTCCCAGTAATACCAGATAGTAACATCCCCCGATGCATCTTCCGAAGCAGGTATCGCTTCTTCACCGGCACTTTCCGATGTATCAGCTACCTCTTCTTTTACCCCGGTATCCGCTGAAGGTGCAGGTGCCGCTGCCGAGCATCCTGCAAGTACCGCTGCCAGCATCATGGTGCTGACGATAGTTGCCATAACTCTCTTTTTCATAAATACCTCCTTAAGTAAGAGTTGTTTTCTTTACATGTACATTATCTGTCGACTGCTGCAGACAGAAAACTCAAGAAAACTAAAAAAGGGGGAATAATCTAATCTGATTTACTCCTGTATGGTATGCTGATTATGATCCTTGTTCCCTCCGGCTGCCCTTTTTCAACACGCAGTCTCCCATCCTTTTTGTAATACATTTCAAGTCTTGTGGCGGCATTTCTCATGCCTATTCCGGAGCCGGTACCCTCATAAACGCCTCTGTTGATCTTTTCCATGAGTTCATCATCCATTCCCGGGCCGTTGTCCTCTATGCGTATCTCCACGGTATCATCCTTTTTTTCGATAAACAGATCAAGCTTTGCGTCTGTCCTGTCTTTATCAAATCCGTGGACTATGGCATTCTCTATAAAAGGCTGCAGCAACAGCTTATGTATCAGTGCTTCTTTCACATCCGGAGCAACAAATATGGAACAGGAAAAGCGGTTCTTCATCCTGTACTGCTGAAGATAAATGTACTTTTTCATCCATTCGGCTTCTTCTCCCACAGTGACCTGGGCATTGCTGTTCACTATGGCATACCGAAAAATCGTGGCAAGTGCGCTTATGGCATTACTGATATCGTACTCGTCCCTGTCTATGGCCATCCAGTTTATGGTATCCAGCGTATTATACAGAAAATGCGGATTGATCTGAGCTTCCAGGGCTACGATCTGTGCTTCCTGCTGCCTGGTTATGGCATCATTCAGTTTCTCCAGGGTATCATTGAATCCGTCTGCGATACTCTCGATCTCTACAGGCATATCTTCATCTTTTGTTATGCGGACGGAAAGATCTCCGCCCTGTGTCTGTGCCATTCCGTCAACGATCCGTCCCACGGAGGTGATAAGATTTTTTGACATCCTTCCGGAAAGAAACACCGCAGCTATAATGACACCGATGCCGAGGAGAAGGATCAGCCACAGCTGTCTTTGCTGGGTCATCACAAGACCGCTCATATCGGTGACATTTACTATATCCCATCCCAGTTTGTCATCATGGATAACATATGTCCCGAACGAAGAAGGTGAGATACCGGTATAAGCCGTATAATATGAAGCATAATCTTCACGTCTTGATTCCTCCGGTTCCGACATGTCCGCAATGATCTCGCCGATCTTTCCGGTATCATTTCCAAATGATATTATCCGTCCCTTTCCATCAACTAAAAAATTAAATACCTTTTTATCCTGAACCGAACTCTTGCACAGTTTCTGAAGCAGCTCCTCATCTATGCTCAGTACCGCTATCCCGCACTCCCTGTCCAGATTTCTGTAATCGATGATCCTGTGTGCGATATGGAGCAGATAATAGTCTTTTCTCGCAAAATTCGTACCGAATTCCGTGGGATAAATATGAGTATCGTAATCCTTTATCACATCACGGTACAAACCTTCAGCTCCCAGGCTGAACCCGTCCATCCACGAGCTTTTGACGGTTGCCGGAGTTATCTGTTCATAGGTTACCACAGTTCCCTTCGGGGTAATGACGGAGATCGATCGTATATAGTCCTTGGAATACAAGAGCCCGCTCAGTAACCTTCTCATCTGATTGACGGTAACCGCTTCATCAATACCGTTATCCAGATTTCCTACCCAGTTTACCATGTCATCATCCGTATATATCTGATACAGAAGGTCTTCATATGACTCGAGTGAAATGTTGAGATTATTGTCAAGCTGCCCCAGACTGTTTCCGGACATGATCCTCATATTCTCCCTGAGTGCGTCAGAAATATTGACAAGGGAGAACAGCTCTATAACAAGGATCGGAATGATCGACGTCAGGATGAAAGTACGGATCAGCCTGTTTTTTATGCTTGATTTCTTCATATGACAGTTTTCCTCAGGTTCCGAAAGATCAGCCGGTAAACATAAACAAACGATCAGGAGATATCCGTCCGTATCCCCTGATCATAATAATAGTACCGTATATTTTTGCTTTCAATAACTATCCTATCCTTTTACGGCTCCGTTGGTCATACCGCTTATGATATATTTCTGCATGAAAATGAATATGAGTGCCACAGGTATGATCGCGACTATGGCAAAGGCCGTAAGATAACTCCATTTTGTACCGTACTGCCCCATGAAATTGAATATTCCGGCTGTAATTGGCCTTTTCTCCTGATCGAGAATAAAGGTCATGCCATAAGCCAGATCCCCCCAGGCATACAGGAAAGAAAAGATGGCACATACTATGACACCGGGTTTTGCCACCGGTATGAGTATCCTGATGAATGCGGACATTCTGGTACATCCGTCAATATATGCCGCTTCTTCAAGGGCTTTCGGTATAGAAGCAAAATAATTTTTGAGTATTAGCACGGAGAAGGGTATCCCGATGGTAGCATCCGCAAGGATCGCCGCACCCCAGGTGTTGTACATCTTCATGTTCCTGAACATGATGAACATCGGTGTCAGAAGTACCGATACGGGCAGCATCTGTGTGACAAGAAATCCGAGAAGCATTGCCTTCCTGCCAATAAACCTGTATCTTGCTATGGCATAGGAAGCCGGAACCGCAAGCACAACGGCAATGAGCATGGCCCCGGTGGAGATCATGAAGCTGTTGAAAAATGACTTGAACATATTGAAATCACCCGTCTCTATCTGGGCCGCATATGATTTTGTATTCAGGACATGAGGATACCACGTGGGCGGGATCATGAAGATTTCTTTTTCCGTCTTGAATGAAGTGACTAAGGTCCAGAAAAGCGGAAACAGCAGTATCACAAGTATCAGAACCGATACGGCGCACAATATTATGTTCTTTTTACCGGTCAGTTTCTTTTCTTCCATCAATCTTCCTCCCCCTGCATGGTGATCTTAAGGTAAAGCATTCCCACAAGCAGCAGTATCAGAAACAGTATATTGGCAACCGATGAGCCCTTGCTGTACTGGAACATATCAAACGAAAGCTTGTATGAATAAGTCGAAAGCAGATGGGTTGAATTGACCGGACCGCCTTCCGTCATGACATATACCAGGTCGTAAACCTTGAATGTGTAAATAAATCCAAGGACAAGAACGGATTCTATCGTAGGGCGGAGGAGCGGCAGCGTTATCCTTGTCAGCTGCTGCCATCCGTTTGCCCCGTCTACCGATGCGCTTTCATAGAGCTCCTGGGGTATGGTGGTAAGACCGGTGGCTATTAGTATTGTATTAAAGGGTATCCCGATCCAGATATTTGCAACCACCACTGCGATCATGGCGGTCCCCGGTGTCGTAAGCCACTCTATGTTTTCCCTGATGATCCCGGCGCAGCGCAGAATATAATTGATTATTCCCACATCTGTGGAGAACATGAACTTAAACATAAGGGCCGTGACCGTCATGGGCATCATCCAGGGGATCATGGTAAGACCCCTTACCGTCTTTGCAAATGTAAAATTTTTGTTGAAGAGAAGAGCAAGTACAAATCCGATGAGAAACTGGAACACAAGACAGGCTATGGTAAAAGTCAGTGTATTTACCATGGCCTTTACAAACACTCCATCGTTAAAGATCGCGATATAGTTATCCAGTCCGATGAACTTTTTCTCCCCGTTCACCAGATTCCTTACGGATACGTTCTGGGTGCTCAAAATGATATTGCTGATTATCGGATAACCCACAAAGACCATCATATAGCAGAATGCCGGCAGTATGAACAGCAGTCCGATATTGTCATAGCGAAAGAAATTTCTGATGCGTTTCATAATTCCCCCTGTATTATCACAGATTTCGTTGCATACACATTTTATGATATCCCTGACAATAAAAAAATATG
Organism: Lachnospiraceae bacterium; assembly: GCA_024682555.1. Lineage (GTDB taxonomy): Bacteria > Bacillota > Clostridia > Lachnospirales > Lachnospiraceae > UBA2868. The sequence continues at coordinate 41 of JAIKZD010000032.1, read as the reverse complement.
ATAAATCTGAAAAAGGGGGAATAATCTAATCCCTATTTGAA
>JAIKZD010000025.1 GCA_024682555.1 Lachnospiraceae bacterium | reverse complement strand
AGGCCGGAAGGATCGCTGCGGAAGGTATCGTTGATACCTGTATCGTAGATGGTGACAGGAAGGGTGTTGTTGTTGAAGTCAATGCAGAGACCGATTTCGTTGCCAAGAACGAGAAGTTCCGCACCTTTGTTGCAGAGGTTGCCGCACAGGCAGTTGAAACATCCGCAGCCGATATCGATGCTTTCCTTGCAGAACCCTGGAAGCTTGATACTTCAATGACGGTTAACGAGAAGCTTTCTTCCATGATCTCCATCATCGGTGAGAACATGCACATCAGAAGATTTGAGCAGGTTAAGGAAGACAACGGTTTTATCATCTCCTATATACATGCGGGCGGAAAGATCGGTGTTCTGGTTGATGTCGAGACAGACACCGTCAGTGATGCGGTTAAGGAAATGGGCAAGAATATTGCAATGCAGATCGCAGCACTTTCACCCAGGTTCACTGACAGATCAGAGGTCAGCGCAGATTATATCGAGAAGGAAAAAGAGATATTAAAGGCTCAGATCATGAACGATCCCAAGGAGTCACAGAAGCCCGAGAAGGTTATCGACGGCATCATCCAGGGACGTGTCAACAAGGAGCTCAAGGATATCGTGCTTCTTGACCAGACCTATGTAAAGGCTGAGGACGGAAAGCAGACGGTTGACAAGTATATCGCAGAGGTTGCAAAGGCAAACAGTGCAAATATCAAGATCAAAGGCTTTGTTCGTTTCGAAACCGGTGAAGGTCTCGAGAAGAAGAACGAGGACTTTGCCGCGGAAGTTGCAGCACAGATGAATAAATAAGTCAGAAGGGCAGATTTTGTCCGGACATTTAAAGAGCGCCGGTCGGGTATGATATCCTGACCGGCACTTTTTATTTTGTCTTTTTTTATATTTGGAGTATAATAAAATTCGGTATAATGTGTAACAGAAATAATCGCTGTAAAAGGAGCGTATGATGTTCAATCTTTTCAGTTCTCTTCTGGGCGCAAAGGAAATAAAGGATCTTGTCGAGGGCACGAAGGAGACGGTCAGGCTTTCCGATTCACAGATCGCCGGCGAGATCTTTGATCCCGAGGTTGCCTCCGAAGAGCTTAATAATGATGAATATGATGCGTTTGATGAGAAATTCCGGTTTTATGAGGGCAGAAAAACCAAAAAAGAGTGTGACCTCGGGGAGTTTCTTGAACGGGTCTATATGCTTGTGGATGAATTCGAGGAGATCGCGCCGTACAGGAAAATGACGGATAACACCGAGATCTATGATATGGCGAAGAAGGAGCATAAAAAGGAAGATCAGTCCGATGTGATCTGCAGGGCGGGGATATCCTTTATGAACAGGATCCTTTCCGCCGGGGAGCTTTTGGTCAACAGTCCCGACAGCACAAGACTGATCATCAATATCTATGTATATTATAAATTCATTACGGCTATGATCGCCCATAACAAGATCATAGATGAAAATGACACCAGGGATGCTTTTAAGAAATTTGAGGATTATCTTATCGGAGATCCCTTAAGCACACTGTATGACCCAAAGACCGATATAGCCTCCGCATTCTCGGCCATAAGCAACCAGGCCGCAAGGAAATGCCAGCGTACGGCAAATATGCTGGACGTGAGACTTACCGCGACACTTTTCTGTGAGGTATTTCTGGGGCTTCCCATAGATTTTAACGATCCGGCAAACTTCAGGAATGTTCAGACCGTTGCCGCAGCCGTTTTTGACCTTCAGAAGGGGATCACGGGCGGTAAGATCTACGAGCAGTTAAGGATAAGGTGACGGAAAGGGAATCTTGACAAACACCTGAAACATCTATAAAATTAATTCTCGTAATGCAGGATTAGTACATCGGTAGTATGCAAGCTTCCCAAGCTTGAGAGGCGGGTCCGACTCCCGTATCCTGCTTAAGGGACCCGTATCGACGGGTCTTTTTTATCGCAGATCCGCCGATATGAAGATGTCAGCAGGGATCAGACAGGTGACTGTATTGAAGAAAACGGTTTTATTTTCGATCATACATATGCTTGTAGACGGTCTGTGTGCATATGCCATGGCTTCCGTTTTACCGGGCGGCTGCCCTGTCATAAGCATATTTATAATTTATAATTTCTGCGCCTTTGTTCTTCAGATGCCGGTCGGTGCTGTCATTGATGTACTTATTTCAAGATCGGGCAATACAGTGCTTCCTTTATCTTTGTCGATCGGCGGTTCTGTTATCACACTTGTGGGCTCCTTTATGCTCGTATTTTTGCCCGGACCGGTTCTGCTCCAATACTTAGGGGTGGTCATTCTGGGGATCGGCAATGCCGTGTTTCATGTGGGCGGCGGCGTCGGATCCGTGATCGAGGATCATATGAACAGCAGAAAGGGAATGAACCTGGGATTGTTTGTTGCTCCGGGGGCTTTGGGACTGTATCTGGGCGCAAGGTTCAAAACGGTAAGCCCTGTGATGGTCATCCTCTTATATATGCTCTTTGCCGGGGTCATCATGGTATTTCTTTCAAAAGCTTATTCGAATGATAAACTGATCAGGAAATACAGACCGGACCGCTCTGAATTTGAGGGCAGGGATATTATACTCATCATAAGCTGCTTTCTGGTTGTGGCGCTGCGGTCCTATATCGGCTTCAGTGTACCAATGTCCTGGAAAACGGGGATGCTCCTCCCTCTTCTTGCCGTGCTCTGTGTGGTTTTGGGCAAATTCGGCGGCGGTGTCCTTGCGGCTGTATTTGATGTAAGGGCTGTTATAATCGTTACCCTTATATTATCTGCTGTAGGATATGCATTTATCGATATTCCCGTGATCGGTCTTATAACTCTGTTCTTATTCAATACGACAATGCCGGTAACACTGTATCTTCTGGTAAACAGATTCAGGGATATGCCCGGTCTGTATTTCGGATTACTGACGGCTGCCCAGTTTGCGGGATATCTTCTTTCGAAATATCCCATGGTATCTACTGACAAGAACAGTCTGACCGGGACTTTCGGCTGCATATTATCGCTTGGTCTGCTGCTTGCGGCGGCTTTCGTTCCGGGTGATTCAGCTTTTTTGAAAAAGAGACCGGATCCATGACAGCATCAGAACTTATTTCATCATTTATGATATCGCTTGCTCTGACGCTGATCATAGAGGAGATGACCGCTCTTTTCTTCGGCGCCAGAATGAAGCATGAGTTTATCATCATTGCGCTTGCCAATACATTGACAAATCCGGCGATGGTACTTTACTATATCCTCATAAGCAGATGTTTTCCGTCGGTTCCGCCGGTATTATTACAGCTGCCGGGAGAGATCGTAACGGTATTTGTGGAAGCGTATGTTTATCACTATATGGGAGTGACGGAAAAATACAGATTCTCTCATCCGTTCGGACTTGCGTTTACCGCAAATCTCATATCCTGGATGAGCGGGATAATTCTTAAAACGGGAGGTATACTATGAAAAAAATTATAGAAAGAACTGCAGTTTTTTGGGTGACGCTGTGTATGCTGCTTTTCTGCATGCCGGTCGGCGTATTCGCTGATCTTATAGACACTCCGGTTCCGATGCCTTCATCCGATGGCACTTCTGTTCTTATCATTGCTGCTTTGCTGGTTGCAGCCGTTGTTATTGTTACTGTAGTGATAATAAAAAAGTTAAAGAAATAGCTTATATAAGGATCCGTTTTTTTCAGAAAAAGATATCTTCATTCAGGACCTCCCAGGCCACATCGTCCTTGAGCTGTTCCGCCTCGGACAGCTCTTCAAAGGGAACTAAAAGAGGATGCCTGCGTCTCCTGTTATCCCGTACCGGATAAAAGATCCAGTTATACACCAGATAAAACCTCATCCACCGCTTGTGTTCAAGCTTTCTGAAGATTTTTCTCTGATCCCCGTCCGCATTTTCAAACACTTCGTATGCCTTATGACAGATATCGGACTTAAGCTCCTTAACATCATCATCCGGGAGCAGCAGTCTTACCTTGGTGAGAAGATGATCGGCCGCGGCAATGCTTGCCTGTCTGTGAAATTCGGAGAGCTGCTCCCATTTAGGTGCATCCCCGCCGACCTTTTTTCTGTACAGTTCATTTATATTCACCGCAAGTTTATTCTGCATTCCGTTAAGCAGAAGATCCTTTGTATATACGCATTTGGTCCTGCTGATCACGATGGCATCGGCTGCCTCGATACCGTGATGAAATACATAAAGAGTCCCTTCTGCCGGGAAATAACGTCTGATCCGGTTCTTAAGAGAGAGGTTCTTATCAGTGTCTTCATCGCAGAGGATGATACGGGAGGCATGGCTGATAAGCTCCACCTTTTCCTGCCAGGCACTGTCATGGAAGATCATTCTGTCATCTCTGTCACTCTCCGTATCTTTAATGAGCTCGGGATGATCCTTACTAAAAGATCCCTTATAGGAAAAGACATGGTAGGACAGTTCCCGTCCTTTCGGAAAAACATTTATCAGATATCCTCTTTCAAGGAGCCTGTCCGTAAGGGCACCGTCTCCGATGATAACGATATCCCTTTCGTGTTCCTTAACCGGATATGTATGCCAGTAATACCTTGCAAGGCAGTCATCCTCGTCGAAAAGGGTTATCATGGGATCGAGCCTGTCCGGGGTTTCGGCTGTTTTGCATATGACGCGGATATTCTTACCGGGTCTTATATGAAGAGCGGTTTCATAATTCAGATACTTATCCTCATCCGTGAGCAGAACGGTGCATAAAGCGTTGCCTCTGTGCATGTCAAGGATATCGTTTATTGAGGCACTGAGGAAAGCGATCCTTCCAAAGTCATATGAATCGGAAAGTTTTTCCCTGTTTTTTTCTCCGGCACAGATAAACAGTATCCCGGCTCCATCCTCTGATATATCATCCATGAAAGAACGTGCTTCCTCATCAAAAGAAGAGAGTATCACCCATTCCGAATGTCTGTGCATAAAGATCTTAAATCTCGGCGCCAGATCCCCCATCATCCAGGAAAAGATTACGTGTATGAACAGTACGAGTATTCCGGTGCTTGAGAGCATGAAGATCACGCCCACAAATTTTCCGAAGGGTGATACCGGTGTCATGTCCCCGTATCCGACGGAGGTAAAGGTTGCCAGCATATACCAGAAAGCATCGCTGAGAGTCGCGATACTGTAAAGCGGGCTGCCATCCTTTGAAAGCCCCATTTCAAGTTCGGAACGCAGTAAAAAGAGCAGAAGGATGATATAAAATGCCGTTATCGACAATATGATGATCAGACGTTTCTTTTTCATGATTTTTTCCTGTAATGATATTTTTTTCTTATTCTATTTATACGATGTGAAGCAGTTTGTTGCAACTAAAATCGGGAAGCAGGGCTCTCTGTCATAAAACCTCGACAAAACGGAAAGTTGTGGTAGAATAGTAAGGCGTAACAGAAATCGGAAAGGAAACGGCCATGACAGATCAGGACAAGGTGAAAAAAGCCGTAAAGATGTTTCTCGAGGCTATCGGAGAGGATCCTAAACGAGACGGGATCAGGGAAACTCCGGACAGGGTTGCAAGGATGTGCGATGAGCTTTTTTCGGGTTATGACGCCGATACGGAGCAGATACTGAGCAGGACCTTTGAATCCGGATATACCGATATGGTCGTCGAAAAGAATATAGAATTCTATTCCCTCTGTGAACACCACCTGCTTCCGTTTTTCGGGAAGGTTCATATCGGATACATACCCGACGGCAGAGTGCTGGGTCTCAGCAAGCTCGTAAGGATCGTAAATGTGTATGCACGAAGGATCCAGATTCAGGAAAGCATGACCTGCCAGATAGCGGATGAAATGATGAGGGTATTAAAGCCGAAGGGGGTCATCGTCATGACGGAGGCCGAGCATATGTGCATGTCGATGCGCGGTGTGAACCGTCCGGGGGCAAAGACCGTCACAACGGTAAAAAGAGGATGCTTTTCGGATGATAAGGAGCTTTGCGGCAGCTTTTTTGAAAAGCTCGACAGATAAGTACGTGATCCTTACAGGTATACAGACGGCAGCCGGGGCCTTTCCCGAAGATTAAACACATGACACAATGGCTATCGGATTACATTATGCTGGGTGTAGTGGCAGCAGGACTTCTGCTGACACTGTTTCGCTATATAGAAACAAGACACCGGATACTGATCTATGCCGTGCTGTTTTATCTGGCAAACATGTTAAGCCAGTATTACTGGACGGCCTATGAGATCGTTATCGGGGACGATCCCGGCATTTCCTCTGTCTTTGCATATCTTGGCTGGAATATCGCCTTCCTAATCCTGCTTATTTTAGTGCGGAAGCTTCAGGGGGAGCGTGAGAGGCATTTCATGTCACCCATGATCTTTCTCCTTATTCCTGCCGCCGCATTTCAGTTTTATCTCTATATCCCTTTCGGCGGTGTTCTTAACAGTGCCTATCAGGTCCTGATGATCACTCTGGTGGGAATGGTATCTCTGCAGAGCATACTGTGGTACATAAAGAACGTAAAAAACGATGTACCGGTTCCCTACGCACATATCGTGACATTCTTCTATGTGATCTTTGAATTCGGAATGTGGACATCTTCCTGTTTTGATTACCCAAACGACATCGATATCCCATATTATATTTTCATGCTCCTGTCGGATCTCACTTTGCTGCTTCTTCCCATTGCTTTAAGAAAGAATTTCCGATACGAAAAGAACAAAACAGGGAATTCGGGAGAAGAGGACCGGCTGCATTTCCTGAAGGCAGCCTATGTGATCTGTGTGTCACTCTGCTGTCTTGCGGGCGTGTTTCTCGGTGTATGGATGCGTACCAAGATCGAAGCCGGCATAGCGGGCCTTGATGCCGGGAACCTGTATGATCTTATCGCGGTGATGCTTTTTGTCATATCGATTGTTATGGTAGTATTCACGGCCCTGGTCCTTCTGGCCCTTGATTTCAAACACCGCTCGGCGGAGAACGAAGCCCTGCGCAGAGACAAGGAAGTGGCGGAACGCGTCAGCATTGCCAAGACCGATTTTCTTGCAGGTATGTCTCATGAGATACGGACGCCTATAAATGCGATGCTTGGCATGAATGAAATGATCTTAAGGGAGAGTGACAGCGAGGAGATAACAAAATACGCACATAACCTGGAAAGCGCCGGAAGAAGCCTGCTTGCGATCATCAATGACATCCTGGATCTGAACAAGATAGAGTCCGGCAAAATGGACATCAGGCGGGCACCCTATCAGATGTCATCGGTTCTTAACGATGTCTGCAATATGATACTGTTCCGTGCCGGGGAGAAAAACCTGTCGTTTCGGACGGATGTGGAAAAAACCCTGCCGGACGGACTTATAGGTGACGAGATCCGTGTGCGTCAGATCATGACGAATCTTCTGACCAATGCGGTGAAATACACGCAGAAGGGGAGCGTAAAGCTTACCGTTAAATACAGACCTTCCGAGGATCATGCGCTGGATCTCATCATCTCCGTAACGGACACCGGTATCGGTATCAGGAAGGAGGATATCGGAAAGCTTTTCACACGGTTTGAACGTATGGATCCTGATCGCAACAGGAACATAGAGGGGACCGGACTTGGTCTTGCGATAACAAAACGTCTGCTTGAGCTTATGGGAGGAGAGATACGTGTGGAGAGTGTTTACGGAGAAGGAAGTACCTTTACCGCTGTCATTCCTCAGGACGTATACAGGGATCTGCCGATAGGAGATTTCAGGGAGCGCTTTGAGAAAAGCAACCGCAATGAGAAAAAATACCGCGAGACTTTCCATGCTCCGGATGCTTTGGTGTTAGCGGTGGATGATACCAATGTGAATCTGATCGTTATTGAGAATATGCTGAAAAAGACCGGGATACGGATCGATACGGCAAAAAGCGGCGCCGAAGCAGTTGAAAAAGCGAAAGACACAAAATATGACCTGATCCTGATGGATCAGCGCATGCCTAAAATGGACGGGGTAGAAGCGCTTGCCCTGATACGCGCGCAGGAAAACGGCTGCAACGGGGAAACACCGGTTATATGCCTTACGGCAGATGCGGTGCAGGGAGCGAAGGAACACTATATTGCGGAAGGTTTTACGGATTATCTTTCAAAACCCGTTAACGGGCGTTCACTTGAAGAGACTCTGATGAAATATCTGCCTTCCGAAAAGGTGAAGAAAATATCGGATGATAATAACTACACCGCATCTCATGTTTAATTACAGTTCTATGCCATTCAGTTTACATAATTCCCTCGCGGATTCTACGGAGTCGACTCCGGTGGGATTCTTGATCGGGGCGAATTCTTTTTCCCTTATGACTTCATAGGGCAGGCAGGTGCTTAATTCATGGATCATGTCAAGGACCAGCTGCTCGAATTTATAACCGTTTGGCTTATCGGGCTTTATGTGGTTACCTGCCTCGTCCATGTATGGTATCTTCTTTTCGACAACGTGAAGAGGAAGAGAGCCTTTGACGACTTCGTCCAGCTCGGGCACATGGAAGAGGTAGTTTAATATCACGCCGAAATTGTAGGCGGGATCGCCCTTCTTGTTTTTTGCTTCTTTCATCTCGTCGGAAAGGTCATAATACTCAACGATGGAAGGCCTTCCGTCCTCGAGGCAGATGACTCCCACCTTTTCATCGGGATCTGCTTTTCTGACTACCTTTGCACCGACAGATACTTTGGACAGAACCGTTGCGCCCACAAAGCAGGGGTCGCAGATACGCTGGAGAACATTGTCCACCGCGAATATATTGATCCATTCGATCCCTTCGTCCTTAAGGATGCGGTCAAGACCGGCCTTGATCATGGAAGAGTACCATCCGGCGTTTCCGTTGGGAGAGGTGGATATCCTGTAACGTTCCTCCATATACAGCTTTCCGGAACGATCGCAGGCAGGGGCCATATCCTGCCTAAAGAAGACGACCTTATCCTCCTTATAACCGAAGAAGTTCTTTTCCTTAAAGAAAGCTACGGTTGCATCATTGTTCTTTTCGCTTGTCATTACAAAAAGCCTGATCCAGGTTCCCGTCTCCTTCACAACATCCAGAAGGTTTTCGATTATACGCTGGAAGATGAATACATCCTTTGTCAGACCTATGTTAAACATTCCTTTGGGATTATCGGATCCGAGACGTGTCCCCATGCCTCCCGCAAGTAAAACGGCAGCGGTCTTTCCGTCTTTTATGGCCTGTACGCCCGCATCATGGAATTCCTTTTTACGGCTGTCTATCTCATCAAGCTCCATTGCGGCAAGAGGTTCAAACACACCCCGCGGATTTATGTCATTTGGATTCTTGGCATATTGTAAAACCGAAAGGTCGGTATCCTCTATCTGGGAAAGAAGCATTTCTTTTTCATTTTCCGTAAGCTCATCATAATGATCGAGCACATGTTCCTGTCCTGCAGCCGATAGTTTTTTTCTTGCTTCTTCTAAAGTCATTTTCTCCGTCTCCTTTTCGTGTTCTTTTCATTGCTTTTTCGGATAAATCCTTTTCACATCATACCACGCGAAGTAATCTCTTGCAATCGACGCACGGAAGCCTGTATGTGCCTGTATGTGCATAATTTGAAGAGAGACTTCACTTCTCATACAATATATGGTATCCTAAACATGGTTCGCGTGTGCCCATAAGGCAGCGCCGATTCGGCACAAAACCCCGGTATTCATGCGGGAGCACTCCGGTATTCATGCGAAATATCCCGGTGTTCATGCAAAATATCCGTCATTTATACGGGTTCACGGAGAGACTGCTTTTTTTGACCAATAACAAGAGGGTAGCAGGATGGGAGGATTATTAAATAAAGTAAAGGGGTTACTGTTCATGCGTGTAAACGAAGGCGAAGAGTCGGATACCCTTGCGCTGCTTCTGAGGGGTTCCTCACTCCTTATGATGGTCTATGCGCTCATCATGTTCATATGGTGCAGTCTTAACGGCAGATTCGCCACCACTAAGATCGTCGAAGCCGTTTCGTTTTTCATATTTGCCTTTATTCTCTATCTCACCTATTCGGGCGGAGTCCGCAGGGCTCTGTTTATTTATCATTATGCCCTTTTTTTCCTGGGATCTGTCGGCTCGTACATTTTTTCATGGCGGTCGGGCTTTTCTTTTTTTATCCTCATAGGAATGCTGTCGATGTATTTTGACTTAAGAACCCGCAGCCTGGGCAAGAGGATCATCTCCCTTACGGATGTCGCGGTCCTTATCCTGCTGATTCACTTAACGTATAAGAACAGTGATCCCGTCTTTCTTGACAGCTTTATGATCATGGTCAACACCGTTTCCGAGATCGGGCTCGTGATCATAGTGGGCAATTCTTTTTCCTACAAATTTGCCAAGGCGGAGAGCCAGCTGTTTTCCCTGAACCGGGAACTCAAAAAGATGGCCAATTCGGATCCTCTTACGGGACTGATGAACAGGCGATGTATCCTTGATATCATGGAGGAGATTGTTGAAGGCTATAATAACGGCGGAAACCTTGTTTCCGTGGCCATCGGGGATATTGATTTCTTTAAGAAAGTAAATGATACCTACGGCCACGA
>JAIKZD010000086.1 GCA_024682555.1 Lachnospiraceae bacterium | reverse complement strand
TTTTTGGAACCGCGGGCCATTGCGCAGAGGGGCGCCCCGCCTGTGGCAAAGAGGTTGATGAAAGCGGCTGTCAGGCTTATTACCGGAAATGTAAGACCCACACCGGTAAGAGCGATACCCTCGGTCTCACCGGACATATGGCCCAAATAGACCCTGTCTACTATGTTGTATATGACCTGCACAAGCTGTGCAAGGGTTAAAGGTATGGCCTGGGAAAGTATGAGGGTGCCTATCTTTCCCTCACCGAAATTTCCCTTTTTGGCCGTTTGATCATTTTTCACATCATTTGATTTGAGCATATATGAATACTATTCCAGAAATAACGGTTTTGCAATTGCTTTTTGTACCGGAATAAAGTTTAGGTTATAATATGAGCATTACATATCAGACGGGGAGGAATCACCCACATGAGATTATCATATGATAACGGAGAACTCTTCATTGACTTTGACGAAGCCCTGGATTATGACACTGCACTCAGACTTGACAAAGAGATAGAAGATTATGCGGAAAAGCTTTTATCCGAAGGAAAGACCATAGACAGAACGCAGGTGGAAGCCGGTAACCTTGAGTATATTTCTTCGGCGGGTATCCGTATCCTTTTAAAGCTCAGGAAAAAATGTCACGACTTTTCGATAAAGAATGTGTCGGATCAGGTATATGAAACGATATCCATCACGGGACTTGAAGATATCCTGGGGATAGAAAGAAAAACGGAGACGGATGCTCCGGATAAGGACGATGCCGGAGCAGATAATATAATACCCGGAATCACGGGCCGGGAAGCGGATGACAGGATAGAGACGGATAAGGATTTTATATCCGTTATCACCCGTTTCGAAGAAGAGGCATGTCTTCACCCTCATAAGGAAGCAGTGGTATCCTCAAAGGGATCCTTTACCTATGAAGAGCTTAACGCTGCCGCAAACAGGATAGCAAACAGCCTGATGTTCATGGGTATAAGGCATGGGGATGTGGTGATGATAATGTTAAACAGGGGCATTGAGGTATATGCCGCGATCTTAGGCGTACTTAAGATGGGCTGTGCCTATGTCATTGCAGATCCCCTTTATCCCGATCAGCGTATCAAATATATTCATGACGATTCGGCTGCTGCCTTCATTATCTCATCCAAAGCCATGGTCTATGAAAGACTGGAACTCTTTGTGGATAAACTGATGAAAAGGCCTCTGTTTTATGAGAATATGATCACGTTCCCTTATACCGGGAACCCGGGGAGGGTCATATACTCATCGGATCTCTGCTATATCATATATACCTCCGGTTCCACCGGAAACCCCAAAGGCGTCATGATCGAACACGGAAATCTTTCGAATTTCCTTACGGATACACAGGATAACGGGGAATACAGGGGATTGGCAGACAGAAGCAGGCGGCTTCTTGCCATGGCGGCCATGACTTTTGATGTTTCGATAATGGAGATGTTCGTTCCGCTCGTGTCCGGAAATACCGTTGTGATGGCACGCTTAAGCGAAATATCGGATCCGCTTAAGATGATCGGTCTGATGAATAAATATGAGGTGGATGGAGCTGTTTTCACTCCCGCATATCTGACAGCTCTGTTAAAGCTTCCCGCAGCGAAGGAGGCACTTTCCAGGCTTAAGGTTGCCGATATCGGTGCGGAAGCATTTCCCGCAAGTCTCTACAATAAGATAAGAGATGTCAATAAGGACGTATATATCATGAACGGGTACGGACCTACCGAGACCACCATAAGCTGTACCATGAAGGTGTTAACGAGCGAAGAAGATATCACCATAGGATTTCCAAATGCCAATGTCCATACCTTTGTGGCAGACATGAACAATAATGAAGTCCCGAAAGGGGAGATCGGTGAACTCATAATCTGCGGTAAATGTGTGGGACGAGGTTATTTAAATCTTCCGGAAGAAACAAAAAAAGCCTTTTTCACCCATAACGGCATGCGTGCCTATAAAAGCGGGGATATGTGCCGTATAAACGAAAAAGGGGAGATCGAATACCTCTTCAGAAAGGATTATCAGGTAAAGATAAGAGGCCTTCGGGTAGAGCTTTTGGAGGTTGAGTCGCTGATGAGCGGGATGCCGGGCATCGACAGCTGTGTTGCGGCTTCGCTGGAAGGTAAATATCTGTGCCTTTATTATGTTTCGGACTCCGGTGTTTCGGAGAATGAGCTGAGAGCCTATGCAAAGGATCATCTTGCCCATTATATGCATCCCGATATCTATGTAAAGCTTGATGAGATGCCGATGACAGCCAACATGAAGGTAGACAGAAAAGCCCTTCCGACGGTAAAACCCGAGGCTAAGAACAGAAGGGCCCCGGAGACCGATATCCAGAGAAAACTGTTTGATTTTCTGGTGCAGGTAACGGATGATGATGACTTCGGAACCGATACCGATCTCATCGAAACCGGGCTTTCATCTCTAGATGTGATGCTGTTTATCTCGCTGATAGGTGATGAGTATAACATCCCGGTAAATGTAAACGATATAGTGGATCATCCCACCATACTGAGTCTTGAGGAATTTGTCATTGCTTCTCCCAAAAGGAAGAATCTGAAAAAACTTGCAAGATATCATGTTCCGGATGTTCAGATGTATGATTATCTGGAAGCAATGGCGGGAAACAATGACTTAAATCTCCCGGTGCTGTATGTGTTTGACGCATCCGTGGATACGGAAAAGCTTAAGGAAGCCGTGCTAAGGGTCATAAGCATCCATCCGGGATTAAGGGTCAGCTTTGAGCAGGATGAAGAAGGTACGGTCTGGCAGATACCAAAAGATGATATCTCGGACGTAGAAATACCCGTTATAAAGCTTGACACGGATGAACTGGCAGATCCCATGACCTACAGTACACCGACACCGCCGGATGCAAAATGGCTGTTCAGTTTTAAGATCATCGAATGTCTTAATAAAAAATATCTGTTAGCGGAATATAATCATCTTGTCACCGACGGTGAATCCATAAATATCCTTACGGATGATATCATTGCCGCCTATGAAGGAAATAAACTCCGGGAGGAAAGTATCCCGATGACGGAGTATTCCGAATATCTTCACGGCTTTTTTGATACCGGGGCAGGCAGGCGGTGCAGGGAAAGCTATATGGATCTGCTGCAGATATCGGGCATAAGCTCCATGCCCGAGGATTATGAGGATAACGGCGAATGGAGATCCGCTCATTACGAAACGGTGATCTGTCAGGACGGGGAAGCACTAAGGGAATTCTGCCGGGAAAAATACATTTCTTCAAGCATCGTCTTCCTCGGCATACTTTCACTTATACTGTCGGCCCATAATTCAACGCAAAGCGGGTCCTTTGCCACTCTGTATACCGGCCGGAATGATTCGGGACTTGCAAATACCATAGGCTATATCTCAACGGTGCTTCTTAACTTCTTTGAGATCAAAAAAGATGACACGGTGGAGACATTCCTGACAAGGATAAAGAGAAACATGTTCAATGTCATGATGTTTCCGATTATGCCTCTTTCCGAGATCATGGGGAAGTATCCGAACATGTATGATTTCATATACTGCTGCCAGCCCTATTATCCCGAAGATTACGAAATGGACGGAAAACCCGTAAAGGTCCTGGATCTTCAGGAGAATGCCGTATATGAAAAACTTAAGTTCATTATACAGACCTTTGAGAGAAAGGACGGTTCATATACAATAAATATCGATTATCATTCAAATCTGTTTTCGGCTGAGAAGGCGGAAGGATTTGCCGGGGACTTTAAGGATATTCTTGATGCAATGCTAAGAGAGGATGATATTGACAGTATACTGGCGATGGTTCATTAGAACCTTACGGGCAGTTTATTTTTCGTAACATAAAAGAATGCTGCTTAAGAGGCCGCCGGCCGTATCCATGACCCTTTTTACGGTGATCAGGTATTCCCTGCCGGTTATTCTGTGAGTGGCGGATATGTTCATGTCCTCATCATAGAGGATATCGTCCGCAAGCCGTTTTTCTGTTTCGGTGTCAATTTCAAACAATCCGGGAATCCTCATGCCGATGGTCTCTTCATGGCACATGGAAGCCAAAACCTCTGCCGCCTCGTTCTCGAAGGCGATCCTAAGGCCGCTGTCCGTAATGTATACCGGGATGCTTAACCTGTCGGAAAGATATTCCGCATAGTCGTCTCTTACAAGTCTGTCGCTTCTTGAGATCATGAGACAGTTTCTCAGTATTATCAGACAGGGCAACAGACAGAGCCTGAAAACAGGGTAATAGACCAAATAGTGTTCCAGGATGATCTCGCATAACAGCCCGGCAAAACAAATGATCACCGATATGAGCGTTATCTGAAAGAGTCTCTTTTCGCATTTCTTTTTACGGTTGTGATGATATCCGATGAGCAGTTTTACGGTCAGAACGATAAATGCGGCTATGGGTACGATATACAGGATGTCCATATGATAAGGCGAGAGAGTGGATTCAAAGAATACCCCGGTGGGTGCGTTTATTATCCTGTAGCCGCCCCATACCAGTTCAATGATCATGGTGATCAGTCCGAAATAGCAGAAACAGGAGACTGCCACCGATATGGTCTTATCATATCCGTCAAGGACATAAGCCAGTGTTGATATAAAGGAAGCCAGAAGAGCGACGAAAGAAAACCACAGAAACTGTACGGCGATGATCTCCGTATAGGATCCGTTTTTTGAATAAAACAGGATTATGGTTCCGAAAAGCATACAGACATAGGCTGTACAAAGCATTCTGAAACGTCTGCAGCCCTCTTTGTCCTTAAGCCTTTGCAGCGTATCAATGCAGACGGCAACGGACAGTATCGCAAAGATGAACAGGATGAAATTGATGGTGATATTTAATATATTATCCATACGGTATCAGATCACATATACATATTCAGAGAAAAACCCCTGTCATGAACATAATACCACAGAATCGGATAAGGAAAAACAGTCAACGGATCCATAAGCTTCCCTGACCCGATTTATGATCTGTTTTCGATCTCCTTAAATGCGGTCGAAAGCATCAGCTTTATGCGGTTAAGCTGATTAACCTCGCTGGCGCCGGGATCATAGTCGATGGCTACGATATTGGATCCCCTGTAATGACGGCGCACCTCCTTGATGACTCCCTTTCCAACAACATGATTGGGAAGACAGCCGAAGGGCTGGGTGCAGACGATGTTCTTTACTCCGGAATGAATGAGTTCTATCATCTCGCCGGTAAGGAACCAGCCTTCACCGGTCTGATTGCCGATGGAAACTATCTCCTCGGCGTATTTAACTATCTGTCTGATGTCAACAGGTGCATCAAAATGCTTTGATGCTTTCAGTTCCTTAGCCGCGCTCTTTCTCAGGGTATTAACAAGCCATATGCCACGCGAGGATAAAAAGGCCGTCTTTTTGGAGGTCCCCAGATGGTCGGCCTTGTATATCTGGTTGTAGAAGCAGTAGCACATAAAGTCTATAAGGTCGGGGACCACGGCCTCTGCGCCTTCTGATTCTATCAGGTTCACAAGATCGTTGTTTGCCGTGGGGGAATATTTGACAAGGATCTCACCGACGATCCCGACACGGGGTTTCTTAAGCTCCTCATCGATGGGGATCGAATCAAATTCACGGATCATTTCCCTGCACATTGTATTGAATTCACGAAGCCCCATGTATTTTTTCGTAACAAAGGCCTGACATCTCGAAATCCATTTGGCGTGAACCTTTTCAGTGTCTCCGGGATTAAGCTCATAAGGTCTCATCCTGTAAACGCAGCGCATGAAGATGTCACCGAATATGGCGGCATATCCTGCCCGTATCAGCATTTCCAGGTTGATATGGAAGCCGGGATTTCTCTCAAGCTTTGAAAGATTCAGGGATATGACGGGTATATGCTCATAGCCCGCATTCTTGAGAGCTCTTCTGATGAATGCGATATAATTGGTCGCCCTGCAGCCGCCGCCCGTCTGAGTCATCACAACGGCAAGACGGTCCGTATCATAGTCTCCGGAGAGGATGGCATCCATTACCTGTCCCACAACTATCAGCGAAGGATAGCAGGCATCATTGTTGACATATTTGAGGCCGGTATCTATGGCGGATCTGTTGGAATTATCCGGGATCACCAGATTGTAGCCGCAGGCGGCAAAAGCCTTTTCCAGAATATCAAAATGGATGGGGGACATATTAGGACAGATCACCGTGTAGTTTTTGCGCATTTCTTCCGTAAAGAGGACACGGCGGTAGGTTGAACTCACTATCTTTCTTTCCTTATGCTCCCGTTTTTTAAGATTTATTGCCGCGATGAGAGAGCGGATCCTGATTCTTGCGGCACCGAGATTGTTTACTTCATCGATCTTTAAACAGGTGTAGATCTTGCCCGAATCGTTTAGGATGTCGGCCACCTGATCCGTTGTCACGGCATCGAGACCGCAGCCGAAGGAATTGAGCTGTACCAGATCGAGATAGTCGGTGGTCTTTACATAATTGGCCGCGGCATACAGCCTTGAGTGATAGGTCCACTGATCGGCCACGAGGATGGGATGCTTAACGGGATTAAGGTGGGCAACGGAATCCTCGGTAAGCACCGCAAGACCGTATGAATTGATCATCTCTGGGATGCCGTGGTTTATCTCGGGATCTATATGATAAGGCCTGCCGGCAAGTACAATGCCGTGTTTGTCATTTGCCTTTAAATATTCTATGGTCTCTTCGCCCTTTTTCTTCATGTCATCCCTGGCACTCTGCATTTCGGCCCAGGCTTTTTTGGCCGCAGCCTTAACTTCCTCTCCGGGAATGTCTTTAAAGTAATCCGCAAGACCCTTTGAGATGATCTCTTCGGACTCAAAGGATAAGAAAGGGTTCATGAAGTTAATGCTGCCGTCGCTTATTTCATCCATGTTGTTGCGGATGTTTTCGGAATAGGAGGTGACTATGGGACAGTTATAATGGTTGGGCACATCGTCATATTCCCGTCTCTCGTAGAAGAGGGCGGGATAGAAGATATTTGTTATGCCCTGTTTTATAAGCCATTCCACATGTCCGTGGGCAAGCTTGGCGGGATAACATTCCGATTCGCTGGGGATGGATTCTATTCCGAGTTCGTATATCTTGTGAGATGAGCGCGGGGATATTAAGACCCTGTACTTCAGCTCGGTGAAAAAAGTGAACCAGAAGGGATAGTTCTCATATATATTGAGGACTCTCGGTATGCCTATGATGCCCCTTTTTGCGGCGACTTCATCCAAAGGTTCGTAATCAAATATACGATGCTCCTTGTAATCGAAAAGATTGGGGAGGTTGTGTTCATTCTTCTGTTTTCCGATACCGCGCTCGCATCTGTTTCCTGATATATACTGCCTGCCGCCTGAAAAACGATTGACGGTAAGTCTGCAGCTGTTGGTGCAGCCCTTGCATTTGGCCATGGTGGTGGTATATTCCAGAGAATTTATCTTATCTATGGAAAGCATGGTGGTGGAGCTTTTCTCGGGATAACGGTCCCTTGCTATGAGTGCGGCTCCGAAGGCTCCCATGATACCTGCAATATCCGGTCTTATCACTTCGCAGTCGGCGATCTTTTCAAAGGAACGAAGGACGGCATCATTATAAAAGGTTCCGCCCTGAACCACTATTTTCTTCCCGAGAGAAGAGGCATCGGATACCTTTATTACCTTGAAAAGCGCATTCTTTATGACAGAATAGGCAAGGCCCGCGGATATATCGGCAACGGAGGCACCTTCCTTCTGGGCCTGCTTGACCTTTGAATTCATAAAGACGGTGCATCTTGTTCCGAGATCGATGGGATGCTTTGCAAAAAGTGCTTCTTTGGAAAAATCCTCAACGGAATAGTTAAGGGATTTTGCAAAGGTTTCGATAAATGATCCGCATCCTGAGGAGCAGGCTTCATTCAGCTGTACGCTGTCCACGGAATGATCCTTTATCTTGATGCATTTCATGTCCTGTCCGCCGATATCCAGGATACAGTCCACATCAGGCTCAAAGAAGGCTGCGGCAAAATAATGGGAGACGGTCTCGACCTCACCGTGATCCAAAAGGAGAGCGGCTTTTATAAGGGATTCGCCATATCCCGTGGAGCAGGAATGGACTATCTTTGCACCTTCCGGAAGAAGGGAATAGATCTCCTTTATGGCACGTAATGTCGTCCCCAGAGGGTTTCCGTTATTGTTGGAATAAAAGGAATGAAGAAGGGAACCGTTCTCCGATATGAGAGCAGTCTTGGTAGTGGTGGAACCTGCATCGATACCCAGATAGCAGTTGCCTGAATATGATGAGAGATCCGCGGTCTTCACCCTGTGTTTTTCATGTCTTTCAAGGAACTGTCCGTAGGCTTCTTCGTCCTCAAAGAGAGGGTCCATCCTTGCCACTTCGAATTCCATTTTTATATCCTGACCAAGCTTTTGGTTGAGCTCCGATAAAGCAATGCAGTTATCTTCCCTGTAATTGAGGGCGGCACCCATTGCAGCGAACAGATGGGAGTTTTCCGGGGCGATGATATGCTCATCGTCAAGCTTTAAGGTCCTTATGAAGGCAGCCTTAAGCTCCGAAAGAAAGTGAAGCGGGCCGCCGAGAAAGGCAACATAGCCGCGTATGGGCTTTCCGCAGGCAAGTCCCGATATGGTCTGGTTTACAACCGCCTGAAAGATGGAGGCTGACAGATCCTCTTTTGTGGCGCCGTCATTGATAAGGGGCTGGATGTCGGATTTGGCAAAAACCCCGCATCTGGCAGCTATTGTATAGAGAGAGTTGTAGTTTTTTGCATATTCGTTCAGGCCCGAGGCATCGGTCTGAAGAAGGGAGGCCATCTGATCGATGAAGGATCCGGTTCCGCCGGCGCAGATACCGTTCATACGCTGTTCAACGTTGCCGTCTTCAAAATAGATGATCTTGGCGTCTTCCCCGCCAAGCTCTATTGCCACGTCCACCTTGCTGTTGTGATCAGTAAGTGCGGTGGATACGGCTATTACTTCCTGTACAAAGGGAATATCAAGATGTTTTGCCAGGGTCAGACCGCCGGAACCGGTGATCATCGGATGGAGAGTAATATTACCCAGCTTTTCCTCGGCATCTTTGGCAAGATCACTGAGTGTTTCACGGATATTTGCATAATGTCTGCGGTAATCGCTGAACAGAAGTTCATGAGCATCATTTAAGATGGCGACCTTGACCGTTGTTGATCCTATATCTATTCCGAGAGTATATTTTTCGGGCATGACCGATCTTTCCTCTTCTTAAGTATCTTTGTATATCCAAGAAAGTGATTATAAGTGATTAGAAAGATAAATTCAATTAAATAAAATCCGTTATTTATTAAAAAACAGTGAATTACTGAAGCCCAGCCGTGACACGGTTTACTTTTTTTGGCGTCAATGTTAAATTATAGTAAGCATACATGTAGACAACAGGAGAATTACAAGATGAATAAGCTTATAAATAAGCTTGAGAGAAGATTCGGAAGATATGCCGTATCAAATCTGTCATTATTCATAATAATCGCATATGTGATAGGCTATATCCTGACTCTTACGGGTTCGGTTGAATTTATTGCCTTAAATCCCTATAAGATACTGCACGGACAGATATGGAGGATCATCACCTGGATAATAGTGCCGCCTTCGGCGCTTAATATCTTTACCATAATCATGCTGTTCTTTTACTATTCCATAGGAACATCCCTGGAAAGGACCTGGGGAGCGTTCCGTTATAATCTCTATATTTTTTCGGGTATCCTGTTTACGATACTGGGAGCTTTTTTTCTGTTTGCCGTATACAGCCTCATGGGATATCCCGGGGCCGCCATAGGCGATTTTCTTGCAAATGCTTTCAGTACGTATTATATCAACCTGTCTATCTTTCTTGCCTTTGCCGCATCTTATCCGGATATGCAGGTGCTTTTGTATTTCATCATCCCCATCAAGATCAAGTGGCTTGCGTATCTTGACGTTGCGGTGCTTGCCTTAAGCTTCTTCCAGGGTAACTGGGGCATAAAGGTATCAATCATCACCTCTCTGCTCAATTTTATACTGTTTTTCTTTGGGACCACCAATTTCAGGCGATTTTCGCCCAAAGAGATAAGAAGGCGGGCCGCATTTAAGAAACAGATCAGAAATGCCGCAGGAAACATAAACAGAACCGCTTCCGGATACACAGGGACGCCGGATAAGCCCCAGGGAAGCATAAGGCCCTATAAGCATAAGTGCGCGATCTGCGGAAGGACCGAGCTTGACGGGGACGATCTTGAATTCAGATTCTGCTCCAAATGTCACGGTAATTTCGAATACTGTCAGGAGCATCTTTTTACACACGAACACAGATGATATGCGGGAAGATATGCAGACCCTTTCATCCCGTGAATATGATAAGGGATCACAGATCTGATCCGGATGGAGTTTTATATGGATGAACTGTCCTTAAAAAAGGAACTTGTAAAGATCCGGGCTCTTGCAAAGAGTCAGGGTGAAAAGATGTCAAAGGCCCAGATAAAGGAAAGACTTTTTTCCGATGATGAGAAAGAGGCAGGCATCGGACTGTCGGACGGGCATCTGGATCTTATATATGCATATCTTAAAGAGTCGGGGATCAGCCTTTATGATACCGAAGAGGAAAGGCTTGCATCATGCAGGGAACAGGATCCCGCAAAAACCGGAAAAAGCATCAAAAAAGAAGCGGGTAAGCCCGCAGGAGAAAACAGGAAACGGCGGTTAAAGAGCCTTGAAAGGATCCTTCTTCGGGAGGATGATCCCAAGGAGGTATTTGCAGAGCTCTATCTTGACAGCGTAAAGGATATAGCCAGGCTTTACGAGGGACAGGGGGTTCTTACGGAAGACCTTGTGGGCGAAGGAAATCTTGCGGTACTTCTTGCAGAAAAGGCCGTTGAAATGTGCGACAGCGCCGGTGAGGCGGATGAACTCGTCATAAGGATGATCATGGACGCAATGGAAAAATGTATCATGGACGATCTTGATAATGCGGATCTCATGGATGAGGTCCTAAAAAGGGTTAACAGGCTTAATGATGCGGCAAGGGAGCTGTCCGAAGATCTTGAGCGGAAGATAACCATAGAGGAACTGGCAGATGAGCTGTCCCTTGATGCGGATGAGATAAGGGAAACCGTTTTTCTTTCAGGTGATAACATAGAATATATTGAAGGCATAAAAGGAGAGGATAAATGAAGACTGATTCGGTAAAAGATCTTAAGGCATATGAGATCATAAAGGAAAAGGACGTAAAAGACCTTAATTCCAGGGGAATGCTGCTCAGACACAAAAAAACGGGTGCAAGGATCTTCTTACTGTCAAATGATGATGACAATAAGGTATTCTATATAGGTTTCAGGACCCCTCCCATCGACAGCACAGGACTTACGCATATACTGGAGCACTCGGTTCTTTGCGGCTCAAAGAAATATCCCGTAAAGGATCCTTTTGTGGAGCTGGTAAAGGGTTCATTAAACACTTTCCTTAACGCCATGACCTATCCCGATAAGACCGTATATCCCATTGCAAGCTGCAATGACAAGGATTTCAACAATCTTATGGGAGTTTATCTTGATGCCGTATTCTATCCGAACATCTACCGCGAGGAAAAGATATTCAGGCAGGAAGGCTGGCATTACGAGCTGGATTCAAAGGACGGGGAAATAGGGATAAACGGTGTGGTATACAATGAGATGAAGGGCGCTTTTTCATCCCCGGAATCGGCTCTTGAAAGGGAGATATTCAACGCCCTGTTCCCCGATACGGCTTATGGTTTTGAATCCGGCGGCGATCCGGATCATATCCCCGAGCTCTCATATGAAAAATTCATGGAGTTTCACCGAAGCTATTATCATCCGAGCAACAGCTATATCTATCTTTATGGTGACATGGATATGGCGGAGAGGCTTGATTATCTTGACAGAGAGTACCTCGGCGCTTTTGACAGAAGAGACATAAATACGGAGATCCTTTTGCAGAAGCCTTTTAACGAGACGCGCTATGTGGAAAAAGAGTACGGCATAACAACGGAAGAGAGCACAAATGACAAAACCTATTTAAGTATCAATTATGTTCTTGATACAAGCCTTAATAAAGAGCTTTACGTTGCCTTTGATATACTTGAGACGGTTCTCCTTGCCTCACCGGGTGCCCCCGTTACCCAGGCCCTGCTTGACTCGGGCATCGGTTCGGATATCCAGAGTACCTACGAAAGCGGAGTGTATCAACCCTATTTTTCCATAATCGCGGAAAATGCAAACCTTAAGGATCTGGAAAGATTCAAGCAGATCATAAACGATACCTTAAGAAACCTTGTAAAGAACGGGATCGATAAAAAAGCCCTGAGGGCTGCGGTCAACACCCTTGAGTTCAAATACAGGGAGGCCGATTACGGCGGGTATCCCAAGGGACTTTTCTACGGACTTGATTCCTTTGATTCCTGGCTTTATGACGAGACGGATCCCTTCATGCATATTGAAGCAAATGATACCTATGCCCTTATGAGGGAAAGGATCGAAACGGGATATTTTGAGGGACTGATAGAAGAGTATCTCTTAAACAATCCCCATTCGGCCGTTGTCGTATTAAAACCGAAAAAAGGTCTTACAGCCGAAAAGGACGAAATGTTAAGGGAAAAGATGGCTGAGTTAAAAAAAAGCCTGTCGGAGGATGAGATCATAAAACTTGTCGAGGATACAAGGGCTCTCAGGGAGTATCAGGAGACAGAGGACAGTAAGGAAGCGATGGAGACCATCCCCTTACTTAAGATATCCGATATCACAAAGGAAGCAAAGCCGTTCCAATATAAGGAAAATAAGACATCCGGCATACCCGTTCTCACCCATGAGATCTTTACAAACGGTGTGGGCTATCTTACGGTACTTTTTGACATAAAGGATGTCGGGACCGGGGATCTTAAATATGTCGGAATGCTCAAGAGCGTTCTGGGACTCATGAGTACGGAACACTTCACCTATAATGAGCTGTTCAATGAGATATTTGAAAAAAGCGGCGGGATCATTCCTTCCACAATGACATATTTTTATGCTGACAATTCGGGAAGGTATACCACGGCTTTTTCCTTTGAGGCCAAGGTTTTCGAGAACAGCCTGAAATTTGCCTTTGACATGATAAAGGAGATGATAAAGACCACTAAGCTTGAGGATGAAAAAAGGCTTAAGGAGCTTACAGGCATAATAAAATCGAGGATGCAGGCATCCATGATATCATCCGGTCATTCACTTGCCGCACACAGGGCTCTTTCGGGCATATCGGCTGCAGCGGCACAGTCCGAGCATATGTCCGGTGTGAATTTTTATCGATATATCGAAAAACTTGACTCCTCCTTCGATGAGATAAAAGAGGATCTGATAACCGGAATGAGACGGGTCATGAATATCATATTCCGGAAGGAGAACATGTTTGTGGATTATACCGTGACTGATCCGGATCACTCGGACATCCTTAAGCTTACGGAGGAATTTGCGGACTGTCTGTACAAAGATCCGTATGAGAAGGGCGGCGACCCCCTTACGCTTTTTGATGAAAAGACGGGTTACAAGACCGCATCCAAGATACAGTATGTGGCAAAAGCCGGCAATTTCATCAGATCCGGACTTAAGTATACGGGTGCCCTGAGGGTTATGAAGGTGATGCTCGGATATGATTATCTGTGGACCAATGTCAGGGTAAAGGGCGGCGCCTACGGCTGTATGAGCTCGTTTTTGAGAAACGGAGACTGTTATTTTACCTCCTACAGGGATCCTAACCTTAAAAAGACTCTGGAGATCTATGATAAAGCGCCCGAATACCTTGAAGGTTTTGATGCGGATGAAAGGGATATGACAAAATACATCATAGGTGCCGTATCCGCACTTGATACCCCTCTCACTCCCAGCATGGCAGGGAAAAGAGCAATGAGCCTCTATCTTGCGGGAGAAAAATATGAGAACCTGCAGAGAGAGAGGGATCAGGTGATAAACTGTACGAAAGAGGATATACGGGCTCTGGCGCCCTATGTAAGGGTCATAACGACGGGAGATCACATCTGCGTTGTGGGCTCGGAGGAAAAGATCGAGGAAGACAAGGATATATTTGATGTAACGGAGAACCTTACATATGGTCAGGACTGAGCCGTTATGTAAATATGTGTTCTATGAATGAGATGTGATAATAAGGAGGGAAAAATGAAAAGGAAAGCATTTACACCTGTAACAGCGCTTGTATTGATGAGTCTTATATTGTCGGCCTGCGGCAGTTCAAAATCTTCGGTTCCGCTTGTAAAAGAGTCTTCCGGATCAGGCTATTATGATGATGAAATAGCTGCTTCCTACGGGGCACCTGAGGAAGCCAGGGCATACTCCGAGGATTCTTATGAGGAATATGATTCCGACGACGTTTCCGCCGAGATAAGTACCGCCGGCAATACCCTGCTGACCGATGATCCGGGAGCTTCATCCGAGATATCCGCGCAGGAAGAAACGACAGACACTTCCAGAAAGCTTATAAAGACCGTCAATCTTTCCGTTGAGACCGAGCAGTTTGACGAGCTTCTGACAAATGTAAATAAAAAGATAGAAAGACTCGGGGGATATGTGGAGAGTTCATATGTGGGCGGCAGAAGCTACGGTTCCACGGCAAACAGGACCGCAAGCATAACCGCAAGGATACCCGCGGCAAAGCTTGACGAATTCACAGATTCCGTTACCGAAGAAAGCAATGTGCTTTCACAGAATGACAGTACCGAGGATGTAACCCTCAATTATGTGGACATGAAAGCCAAGGTCGAGTCCCTAAAGACCGAACGTGACAGGCTTAACGACCTGCTGGCACAGGCAGACAGCCTTGAAGTGATACTTGCGCTTGAGGAAAGACTTGCTGAGGTAAGGTATGAGATAGAATCATATGAATCAAGGCTCCGGGTGATGGACAACCAGGTGACCTACAGCACCGTATATCTTGATATTGAAGAAGTCGGCAGATATACGCCAACACCTACAAATGAACAGACCCTCGGACAGAGAATGGGAGAGGCGTTTGTATCAAGCTTTGAAACCATGGGAAAATTTTTACAGGATCTTGCCGTTGCGGTGGTCACGGTACTTCCCTTCCTTTTACTGATCGCGGTGTTTGCGGGGGGCATCCTTCTTATCATCTATGCCGTAAACCGGTCAAGAAAGAATAAGCATTCGGGATCCGCAAAAAAAGGATCAAAAAATGCCGGGGAAAACGGCAGACCAAACGGGAAAAACTTCGATCCCATGACGGGAAAGCCCGTTAAGGATGAGTCCGGCAAGACAGCTGATAAAACTTCTTCCGAAAAAACAGATGATACGGCAAAGTAAGAATGATGGAAGAAAAGAACAATAAACAGTATAAATCCGGGTTTGCGGCCATCATAGGCAGACCGAATGTGGGAAAATCCACTCTCATGAATAAGATCATCGGCCAGAAGATAGCAATAACCTCCAACAAGCCGCAGACCACAAGAAACCGCATACAGACCGTTTACACCGACGATAAGGGACAGATAGTGTTCCTTGACACTCCGGGGCTTCATAAGCAGAAGAACAAGCTTTCACAGTATATGGTGAAAGCGGCAAAGAGCACTTTTTCCGATGCGGATGTGATACTCTGGCTTGTGGAGGCTTCCGACCATATCGGAGGCGGGGACCGTGCCATAGCGGAGGAGCTTAAGGACATAAAGACACCCCTTGTTCTTGTCATCAACAAAGCCGATACGGTGAAGCATGATGATATGTACGGGATAATAGACACATATAAGGATCTGTGCGATTTTAACGATATCGTTCCGGTCTCGGCTCTTAAGGGGGACAATATACAGGAGCTTATATCCGTGATCTTTGAATACCTGCCCTACGGAGAGCCCTTTTATGATGATGACACGGTGACGGATCAGCCGGTAAGACAGATAGCGGCCGAACTTATCAGGGAGAAGGCCCTTAAGTGTCTGAGCGAGGAAGTTCCCCACGGTATCGCAGTCACCATTGAAAAGATGCAGGATGCGGGCAGGATAGTAAACATAGATGCCGAGATCTGCTGTGAAAAGGATTCCCATAAGGCTATAATCATAGGGAAAAAAGGCAGTATGTTAAAAAAGATCGGATCCGCCGCCCGCTTCGAGATAGAGAAGCTTGTGGAAAAGCAGGTCAATCTGAAGCTCTGGGTCAGGGTGAAAAAGGACTGGCGGGACAGCGACATGCTGCTTAAGAACTTCGGATACAGGGAAGATGAACTATGAGGGATTTTGTTCTGGCAACCGGAATGATACTTTCCGTATCCCCCGTGAACGATTATGACAGAAGGCTTGTGATACTTACTACGGACAGGGGGAAGATCACCGTATTTGCAAGAGGTGCCAAAAGGACCAATTCCAAAATGATGGCAGCCACCAATCCCTTCTGCTTCGGGAAATTCAAGCTCAGTGAAGGAAAGAATGCCTACAATCTCATAGATGTGGAAATTGACAACTATTTTGAAGAATTAAGGGAAGACTTTATGGGAGCCTATCTCGGGATGTATTTCCTTGAATATGCTGCCTATTATGCAAGAGAGAATAATGACGATTCGGAGCTTTTAAAGCTTTTGTACCAGTCCGTGAGGGCCATAATAAACAAGAATCTCGACAACAGGCTCATAAGAGCGGTGTACGAGCTGAAGATCCTGGTGGTAAACGGAGAGTTTCCGGGGATCCCGGAAGGAAGGAGCTTAAGCGAAGCCACAGTCTATACCATCGAACATATAGTAAGGACGCCGGTAAACAGTGTGTTTAATTTCGCCGTATCCGATAAGGTCCTTGGCGAACTTACGGCACTTGCGGATGATTACAGGAACAGATTTACCGATCATCACTTTAGATCCCTGGACATCCTTGATGCCATGTAAGATCCCCGTGACCGTAAGCTGATATCCGTCAAACGCCCCGGCTTTTGACGCCTGCCATAAATCCGGGTTGATTTTAAACGTTTATATAATTATAATCTCGTTATGATCAAAAAGGGTTTTGTTTCCGCGGAGGTATAAATGACCCAGAGGAAGACACCTGAAAAAAGTGCATCTTTAAAGAAAAGGGGCATGACAGCTGTTTTGACATGCCTTTTTATGCCTGTTCTTTTTTCTGCACTCATTTCGGGATGCTCAAAAAAAACCGAATATAACGAAACCACCATAAGCATATCAAAAAAAGGCGTGATCACCAATGAGATCAATGAAAGCTTCAATAAGAACTATTACAGTCAGGATGAATTAAAGAGCATGATCGAGAAGGAGATCGCTGCTTATGATATCCTTACCGGTGAAAAGGACAGGGTGAAGCTTGAAGGGATACGGGTTGAAAACGGAAGAGCAAAGGTCACCATGATCTATAATAGCTTCAGCGATTATGCGGATTTCAACAAGGTGGACTTTTTTTACGGAACCGTCAATGATGCGCTTTCGGAAGGCTTTACCCTCGATGTTACCATGAAATCCACGGTTGACGGAAGCAATGTGAATAAGGATGATATCGTAAAGCTCGGTTCATCGCATATCATCATAATATCGGAGCCCGTGCTGGTGGAAAGCCTGTCGGATATACTGTATGTCACCGCCAATGTTGAAGTCTTGGACAAAAGACATGGGAGAATGTCCAGTGATTCCTCGGGCAGAGCATACATGATACTGAAATGACCGGGAGACCGGACCACAATAAATTAAGAATGAGGAGAAAGAGTTATGGAAAAAACGCTTGACAAGATAGTTGCACTGGCCAAGACCAGAGGCTTTGTATATCCGGGCTCCGAGATATACGGAGGACTGGCCAATACCTGGGATTACGGAAATCTTGGAGTTGAGCTCAAGAACAATGTAAAAAAGGCCTGGTGGCAGAAATTCGTTACGGAGAGTCCCTATAATGTGGGTGTGGACTGCGCCATACTCATGAATCCGCAGACCTGGGTTGCTTCCGGACATCTGGGCGGTTTTTCCGATCCTCTTATGGACTGCAGAGAGTGTCATGAGAGATTCAGGGCGGACAAGATCATAGAGGATTATGCACAGGAAAAGGGCCTTACGCTTCCGAAGCCCGTGGATGCTTTTTCACAGGAAGAGATGAAGGCTTTTGTGGAAGAGAACAACATTCCCTGTCCCACCTGCGGAAAGCATAATTTTACGGATATCAGACAGTTTAATCTCATGTTCAAGACCTTCCAGGGTGTTACGGAGGATGCCAAGAATACGGTATATTTAAGACCCGAGACCGCACAGGGCATCTTTGTGAACTTCAAGAACGTTCAGAGGACTTCGAGAAAGAAGATCCCCTTCGGTATCGGACAGATAGGAAAATCCTTCCGTAACGAGATCACACCCGGAAACTTCACCTTCAGAACAAGGGAATTTGAACAGATGGAGCTTGAGTTCTTCTGTGAGCCCGATACAGACCTTGAGTGGTTCGATTACTGGAGAGGTTTCTGCCGCGATTTCCTCCTTTCTCTGGGAATAAAAGAGGAAGAGCTTCGGTTAAGGGATCATGATAAAGCTGAACTGTCCTTCTATTCAAGGGCGACCACGGACATAGAATTCCTGTTCCCCTTCGGCTGGGGTGAACTCTGGGGCATTGCCGACAGGACAGACTATGACCTTACGAGACATCAGGAAACTTCGGGTCAGGATATGACCTATTTCGACGATACGGCAAACAAAAAATACATCCCTTATGTTATCGAGCCTTCACTTGGCGCAGACAGGGTTGTCCTTGCATTCCTGTGTGCCGCATATGATGAGGAAGAGCTTGAAGGGGGCGATATGAGAACGGTGCTTCATTTCCATCCCGCCATCGCTCCCGTTAAGATAGGCGTGCTGCCTCTCTCGAAGAAGCTTAACGAAGGTGCCGAAAAGATCTATACGGAGCTTTCGAAGAGATATAACTGTGAGTTTGACGACAGGGGAAACATCGGAAAGAGATACCGCAGACAGGATGAGATAGGAACGCCCTTCTGCATCACCTATGACTTTGATTCCGAGACCGACAATGCGGTAACCGTAAGGTTCAGGGATTCCATGGAGCAGGAAAGGGTTAAGATCGAAGATCTTGTTTCCTATTTCGACGGGAAGTTCATGTTCTGAGATCATAAGACCGATAATAAAGATCCGGAAAATATTTCCGGATTTTTATTGAAATCAGGGTTAGCCTGTGCTAACCTATAGTGATGGATTTACGGTGCTTTCTCTTAAACGGAGAAAAACCGGATCATACCGCAGAATACAAAACAATGAGGAAGAGGGGAATGAGATGAACATGTTGAAGAGATACGGGACTGCAGGACTTCTTGCAGCCTGCGCCGTCTTTATTCTGTCAGCCTGTGAGGAACCTGTTTCCGCCATCGGAGGCGGAAAGGAATATGAGTGCGCTCATGTTTCAAAAAGCAATATTGCCGGTATCATCGAGGAATCCGGAGACATAGCCGGAAATGATGAATATACCTATTATGCGGCGATAAGTGCACCCATCAGTTCAATATCCATAGAAAAAGGCGATGCAGTCAGGATAGGCGATAAGCTTGTGGTCTATGACACCTCCGATTACGAGCATAACATGATGCAGGCAGAGCTGCAGAGCAGACAGAGTGAGGACTCTGCCAAAGGACAGATTGCAAAGAGCAATACATATTCCGCAAAATACAACAAGGCGGTAGCCGACGATATGGCATATTCGGTGCTTTATTATATCAGCCGCGAAAATTCAAACGGCATCACCGAGACCCAGTATACCGATAATTATCAGATGCAGTGCGAGATAGACGGACTTAACAAGGAGATAGCTCAGGTATCCGAAGAGATCACAAACCTTAACGGTGAAATGACAAAGCTTCTGAATGAACCTGTTGTTAATTATGAGCTTATAGAATCAAAAGAGAATGAAGTCGCGGACAAAAACAACAGGATAGCCGAGCTCAGATCAAGGCTTGCATCAATCTACCCCCAGTCCTATACTCCCGAAGAAAACATGATGCTGAATGATATTTCAAATACCATGGAGGATATAACCAGGAACTGGACCCAGGCTAGAACAAATATCAATGCCTACGAACAGGGAGTCCTTACTTCGGGACAGAAGGATGCCCTTAATGATCAGGTTGATATTGCAAAGGAAAACGAGGAATATCAGAGAGAAAACCTTATAAAAGCCCAGGCAGGGATCGATGCCACCTTTGACGGGATAGTGACCTCATGCAGCGTGGAGGAAGGAGCGGTGGTGACCAAAGGGACCCCTCTTTTCACCATTGTATCCACGGACGATCTTAAGGTCACTGTGATGCTGTCAAAATATGATGTCATAAATGTGAAGGAAGGACAGAGAGCCGAGATCGACGTTGCAGGCACCAGGTATGTGGGACATGTATCGAAGATCAGCAGGATAGCCACAACGGATTCGTCGGATAAGAGCAAGGTGGCCGTGGATGTAAAGATAGAAGGCGGAAAAGACCTGATACTGGGCCTCGAAGCAGATGTTACCATATACACGGATGAAAAAGAGAATGTGATGACGATACCCTATGCCGCTTTTTACAGTGATGATGACGGAGATTACTGTTATCTCCTAAATAACGGTACGGTAGAGAAAAGATACTTCGAGGCGGGTATAGTCACAAATGACAGCGTGGAGATCATTAAGGGTCTTAACGAAGGCGATGCGGTCATAGTTGATGCCATCACCGATGACAGGATAGGGGAAAAAGCAGTTGAAGCCGTTTATTGAATTTCGGAATGTCGAGAGAAAATATCTGCTCGGAGAAAATGTTTTTTATGCGCTTAAGGATGTGAATCTGTCAATTTACGAAGGTGAAATGGTGGTGATCTTAGGTCCTTCCGGGGCCGGAAAGAGTACTCTGTTAAATCTCCTTGGAGGAATGGATTCACCCACGGGCGGAAATATCATAATAAACGGTCATGATATTTCAAAATTCAGGGATGATGAACTGACGGCTTACAGGGCATGGAATGTGGGAGTGGTCTTTCAGTTTTACAATCTGGTCCCGACTCTTACAGCCTATGAGAATGTGGCGCTGATGAAGGATGTCAGGAAAAATGTGAAGAAGGGTTCGGTCTGGGAAAAAGACAATGCAGGTACAAAACTGCTCGATCCGAAAAAAGCCCTTGAATCGGTAGGGCTTAAGGATCATATGCATCAGTTCCCGTCCCAGATGTCCGGCGGAGAGCAGCAGAGAACTTCCATAGCCAGGGCTCTTTGCAAGAATCCGAAGCTTTTGCTCTGCGATGAACCTACAGGGGCTCTCGATACGGATACCGGCAGGGAAGTGTTAAAGCTTTTGCAGAGTGTATCCAAAGATATGCATCATACCGTGGTGATGGTCACACATAATTCGAGTTTTGCGGATATCGCAGATCGTGTGATAAGGGTAAAAAACGGGACAGTCAGTTCCGTCATCACCAATGATGAGCCAAAGAGTGCGGATGAGGTGAGCTGGTAATGCTTTTACGTAAAATGTGGAGAGACCTGAAAAAAAGCAAGGTTCAGTTTCTGTCCATTTTTCTCATGTCTTTTCTCGGGGTTTTTGTGTTTGCAGGCCTTGATTCCGAGGTCAGCGGTATGAACACCTATGAAGGACGCTTTTATGAAAGCTGTGATCTTGCCGATATATGGGGCCAGGGGATCGCTTTTAAGAAACGTGATCTTGATAAGGTGAGGTATCTCGATGATGTGGAGGATGCGGCCTTAAGGTTTAAGATAAACGGAAAGGCCGAGCTGTCCGAAGAGCATGACCTTTTCATGCTGTTTATTGATGAAAACAACATATCAAAAATGCATCTTGCGGAAGGCACGCCTTACACGGAAGGAGCGGCGGGAGTATGGCTTGACCGTCTGTTCATGGATAAACAGGGACTCAGGGTGGGCGACAAGCTCATGATGAAGATAAACGGACTGTCTTTTGAGCAGGAGATAAAGGGAGCCGTATATCATCCGGAATTTGTTTATTATGTCAAAGATGCCGCGGCCCTGATGCCGGATTACGGAGAGTACGGGTTTGCGGTGATGGACAGTAAGGTTTATCCCGCAGATGATTTTTACTACAATCAGCTGATCGTAAAGGCTTTGGGGGTTGATAACACGGACGGCCTGTCCCATAAGGAAAAGGACAGACTGAGCCGGGTAATGAACGAGATAAAGTATGTACTTGATTCCGACGGGGTGATACTGACCGATAAGGATTCGGATATAAGCTACCAGACCTTCAGGGCGGAGATAGAACAGCACAGATCCATGGTCTATATATTTCCCTCAATATTTCTTGCCATAGCCTTACTGGGTATCATAACCACCATGACCAGGATGACAAACAGACAGCGGGTACAGATAGGGACTCTTAAGGCCCTTGGCTTCAGCAAGAGGACCATAACGCTGCACTACGCCTCATATGCCTTTTTCCTGAGCCTTACGGGCGGTGCGGCAGGAGCTTTAGCGGGTTATTTTACCATTGCAGGATATATTCTCGGCATGATGGAAACAACCTATGTCCTTCCAGAGATAGATACCGTTTTTTCCCTGAGGACCGTCACGGCGCTTTTTGCTTCGGTGCTCATATCCGGCATTGTAAGCATAATAGCCTGCAGGAAGGAATTAAGACCTGCCCCTGCGGAGACCTTAAGGCCGGCATCTCCCAAAAATCTGAAGCACAGCCTTATAGAAAAGAGCAGGCTCTGGCAGCTTCTCGGATTTTCCACCCAGTGGAATCTGAGAGACATACTGAGAAACAAGGTGAGGACCCTTATGGGAGTCATAGGCGTGCTCGGATGTTCAATGCTCATATTTGCCGCAGCAGCCTGTCTTGACACGGTTGAATTTATGACGGGATGGATGTACGGTGAGTTAAATACCTCAAAATACTCCATTGTCATGAATGAAGGGGTCCCCTATTCCTCCACGGTTGAATATGCCAGAAAATATAAGGGGCAGATGGTTGAGACCCTGGGGTGTGAATTCGAGGTGAAGGGGGTGAAAAAATCCGGAAACCTTACGGTATACGATGCCGGAAATTATCTGCATTTTCAGGATAAGGGACTGAACAGGATGCACATAAGGCAGGACGGCATCTCCATGACATATAAGATGGCGGATATCCTGTCCCTTCATGAGGGCGATATTTTCAGATGGCACATAACGGGCGATGATAAATGGCATATGTCAAGGGTCGCAGCCATTTACAGAAATCCCGCGACACAGGGTATCACCATGACAAGAAAGATGTTTGAGGATTATGATTACCGGTTTGTCCCGCAGACAGTCTATACAAACGTCGATGCAAAAAAGGCTCTTGAAGATAACGATGACATAGCCGGAGTCATGGGGCTTAACGAGATGATGTCTGCCATGGATGAGATGAAAGAGATGATGTATGCGATGGTTTACATCATGATCGCTGCGGCCGTTATTCTCGGAGTCGTGGTCCTTTATAACCTCGGTGTGCTTTCCCTTGTGGAAAAATACAGGGAGATGGCAACCTTAAAGGTCCTTGGATTCACAACGAAAAAGATCAGGAGCATTCTGCAGATGCAGAATATCTGGGTTACGGTGCTTGGGATCATCGCGGGAATACCAAGCGGAATGGTCATAATCAACGTTCTTTTCGGTACCATGCCCGAATCCATGGATTATGTCCCGAAGTACAGACCTCTGTCATATCTGTATACCATTGTGGGAACTTTTGTGCTCTCAATGGCCGTAAACCGTGTGCTTTCCAGAAAAGTCAAAACGGTGGACATGGTAGATGCGCTTAAGGGTCAGGAGTAGACGGGGATCATTGTAAAAAAACCACACAAAAAAAGAAAAAAATTAGACAATTAAAATCGTATATGCTATACTGTTTTGGTGAATGAGAGGTTTTGCATATATGATTGTTTCCGGGATTTATCGGACTTTCAATATCATATCGGAAAAATAAGCCTGACTACCAAGGGGGTAAGTTGGGCTTTTTTTACAATAATCTATACCAGGAGAGGAGATTCACCACATGAAGAAATGGGTATATTTATTCAGCGAAGGCAATGCTGACATGAGAAACCTGCTGGGCGGAAAGGGCGCCAATCTTGCTGAGATGACCAACATCGGGCTTCCCGTTCCCCAGGGCTTTACCATTACGACGGAAGCCTGCACCCAGTATTATGAAGACGGAAAAGAGATCAATGACGAGATACGTGCTCAGATCGAGGAATATATCTTAAAGATGGAAGAGATAACCGGGAAGAAGTTCGGCGATGTTTCGAATCCGCTTCTTGTTTCGGTACGTTCAGGTGCAAGGGCTTCCATGCCCGGTATGATGGATACCATCCTCAATCTCGGTCTTAATGAAGAGGTTGTCGATACCATAGCAAAACAGTCGGGAAATCCCAGATGGGCATGGGACTGCTACAGAAGATTCATCCAGATGTACTCCGATGTTGTTATGGAGGTCGGAAAGAAGTATTTCGAACAGCTCATTGATGAGATGAAAGAAAAGAAGGGCGTTAAGCAGGACGTAGAGCTTGATGCCGATGATCTTAAGGAGCTCGCGGAGCAGTTCAAGGCCGAATATAAGGCAAAGATCGGTTCCGATTTCCCGACGGATCCCAAGGAGCAGCTTTTCGGAGCCATCAAGGCGGTATTCCGTTCATGGGACAATCCCAGGGCCAATGTATACAGAAGAGACAATGATATCCCCTATTCCTGGGGAACAGCCGTAAATGTACAGTCCATGGCCTTCGGAAACATGGGAGATGACTGCGGAACCGGTGTTGCCTTCACGAGAGATCCCGCAACGGGAAACAAGGGTCTGTTCGGTGAGTTCTTAACGAACGCACAGGGCGAGGACGTTGTTGCAGGCGTTCGTACACCCATGCAGATCAGGGAAATGGGTGAGAAGTTCCCCGAGGCATTCGGACAGTTTACCGATGTATGCAGGATCCTTGAGGAGCATTACAGGGATATGCAGGACATGGAGTTCACCGTTGAGCACGGAAAGCTTTACATGCTGCAGACAAGAAACGGAAAGAGGACTGCCCAGGCTGCTCTTAAGATCGCATGCGACCTTGTTGATGAGGGCATGAGAACCGAGCAGGAAGCGGTTGCCATGATAGATCCCAGAAACCTGGATACGCTCTTGCATCCCCAGTTTGATACCGAAGCCCTTAAGAAGGTCGAGCCCGTTGGAAAGGGTCTCGGTGCTTCACCCGGAGCTGCCTGCGGAACCATAGTATTCTGCGCGGAAGATGCGGAGAAGGCCAAGGAAAGAGGAGAGAAGGTCGTTCTTGTAAGGCTTGAGACCTCTCCCGAAGATATCACCGGAATGAAATCCGCTCAGGGTATACTTACGGTAAGAGGCGGAATGACCTCACATGCGGCCGTTGTTGCAAGAGGCATGGGAAAGTGCTGCGTATCGGGCTGCGGAGATATCGTAATGGATGAAGCGGCCAAGAAGTTTACTCTCGGCGGCAGGGAATATCATGAAGGCGATGCCATTTCCATAGACGGCTCCACCGGAAATATCTATGACGGACTTATTCCCACCACCGATGCC
The DNA here is from genome assembly GCA_024682555.1 of Lachnospiraceae bacterium. Classification (GTDB taxonomy): domain Bacteria; phylum Bacillota; class Clostridia; order Lachnospirales; family Lachnospiraceae; genus UBA2868. Next base: position 8,614 of record JAIKZD010000086.1, on the reverse strand, counting down.
AAGATCGCCGGAGATTTTGACAGGATCATGAGCTGGGCTGATAAATACCGCACCATGAAGGTTAGGACAAATGCGGATACTCCTCAGGATGCAAGAAAGGCAAGAGAGCTGGGCGCAGAAGGAATAGGCCTCTGCAGGACGGAGCATATGTTCTTCGACGAGACAAGGATCGAAGCCTTCCGTGAGATGATCTGTGCGGATTCGGTTGAAGGCAGGGTAGCGGCTCTTGACAAGATACTTCCCTATCAGCAGAAGGACTTTGAGGAGCTCTATGAGGCTCTTGAGGGATGTCCGGTCACCATCAGATTTCTGGATCCTCCTTTACATGAGTTTGTACCCACCGAGGAAGCCGATATCAGAAAGCTTGCCTTTGCTCTGGGCAAATCGATAGAGGATATCAAAGCCATCATAGATTCGCTGCACGAATTTAATCCCATGATGGGACACCGCGGACTGAGACTGTCGGTAACCTATCCCGAGATCACAGTTATGCAGACAAGAGCAGTCATCAGGGCTGCCATCAATGTACAGAAAAAGCATCCCGAGTGGGACGTAAGACCGGAGATCATGATCCCTCTTACGGCCGATGCAAAGGAATACAATTACGTAAGAAAGTCGGTTGAGGAGACCGCAAACGAGGAGCTCGAAAAGGCCGGCGTAAAGATCAATTATGAGATCGGTACAATGATCGAGACTCCCAGAGCTGCCCTTACAGCCGATGAGATTGCAAAGACCGCTGATTTCTTCTGCTTCGGTACCAACGACCTTACACAGATGACCTTCGGATTCTCAAGAGACGATGCCGGAAAATTCCTGTCGGCATATTATGACAATAAGATCTTTGAGAACGATCCGTTCTCAAGGCTTGACCAGCAGGGCGTAGGAAAGCTCATGAAGCTTGCTATCGAGATAGGAAAGCCCGTCAATAAAAAGCTTCACATCGGTATCTGCGGCGAGCACGGCGGCGATCCCACATCTGTTGAGTTCTGTAACAGCATAGGTCTTGATTATGTATCCTGTTCACCTTTCAGGGTGCCCATAGCAAGACTGGCAGCCGCACAGGCAGCCATAGCTCAGGGAACCTCTGCCTCAGGTGATAAGGGATTTACGAGAGGAGGGTTTGATACGAAGGATCTTAAGAAAGAGATTATCGACAAAGCGGTTCAGGTCGGCGAGATAGCAAAAGATGTTGCCGTTGAAGTAGCCAAGGTCTCAAAGGAAGTTGCCAAGGCATCTGTTGCAGGCGTTAAGGCCGGTGTCAAGGAAGCCAAGAAGACCTATAAGGACAACAAGAAATAATATCATCCGGATATTTTCTGCCCGGTAGGATCTTTGTTCGTATAATAATATGAACCGGGATGGTGCAGAAGGGAGAATGACAATGATGAAAGGAATAAAATCCATGAGGGAAGAAGAACTCAATAAGGTAAACGGCGGGACCGGAAACCCTTTCGGAGTTGATGACGGAGCCGTAAGAGCCATACAGCGTATCTGCAAAAGCGAAAAATGCAAGGGTACCATGCAGCTTTTTGACAGCTTTGGCCACGGTCAGTTAAAATGCCGAAACTGCGGTGAAACTGTCAGTGAGATCGACAATTGATCCGATCCCTTCAGGGTTGTGATTCCCATACTGAAAACAGTTTGTTAAAAAACAAGACCCGGATCTTTATCGGATCCGGGTTTTGCTCATTGCATATTGACTTTTTGCGTATTTCGGCCGATAATATATGTGTATAGGTGGATGTTTATGCCTGTATGAAGAAACGGATTTCTAAAAATATTACAAGGAGGTAGAAAAATGTCGTTCAGTATCAACAGTATGTTGGGAATGCCGTCCTCTAACAAACCTGACACGTCTGTTTACGGCACCATAAGTTTGAGCGAGTATGCTTCGGTCAAAAACGGAAGCTATGCAAAGCTTGCCAAATCTTATTATGCCAATCAGAAGGCTGAATCACAGAGCGAAGCAAAGGACAGTGATACAAAATTGTCTTCGATCCGCTCTGATTCCGATTCTCTGAAAACTGCCGCAGATGCCCTTACTTCTAAGAGCCTGTGGGAGAAGAAGACCATCACGAAGACTGACGAAGCCACAGGGGAAGAGACAAAGACCGAAGATTACGACTGGGATGCCATCACAAAAGCCGTAAAAGGTTTTGCCGATGCGTATAACAAGACCCTTGATTCTTCGGTAAGCTCCGATACAAAAGGCGTGTTGTTAAATGCGGGCTGGATGGTAGGAAACATGGGCAAGTTTGACAACCTGCTCTCGAAAGCGGGCATCTCTACAGGTGCCGACAACAAATTAAGCGTTGATGAAGAGGAACTTAAGAAAGCGGATATTTCCACTCTTAAGGTGCTGTTCAGCAATCCGAACTCATTGGCGGACCAGGTAAGCTCCAAGGCTTCGGCCATATCAAGAGCCGCAGCTAATGCAGGGGGCAATACCTACACAAGCAACGGGACCATAGACAGCCTTTATCAGGGCTTTTCAACAGAGATCTGATGGTTCATGGTTTTTAAATTAAATAACACAAGGAGGTGTATTTAATGAGCACGATATCACAGATAGCCGGACTTAACGGTAATTACAATACGGATACCGGTTATGACATCAAAAAACAGCCCGAAAAGATAGAAGAGAAGGCTTCCCAGATATCCGATGTGGCTGCGGTTTTCGAAAAATCGGAAGAAACGGAGAGTGATACTTCCAAGCAGATCTATTCCATAAATAAGATGAGCAAGGAAGACAGGGATGCCCTGATCACACAGCTTAAGGCTGACAATGACGCCCGTATTTCACAGATGAAGAATCTTGTAAAAGAAATGCTTGGCGATCAGGTTAAGGCCTTCGGTGTTGCAACGGATGATGATTCCATCTGGAAGGTATTTGCGGACGGTGATCTTTCAACGGTTTCCGAGGCCGCAAAGGCTCAGGCAGCTGAGGATGTTTCGGAGGACGGATATTTCGGTGTAAAGCAGACATCCCAGCGGCTGTTTGATTTCGCAAGTGCCCTTGCCGGCGATGACGCGGATAAGATGAAGGAAATGCAGGATGCCATTGAACAGGGCTACAAGGATGCCACCAATGCCTGGGGCAAGGAACTCCCGGAGATAAGCAAGAATACCCTTGATGCCACCAATTCTCTGTTTGATGAGTATTACAAAGCCATGGGTGTAGAGGTATAACAGTTTAAAAGCAATAAACCTTATGAAAAAGGCTGCCGCATGATCTTATGCGGCAGCTTTTTTCTGTCGTGCTCCCGTTCCGGCGGGATAAAGCGTCGGCAGTGCCGTCGTACATTCCCGGAGTCTTGATTTTATGCATGCATAATGTTATATTTAATAAAATTTAAGATTTATAAAAAAACTGTTAATAAATCAAAAGTTGTGATACAATAGCTTGTAAGCTGAGATCGGGCAGTTACCATATCTTGTATCTGCCAGACAGAGGAGACTGTTATGAAGTTTTATTCTCTTACCGGGGCAAAGGATGCAGATAAGGATATTTTGAAATCCCAGTTTGATAATGGTCATCAGATTGGGATTGTTTGTGTTGCGGGAGACTATCTTTTTATAAAAAAGGGTTTCAAAACCTATTATATAGCCTATGAGGATACTGACAGGATCTTTCGCAGGGTACGTTCATATCACGTAAATATGTGCTGTGATCAGGGAGATCTGACTTTTGAGTATCTGATAGTATGTAAGAACGACAAAGAGCTGATAGAGGCCCAGCTTCCCGGGGAAAAGGCGGCAAAGATGCTTCTTGAAGAGATAAAGGCAGCTCACCCGGAAGGTGTATATACCGCTCCGGCAAAGAGTGACGAAGAAGAGGCTGTTTCATGAACTGCGATGACCTTTTTGATAAGCTCCTTGATGCATACGGAGTATATTATAATGTTACCGATGAAGGATGCGAAGCACCCTTCGATGCGGAAGCGGTCTTTAACGGAAAACAGGAACAGTATTTTCTTATGAAGAGTGCGAAGCTCTCGGAAATGACCGCCAATGAATTTGTATTCATCGCAAAGCGTGACAGCATAGAAAGGGATGAGCTCTTAAAGCTTGACAGCACAGCCTGGGACAGGGGTATCAACAGGGTGACTCCGGATCCGACACACAAGAGTACCGACGTCACTCTTCTGATCATAGTAAATGAACTTGATGAAGAAACGGCAGGGCTCATAAAGAAGCTTAAACATTCGAAATCCTATAAGCTCGGACTCTGGGGCTTTGGGAGATATAAGGCAGCCGTAATCGAGGCGCCTGCGGGACGGGTAGTAACCAACCGGCTCGGGGGAGATCTGAAACGCCTCGTTATGGAAATATATAAGTAATAATTCATAGCAAAGGAGAGGAAAAAATGACAGCATTACTTATCATCATTGCCGCTATCGTTTTATTGGTCATCGGCTATATCACATATGGCTCATGGCTTGCAAAGCAGTGGGGCATTGATCCAACAAGAAAGACTCCTGCTATAGAGAAAGAGGATGGCGTTGACTATGTGGCTGCTAAGCCGGCAGTACTCATGGGCCATCATTTCTCATCCATCGCGGGAGCAGGTCCCATCAACGGACCTATTCAGGCATCAGTTTTCGGATGGCTTCCGGTATTTCTCTGGTGCGTGATCGGAGGTATCTTCTTCGGAGGATTACAGGACTTCGGTTCACTTTTTGCATCCGTTCGTCATGACGGAAAATCTTTGGGAGAGATCATTAAGGATACCATGGGAGAGAGAGCAAAGAAGCTGTTCATCATCTTTGCACTTCTGGTTCTGATCCTTGTAATTGCATCCTTTGTTAACGTCGTTGCAGGTACATTCTTCAGTGAGGAAGGATTCGGATTTGCCGCAAATCCTACAGGAAACCAGTCTACCGCAATGATATCCTTACTGTTCATTGTACTGGCCATTATTTACGGCTATGTTACCAACAAGCTGAATGTTGCTACCGTTCCCGCTTCCATCGCAGGCGTTATCGGTATCATCCTCATCACCGTTATCGGTCTTAAGTGCGGATTTGTAATGGGCAGAACCGCATGGATCGTATTCATCGGTATATATATCACGGTTGCTTCACTTGTACCCGTATGGATACTGCTTCAGCCGAGAGACTATCTTTCAAGTTTCTTACTTTACGCAATGATGGCTCTCGCCGTTATCGGTATCATTATTTCGGCATTCACCAAGCAGGCTACATTTACCATCCCTGCATTTACGGGAATGTCAACAAGCATAGGACCTCTGTTCCCGGCTCTGTTCATAACGGTTGCCTGCGGTGCATGTTCGGGCTTCCATTCACTTATTTCAACAGGAACTTCATCCAAGCAGCTTGCCAACGAGAAAGATGCCAAGGCTATCGGTTACGGCTCGATGCTCATCGAGTCAGCTCTCGGTATCGTATCCCTTATAGCTGTAGGTATGGTATTTGAGAAATACACGGGCGGAGAGTTCGGTTCTCCTTCGGCTGCATTCGGTGCAGGTATTGCTTCAATGTTCAACAATGAAGGAACAGGCGCATACAACACGATCTATGCTCTGTTAACACTGGCTGTTTCCGTATTTGCTCTTACATCACTTGATACAGGAACAAGACTTTCACGTTTCATGTTCTCCGAGCTCTTCTTAAAGAAGGAAGAGGCAACATGGAAGGATGCAACGGGTATCCGTAAGCTTCTTGCTCATCCTTTATTCGGTACGGCTTTCATGGTTATCATAGGCTGTGTACTCGGCGGACTTAAGTTAAGCGCCATCTGGGGTCTGTTCGGTGCAGCCAACCAGCTGCTTGCAGGTATCGCTCTGCTTGCGGTATGTGCATGGCTCGGCGAAGTAGGAAAGAACAACAAGATGTTCTTCATCCCCATGGTATTCATGCTTTGTGCAACGCTTACAAGCCTTGTAATGACCATCATCAAGAAGTGCAAGCTCATCACCACTCCCGATGCAGTATGGGGTGACTGGTTCCAGCTCATCTTTGCACTTGCAATGGCTATTCTTGCCGTTATCCTGGTTATTGAGGGTGTTCAGACCTTCAAGAAGCAGGCTGAAAAGAAGGCCTGAGAATAAAGAGCCTGAACAGGCATTGATCTGAAAAGGGCTAAAGAAAGCTTTAACAGAAAAACACCGGATCAGGGTAAACCCTCCTCCGGTGTTTTTTACATATATCCCTGTTCTGAACCTAAACAGGACAGGTAAATACACTTCCGAAAGTTCAGTCAGACGTCAGGGAAGAATTTCTTGAATTATTATGGATGAATTCGGCATAATCCCTGTAATGTTCATCACCGGTGATGATATAGATACGATAGTAGATATAGGCATTTGTTATTGTAATTTTCATAGCGGAGGGTTTTAGAAAGACTCATATATTATCCGAAAAGAGATCAGGCAAAATGTATCCTGTCTCTTCGCAGCGTTTCCGATCCTATTCTTTTTTAATGAGCTTATCATCCGGCAGATATCTGATGAGCATTTCCTCAAGAAATGAGGGAACGACGGGCTTACTCAGATAATCGGTGAATCCGCTTTCCGCATACATCTTCTGTGCATCCGAGAGTGCATTTGCGGTAAGAGCGATGATGGGTATGTTTTCGCTGTGTATGTCGGGATCGGCCTTGATAAGCGACAGAGTCTCGATACCGTCCATTTCGGGCATCATATGATCCAGAAAAACGATATCATAGGTATTTTTTCGCATTTTTTCGATCGCTTCCCGGCCGCTCATTGCGGTATCGATGTTTATAAGAGAATTTTTTAACAGGCCCTTGATGATGGCAAGGTTTACCTTAACGTCATCAACAATGAGTATATGCGCATCGGGGGCCTCAAAACCTTCCCTGTAGATATCTACCGACCTGTGCCGGCCTTCCCTTATTTTTTCAAAATCTCCGACAGGTTCGGGGTTGGTTATCTCCTGATCAAGGTCAAAATGAAAATCGGAACCCTGTCCATAGGTACTGTCAAGCAGGAGCTCGCTTCCCATAAGTTCGATATATTTATGTGTGATCGCAAGTCCGAGGCCGGTTCCCTCTATTCCGCGATTGTTCTTTTCGTCAAGTCTGCGGAAGGAATCCCACAGATGAGCCGTATCTTCTTTCCGGATCCCGATGCCGGTATCCTTTACCGAAACATGCAGACGGACCTTGTGATCATCCGCAGACAGTTTTTTAACGGTCAGGGTAATGCTGCCTTTCTCGGTATACTTCACCGCGTTGGTTAATAGGTTTGTGAATATCTCTCTGAGTCTGATATCATCGCCAAGCAGCCCCGAAGGGATCGAAGGATCTATGTTATGGATTATCTCAAGTTTCTTTTCACCTGCCCGGAATTCTATCATATCGATCATATCGCTTATCAGAATGGCGGGTTCATATTCGACCGGAACTATCTCGAGTTTACCGGATTCGATTTTTGAAAAATCCAGGATCTCATTGACCAGAGCAAGGAGGGTCTGACCGCCGTTTTTGATGTTTGACGCATATACAAGAGTTTCCTTTTCCTTGCTCTCGCGCAGTATCATTTCGTCAAAGCCTAAGATAGCATTTATCGGAGTCCTTATCTCATGGGACATGTTTGCAAGGAAGATGCTTTTTGATCTGTTGGCCGTATCGGCTATCTCGATCTGGTTTTTCAGGGAGGTCGACATGCTCTGCAGGGATCTTGACAGTGTGCCGATCTCATCGGCGCTGTCCGTGGTTATATTCTCAGAATAATCTCCGTCCGCATAATGTTCCGCTATCCTTGTCATACGTTTTAGCGGAGCTGTAACGCTTCGGATAAAGACAAGGCAGACCGCTATGGCAAGAACGAGTATGAAGAGAGATATCCATAGAAGATTTTTTGTAAGAGTGCTTTGAGGGACGTTGATCTCACCAACGGTAGCATTCATGCCGAGGATCATTCCGTTTCTCAGTCTTTTTTTCAGGACCTTGCTGGATATACCGTCTATTCCGGTAACGGTTCTTACCTCGTCAACAGGCGTGTTCAGTGTGCTGTTGACAAAGGGCATCAGGTTTTCCGTAAGATCACTGCTTCGTACTCCGTCGGGATAATCAAAGTGGAAGATTATATCTCCCTGGGAAGATACCAGATATGCACGTCCGCTGTCGTACAGTTTTATATTTGCGACAAAATCCCGTAACATGCTTATGTCTATGTCCATGCCGATCACCCCGACGGTATGGCCGTTATGGAAGTAGGGAATTATGTAAGATATCATGTCGATACCGAGATTCCGGTTGAAATAGGGATCCATCCATATGGGTTTTCCGGCTTCCACGGGAATGTAATACCATCCGACATGCTCAATATCGTCCTTATCATACAGGCTGATATCAGTAGGCTCGGTGTGATCCCAGGATCCGTCCTCAAAATTGATGGTGTACCAGAATCCTTCGGTGGGACTGAATTCCTCGGGATTATATCTGAGATACACGGATATGGCGCCGGGAGTGGTCTCGGCTATGCTTTTACCAAGTTCGGAGACATCATAGTTGAAACGATTGCGATCGGCCTCATCGGTCAGAAAGTCCTTATGGGTTTCGGCCCTTTTTTCCGCATAATTACAGATGGTTTCCACGGACTGCTCTACGGAGCTCAGGATCTCTTCCA
>JAIKZD010000052.1 GCA_024682555.1 Lachnospiraceae bacterium | reverse complement strand
GATGATCATCAACATAACGGCAGTCATCCTGTCAGCAGCAGGAATCCTTACCCCTGTAACAGGCGCATTATGGCATAATTTCGGATCAGTGTTTGTTGTGGTAAATGCCGCGCTTCTTTTACGATATAAGGATGAATAATGCACTATGGTTTAAGAACTTGAACCAAAGGCTGAAACCAGTTCCGTGGATTTCTGTAAAGATTGAAATTGCGTCCGGTGAAGATGTAGAAAAAAACAGAGGCGAACTTCAGGCAAGCGGATTTATTCTGGATCTCGATGAAATTACTGTGTGCCCGGCAAAGCAGGAATAGTAAGTTATCCCGGAAAGTGTGGTAGGTTTTGAGTATTCTTTTTTCAAAACAGGTGTGTTATATTTACAATGGACAAAGCGAAAGGGAAAACAAAAACACCCGAGCCGTCGAGTCCATTTTCTTTTGCAAAAGAATACATGCTAATCACGAGGTTTCGATATGTATCCCAGAGACAAATATTTAAAAAGAGAATATTTTAACGCTGGTGGAAATTGTTATAGCTTCTTATATGATTGTAAGAGGAGGGATTAAAGATAGATGTTCAGAGAAATGAGACGCTTTAAGCAGCAGATTACAAACGAGGAATGTATAGAGATCCTGAAGAATGAACCAAGGGGTGTGTTATCCGTTCTTGGAGATGATGGATATCCCTATGGTGTCCCGTTGGATCATTGGTATTCGGAGAGTGACATGAAGCTTTACTTCCATTGTGCCAAGGAAGGCCATAAGCTTGATGCGATATCAAAGTGTGATAAGGTAAGCTATTGTGTGATGGATAAAGGCTATCGAAAAGAAGGCGAGTGGGCTCTAAATATCCGTAGCGTAATAGTGTTTGGAAGGATCCGCGAGGTTTTGGATGACGAAAAGAAAAAAGAAATCTGTACGTGTCTCTGTCGGAAGTTTACGGATGATGAAGCATATCTTGAAAAGGAAATGAAAAATGCCTTTCCTCGTGTATGTTGTCTGGAACTGGATATAGAGCATTTAACCGGGAAACTGGTAAATGAAGCATAGAAAAAGTGTATTGACTCTCACATTATGTGAGGGATTATCGTTGTAGTGAGCTCAAGAAAACCATCCATGGAGGTAAGAATAAATGCTTAAAATAGGCGAATTTTCAAAGTTATCCAGAGTAAGCATCAGGATGTTACGCCACTACGATGATATCGGACTTTTGAAACCGGCAGAGATCGATAAATTCACCGGGTACCGCTATTATCACGAGGAACAGCTTTTTGACATCGGAAGAATCACATCACTCAAGGATATGGGCTTTGCCCTTGCAGATATCATCAAAATCCTTGATTGTTACGATGATAAAAAAAAGATGGACGCATTTCTGTCAGAGAGGCAGAAGGAACTATCAAAGCTTTCCCGGGAAACGGAGTACAAACTGATGCTTCTGGAAACAGCCAGAAAGAGGCTGAGAAAGGAGCAGAATATGAGTTTTGATGTAACAGTAAAAACAATACCGGAGAGATATGCTGCCACGGTTCAGATGGTGGTTCCTCACTATGAAGATGAAGGAATGCTTTGGAATACAATGATGAGTGAATGCAAGAATCTTGTTCCGGCAGACCCGTGTCTTGCGGCGGCTGAATTTCCTGATCCCGAGTACAAGGAAGAAAATGTTGAGATCATTGCCTGGATGACCGTGAGCGGTTCATATAACGATACGGAGCATGTGAAGTTTAAAAATCTTCCTGAAGTAAAAGTTGCAAGTTGTATTATTAAAGGCAGCTACGATCAGATGGGTGAGGCATATGCAACTGTGGCGTTATGGGTTAAGGCAAACGGATACAAAATGAATGGACCTATGTTTAATATCTACTATGTGGGTCCTGCACAGACACAGAATCCTGATGAGTATATAACGGAAGCCTGCTTTCCTATTGAGTAAATGCAATCTATGCCAGGGGGCTTAATTGCTCCTTGGCATGCTGTCAAAAGGAATGAGTATTATACCGATCTGCTCACATATCTGGAAGATGATATTAATGTGGAACATACAAAAGCTCATTTCATATATGCCAAGAAGATGGGAGAGAAATATCTGAAACGCTATAAAAAATATTTCCATGATCCCGACATAAGGGAGTTCGACATGCAGCATGAGCAATGGCTTTTCGGAGAAAAGAAATATGCGGAGCCGGTTTTGAAGGCAATAGATGAATTTATGCAAATGCCGGTGTGAGAGGAAATGAAGATAAGAAATTCGACTGACAATGATTTGACAAGAATAATGGAAATATATGCCTATGCCAGGAAATTTATGGCTGAGCACGGGAATCCCAACCAGTGGGGGTTGACTAACTGGCCTCCGGAACGGCTGATAAAGGAAGATATAGAAAAGGGCTGCAGTTACGTGTGCGAGAGCGATAACGGCATCGTGATCGGAACTTTCTTTTTTGATCAGGGAAAAGAAATTGAGCCTAATTACATAGATATTGAAGATGGCAACTGGACCGGCAGCAGTACATACGGAGTTGTACACAGGATGGCATCGGACGGCTCTGAAAAAGGAGTAGGATCATTTTGTTTAAAATGGGCATTTGATAAATGCAAAAATCTTCGGATTGATACCCATGGAGACAACAAGGTCATGCAGAATATGCTCAAGAAGAACGGATTTGTCCACTGTGGAACCATTCATGTAGATGAAGATGACAACCCAAGGATGGCCTTTGAGAAAATGGATCAAAGTGCCAATTAAGGAGGGAAGATGAAATACGGAGAATCATTATTTGATATTTGCTACCTGTTGTTTGCCATTATTAGTGGCTGTATATTCTGTTGTCATTCCTGTTCCATATCCCGGTTGCAGTGTTTGCCGGGCTTGTGCCAATGCTTGGAATGCTCATGCTGCCGAAGACAATCTGCTATATCCTGATGATTGTTGCATTTTTGACATGAAAACTAAAGCAACAATTCTTAACACAAACGCTTCTTAAATGTTAATTCTGGTTGGTGGACTCATACTTATCAGCGCAATAGAATTATGTTAAAATAAATTGCAAAGGTGGGATAAGTATGAGAAAACACTATTTGGACAACATTCGCTGGATCACAGTTGTTATCGTTGTGATCTACCATGTGTTTTATATGTATAACGCTGAGGGTGTTCTTGGCGGTCTTGGAAAGATCACAGATCTGCCGATTCAGTACTACGACATATTTCAGTATCTGGTATATCCGTGGTTTATGCCGGTCCTTTTTGTGGTTTCCGGAATAAGTGCCGGATTATCTTTGGATTCACATTCGGATAAGGAGTTCATAAAGTCCAGAACTTTAAAACTTCTGGTACCATCTACTATAGGTCTTTTTGTATTTCAATTCATTCAAGGGTATGTGAGTATGTCACTTGGTGGAGGATTTGACGGACTTGTGTCTGAAGGAGTTCCGAAGCCGGTTATCTATTTGATAATGGTTGCCTCCGGAAGCGGTGTACTCTGGTACATGCATCTTCTGTGGATTTACTGCGTGGTGCTGGTGCTGATCAGAAAGGTTGAAAAAGGAAGGCTGTTGGCAGCCGGGGCTAAGACTCCTCTGTGGCTGATCGCACTGTTTGTTTTTCCGATCTGGGGAGCAGCTCAGATTCTTAATATGCCTATAATATCAGTTTACAGAATCGCTTTTTACTTTGTGTTCTTTATGCTTGGTTACTTCGTGTTCTCCAATGAGGAGGTGATCGAAAGACTGAAGAAGATAGCAATACCCTTGATAGTGGCAGCTGTGATGATTTGTGTGGCTTTTGCTTCTTTGTATTTTGGAGATAACTATGCAGATAAACCGATCAACAGAGGCTTCTTATATGCGCTTGATGCGTATGTGGGATCGCTTGCAATGCTGGCCGGAATGGCACGCTTTGGCGACTCATACAGCTCTTTTACCGGATGGATGTCAGCTCACAGTTTCGGATTATACGTATTTCATTACCTTGGAATCTCTTCCGTGGCGCTGATCATTGCAAAGCCGGGACTCTTACCTGCGCCTGTATGCTACATTTTAAGTCTTGTGGCAGGATTCGTTTTCGGATACGGTCTATATGCCATCATTTCACGGATTCCGTTTTTCAGATGGGCAGTACTGGGAATTAAGAAGGAGAAATAAACCATGTTCAAGGACAATCTGGTTCAGTTGCGAAAGATTTCACAGATGACTCAGGAGGATGTTGCGGAAAAGATAGGCGTCACGAGGCAGTCTGTTGCCAAATGGGAAGCGGGAGAGAGTATTCCCGATCTTGATAAATGCAAACAGCTTGCTGATATTTTCGGAGTGTCTTTAGATGACCTGGCCAATTATGAGCCCGAGGAAAATATGGGATTTAATGTTCCTCCTAAGGGCAAGCACCTCTTTGGTCTTGTGACAGTGGGAGATAAGGGTCAGATAGTGATTCCTGCAAAAGCCAGAAAGCTGTTTGATATATCTTCTGGAGACCAGCTGGTTGTTCTGGGAGATGAAGGGCAGGGAATTGCCATAGTCAAAGCCGAAAGCTTCCTGTCACTAGCCGGTATGATTGCAAAATTTATTATTTAAAAAACACTTATAAAAGTGTGTGATCCTGATGAGGTGTGGTTTTCATCTGGCTTCTATTATAATAAATTTTGGAATACTCATGACAATGCCGGTGATACTCTTGGGGATTTGTTGAGTGGTAGAAGCGTTGTACTTGTTGGGGATCCAGGGATTTTTAATGATATTCCAAGACTGAAAAATGATCTTCTGCATGATTTAGTGGTTGGGACTACTGTTCGAACATTTTTTAGCAGTTTGATTTGTTTGTGTTAACAGATGGTATATAATTGGCTAAATGATGAACAGAAAGAAAAGGTTTTTAAAATATGTGCTTCGGATTTTCATATATAGGGCTGATATGGCTGGTTTTACTGTTTGTTCCCAACATTTTATGGACAAAGAATAAGCCGCAGGATTATGAAAAATATGCGGTAAAAGAAAATAAAATTCTGCTTGCGCTGGAAAGAGCCGGGCAGTTTATTGTAACACCCGTGGCACTCTTTTTTTCCGATTTTAACTATAAGGGATGGAACTTCTGGGTAGTTGTGCTCGCTGTTTCTTTCCTGTGCATGATCCTCTATGAAATATTCTGGATCCGGTATTTTAAGAGTGAAAAGACCATGAAGGACTTTTACAGGGGACTTTTCGGAATCCCGGTTGCAGGTGCGACACTTCCTGTCATCGCGTTCTTCCTTCTGGGAATATACGGCGGGAATATCCTTATGATCATCGGATCCGTAATACTCGGAGCGGGTCATATAGGAATTCATCTCAGACACCGGAAAGAGGTATGCGGACCTAAGCCGAAGAAAAAGCTGTCTTTACGGATCGTTTTCGGAATACTGAAAACCGCAGCGATATTGGCCGCAGTGACCGTATCCTGCGCGTTCACATTCTTTATAGCGGGAAGGAACATAAACCAGCTTAAGCACTTTATCCGCTATAAGGACGGAGTAAATGAACAGATATATGTCAGACTGACAGATCAGGAGGAATATATCACTATCACCGGGGAAAATGCTGACAACCCGGTGATCATCTCCCTTCATGGCGGACCGGGATCACCGACGACATTCATTGATTACTGCTGGCAGGATTTTCTGACCGATGATTACACACTGGTCTGCTGGGACGAGAGGGGATGCGGCAGGTCCTACTACCATAACGCCGCTGTCGATCCCGACAATAAAACATTGAGCTTTGAGGCGCAGCTTAAGGATCTGGATGCTCTTGTCGATTATCTGCGTGACCGCTTTGACAAGGATCAGGTCATTATCATAGGACATTCATACGGAACAATGCTAGGCAGCAGATATGCTCTGGCTCATCCGGAAAAGGTTTCTGCATATATCGGCATAGGACAGTGTGTTAACGAGAAGGACTATGCCGGTGAGAAATACTCCTATGAGGATGCACTTGCCATAGCACAGGCAAACGGTGACGATACGACTGAAATGGAAGCCTCCTATGAGAAGTTTATTGCGGATATGAGCATAGCGAATCTGTTTGACCTGAGGACAAAGGTTGATCCGTACCATCCGCAGCCGGTAACGAAGGATATCTCAACCATGGCGGCACTTACAAGTCCCATTGCCGGAGTTGATGACATGAGATGGTATTTTCTGCAAATGGGTGCTTTGACGGGAGATACGAGATATAAAAAACTGGTGGAAGACCCGCTTGCCGGATACATGACGGACTTTAATGCTCTTGAAACGGGCGATGCATACAGGATGCCTGTAATGTTTATATCAGGATCCTGCGACTGGATCTGTCCGGTAGGATTTATCGAAGACTATATGGACGTGATAACGGCTCCCGAGAAAGAATTGAGGCTGATCGAAGGCTGCGGCCATTCTCCGCAGGGTCAGCTGCCGGAAGAATTCTGCCGGGAAGTGAGATCGTTTCTTGGCAAGTAAAATGCCTTCTGCTGTATCGATGGAGTTTAGGAGCTGTGACAGATGAATTAAATCATTCTGGAACTGATGTGGTATAATAATAACCTGTGTAGGATAGGGGAGTTCACTTGAGAGTAGTTATTATCAGACATGCGGAGGTGGATTTTCGCTGGAGCAGGCGATGTACATCCGAAGGATTCGATTCGGATTGTGAGAAGTATGATCATTCTCCGATCAGGAAGGTTACATACAGCATCCCCCGGATCCGGGCTTATAAATGAAGTCCCGCTTAAATCGAGCTTCGATACAAAAATCAGTATGCCGCTGTGGTTTTGGAATCTTACCGGACGTCTGCAGTGGCTTATTAATATTAAAAGGCAGGCCGAAGGACGCAGGCAAACGGCGGAGCGTGCAAAAGAATTTGTGGAGTTGATCAGCAAAGATGACATGGATGCAGCTGTTGTTACACATGGATTCTATATGCATACTTTATTAAGGGTGATGAAAAAAGCCGGATTCAAGACTGAGGAATCTTCCGTAAAGTTTAAGAACGGGGAATATGTTATTGCGGAAAATAGGTTTCCGGGATTATGATCCTGCCCTGGCAGGTAAAAAGGAGAAAATCAATGGATATTCAGTATTTATTGTGGCTTCAGGATTTAAGAAATGCAACGGGCGGCATGTTCGATGAATTTTTCAATTCGCTGTCAAAGTTTGCGGTGGATATCATGCCGTTTCTGCCTTTTGTCGTTTTCTGGTGTGTTGATAAGAAGTGGGGATACCGCTTTATTACAACCTGGGGAATAGGTGAGCTGATAAACGGTATCATCAAACTGACGGTATGTGCCTACAGGCCATGGATCCGGTCCGATCTCATCGAGCCTGCCGGGGATTCCAAGGTGGCGGCAACGGGCTATTCATTTCCGAGCGGACACACAATGGTTGCCACGGCCACTTACGGTACGGTTCTGGTCTGGCAGAAGGATAAAAGAAAATGGCTTTCTATTCTGTGCGGTGTTCTTATCCTGCTGACAGCTTTTTCAAGGAATTTTCTGGGAGTGCATACCCCTCAGGATGTTATAACGGGACTGTGCGAATCGGCTCTTATAATCTGGATCGTTGGCATGGTGCAGAAGCAGATCGACGGGAACGAAAAACTCACGGATATACTGACACTGGGCGGTGTTATTCTGGTAATTCTGACCCTTATATATATCCTGTTAAAGCCGTATCCGATGGATTATGTGGACGGGGAGCTTTTAGTCGATCCGAATAAAATGATGAATGATACATTTAAGGCCTGCGGAGCTTTCCTCGGGTTTATGGCCGGAAGCTTTTTAGACAGACACCGTCTTCACTATGAGATACCCGCAGGTTCATACGAATTGCCGATACTTACCTTTATCGGTGCGGCGATCATGTTTGCCTGGAAGGAATTGTTTGCTCCGGCAACGATCGTTGCCGCATTTGGCAGTCATTGGGGAAATATGGCAGCCCGTTTTATAATGGTGATCTTTGGGGTATGTATCTGGCCTTACGTGATAAAAAAATGCACAGAGCATAACAGACCGCAGTCTCATGACTGACGAAGTGTTAAGGAGAATTAAATGATAAAGAATATAGTCTTTGATATAAGCAATGTTCTGGCTCCCTTCAGGTTTAAAGAGTACCTTGCGGAAAAAGGTTTTGACGAAACCATGATAAAAAGGATCATCAAGGCGTCTGCCATGACACCTTACTGGACCGAATATGAAAAAGGGAAGCTCACCTATGAGGAAGCAATGGATGCTTTCATAAGTACAGATCCCGAGATCGCGGATGAACTGCATAAAGCCTATGATTCATGTTCGGGAATCATGGGAAAATATGACTATACAAAAGGCTGGATAGATGAGCTGAAAGAGGCCGGTTACAGGCTTTATTGCATCACCAATTTTACCCCTGCAGGGTATGAACAGTGTTACGATTGTATCTCGTTTATAGAAAGATTTGACGGGTGTGTTTTTTCCTTCAGGGAAGGCATCGTGAAACCTGATCCTGAGATATATAGGACATTGTTAAAAAGGTATGGCCTGAAAGCAGAGGAATGCGTGTTCATAGATGATACCGTGGAAAATGTAACTAGTGCCGAAAAGCTCGGATTCAAGGGAATAGTATTTACCGGATATGAAGATGCGGCCGCAAGGCTTGATGAGCTGGGAAAATAGCCTCATCGGGCAAAAGATGCGGTAAAGTCCGTTATATCCTGCTGCTTGACAGACACAGGTCCCGTTACTATAATTGGGAATGGTTCTCATATTGGGTATGTGAAAAGATTATTTGGCAGATATAAAAGACGCATGAAGAGATATTATAAAACCGGCAGGATAAAAGTAACGGCAGGCATCATGACATTCATAATGCTTGTTTTGGTTCTTTTTTCTTCCCTGTTTATTGCATTACATGCCGATCATGACTGTACGGGGGAGGATTGCCCCATCTGTGCCTGCATACAGCAGTGTGAGAATAACATACGGGGGGCAGGCAGTGATATTACGGCAGCTTCCGCTGTTATCATGTATGTTTTAGCGGCATTTTCCCTCATGTCTTTTGCCGTATCATCATTTCAGCCTGATACGCCTGTTTCCGTAAAAGTCCGTCTTAATAATTGAAAAAACCAACGTATAGGCAGGCTGTATCCTTTTCCGAAGGATATGCCCTGTATTTTTGTGCGCAAAAACAAATGATACGGAGGTAATAAAAGTGAAAAAATATATTTCGGTTCTGGCGGCCTTTATCATGATGGCATGCTGTCTTTCCGCATGCGGAGCGGTAAATGATATACCTGCGGCAGCAGGTGATGATAAGCTTAAGATCGTAACAACCATTTTTCCCGAGTACGACTGGGTAATGAATATACTCGGAGATAATCCGGCAAATGCAGAAGTCACAATGCTGCTTGATAACGGTGTCGATCTTCACAGCTATCAGCCAACGGCAGACGATATCCTGAAAATTTCAACCTGTGACATGTTCATATATGTGGGCGGCGAGTCCGATGAATGGGTAGAAGATGCCCTTAAGGAAGCAGTAAATAAAGATATGGCAGTTATCAACCTTCTTGAGACCCTCGGAGAATCCGTTAAGGAAGAGGAAATGGTTGAGGGCATGCAGGAAAGTGAACACGAGCACGAGCACGGACACGAAGAAGATGCCGGTGAGCACGAAGATGCCGATGAACACGAGCACGAGGATGCCGATGAACATGAGCACGAAGATGCCGATGAACATGAGCATGAGGAACACGAGATCGAATATGACGAGCATGTATGGCTGTCTCTTCGGAATGCCGCAGCATTAACGGAAAGTATTTCCAAAGAACTCCAAAGGATAGATGCAAAGAACGCTCAGGTTTATGAGACAAACAGTGAAGAATACATTAAGAAGTTAAACGATCTTGACAGGCAGTACAGTGAAGCCGTATCAGCAGCTCCCCTTAAGACGGTTCTGTTCGGCGACCGTTTTCCGTTCCGTTATCTGACGGACGATTACGGGCTTACATATTATGCGGCTTTTGTCGGGTGCTCGGCCGAAACGGAGGCAAGCTTTGAGACCATTACTTTCCTGGCGGAAAAGGTTGATGAGCTTTCGCTGCATGCCGTTATGACCATCGAAGGGAATGATCACAGGATCGCGGAAACGATCATACAGAATACAGCAGGTAAAGACCAGCAGATACTTACAATGGATTCCCTGCAGTCCACAACGGCAAAGGATGTTGATGGCGGAACAACTTATCTGTCCGTCATGGAGAAGAATCTGTCTGTTCTTAAAGAGGCTCTTAATACTTTATAAAACGGAAAGGCGGTGGGAAAGATGGATAAGCTGATCCTGTATCTTCAATATCCTTTTGTAAGATATGCCCTGATCGTGGGTGTATTGATAGCGTTATGCTCTTCGCTGCTTGGGGTGATACTTGTACTTAAGAGGTTTTCATTTATCGGAGACGGATTATCCCATGTGGCATTTGGAGCAATGTCCGTTGCAGCGGTTCTGCAGCTTACGAACGAAATGATGCTTGTACTTCCCGTTACGGTATTAAGTGCCGTACTTCTCCTTCGTTCCGGACAGAAAGCAAAGATAAAAGGAGACGCCGCCATAGCCATGATATCAGTCGGGGCGCTGGCTTTTGGCTATCTGATCATGAACATCTTCTCAACATCATCGAATTTGACGGGAGATGTATGTTCAACATTGTTCGGATCCACCTCGATACTGACCCTTACACCCGGAGAAGTGCGGATGTGTACTGTTCTTTCGCTGACCGTAGTGCTGATCTTTATATTTTTTTATAACAGGATATTCGCTGTTACATTTGATGAGGATTTTTCAAAAGCAGCGGGAACGGGAACAGAAGCTTATAATCTGATGATAGCGGTCATAATAGCGGTCATCATCGTTCTTGCCATGAATCTGGTAGGGTCGCTTTTGATATCGGCACTTGTCATCTTTCCCGCACTCTCCGCAATGAGGATCTTTAACAATTTCAAAGCCGTTACGATATGTTCGGCGGTGCTATCTGTGATATGTGCTTTTCTCGGGATCATCCTGTCCATTCTGGCGGGAACGCCTGTTGGTTCAACCATTGTTGCCGTTGATGTGGCGGTCTTTTTGATCTGTTATATTTCTGGAAGCGTTAAAGGAGGTATTGCCCGGTGAAAGCAGTAAAAGCCGCAGGTATAGCCGTTTGCACGATCATTCTTATCCTGGCGGCAAGCTGCGGGATGGGTGAAAAAAAAGCCGGAAGAGTTCCGGCAAGCAACCCGAATAATGTACAAAGTATCCTCGATCAGGGAACTTTGATCCCCGAAGATCCTGCAATCCCCGAACAGGTTGATGAACTTATTCCGGCTCCCACAAGTGAGCCGGCGCCTGATATATCCGGTCAAACCGGTGATGAATGTATTGATCTGACGGTTTTATCCGCGACAATGGTCTATTCTGAAGTCTATAATATGATGTATTATCCTGAAAACTATGTGGGAAAGACCGTCAGGATGAGCGGGATTTATACTGTCTATCGTGATGAGATCACGGACAGGCTGTACCACGCATGTATCATATCAGATGCCACAGCGTGCTGCTCGCAGGGAATAGAGTTTGAACTTACGGATGATTATTCTTATCCGGAGGACTATCCTGATGAAGGCGGACAGATCTGCGTGGAAGGGGTTTTTGATACCTATCGGGAAGGTGAGTATGAATACTGTACCTTACGAAATGCAAAAATGACCGGTCAGGAACAGATCAAATCCGATCTGTAAGAA
>JAIKZD010000015.1 GCA_024682555.1 Lachnospiraceae bacterium | reverse complement strand
ACTCTTCCACTCCCGCCGAAGCCTACAGTGAAAGTGCACAGGCTCCCATGGAAGCTGATGCCTCACAATATGAAGAGGCCGCAGCTGACATGCAGTATGAAGCTGCCGCCGAGGCCGAGGCTTCGGAAGAACCTGCAGCCGAAATGGCCGGGCCCGAAGCTGAGATGGCCGAAGAGCCGGAAAACATGCTTGGTATTGCCGCTTCCGAAGCATCCTATGATGCTGCGGCGGAAACTCAGGACATCACAGCATCAGAACCCACTGCGGATACTTCTGCAAAAGCAGCCTCAGCCGCTAGTACCGCAAATAAAACCCAGAATGCCGAATCGGAAGCAGCCGCTGAATCGGAAGCCATCGATGAGGATATCGATAAGACCGCCGGGTTGTCCGAAGCGCTGAATGCTTTGGGATTTTCGAAAATCTCAGATCTTAGTTATGAACCGGAGCTGACCGGATCCAAAGCCGACATCTTCGGACCCGAAAGGACGACTGATGATTCGCTGGTCGCAAGTTTTACGGATAATAAAACAAACACCGGATGTCTTGTATCCTACAGACCTGATAACGGAAGCATAGAAATACTCGCCATTAAAAAGACCGATACAAAAGATGAATATCTTTATGATCGTTGAAAGTCTTTCTTACATTGAATAGCTTTCTTAACAGTGACGCGCGCAAAATCAGTTATATTATGGTTTTGCGCGCATTTTATTAAAAAATACAAATTTTTTTCAAAATCCCCCATAAATCTTCCCTCCTGTTTCCGTATATAAGATATCAGGGCAAAAACAAGGCCAGGGCCGGAGGAATACCTGCCGGCGTATCAAAAATAACTCAACAGGAAAAAGGGAGGATTTATTATGAAGAAAAGAAGTCTTATCTCACTGCTTGCAATCGCAATCTTATTACCCGCCGTAACGGCCTGCGGATTAAACCTTGGTACAGCTGGGAAATCCGAAAGCACACTTTCAGGTAACTCTGCTTCGTATGCAGACAGTCCGGCATCCGCAGAAACGGAACCGGTCGCTGAATGTGCCGAATCACCTGCAATCGACTACTATACGGATGCCGAATACTGCACGGAAGCTGCCGCAGATTCATATTATTCAAAAAATACGGCCTGTGAAAGCTACGATGTTTTATGTGACGGCGGATACTATCCTGATCCTTATGACCGCCCCATCCCCGATGCAAGCGGCGAAACCTATGAAGCGATCGATGAAAACGGTTTTAAGGACGTAAACAGATCCCCTCTCTCTACCTTTGCAGCCGATGTCGACACCGCAAGCTACGCAAACATGAGAAGATTTGTTAATTCCGGATACGGTCTTTACGATTTTACGGGAATTACGTTAAGAGCCGAAGAAATGGTCAATTATTTCAAATATGATTATGCATCACCGAAATCAGGAGAAAGGTTCGGGGTTGATTCAACCGTATCCGACTGTCCCTGGAACAGAGATCACAAACTCATGATCCTCGGTGTCAGCACAAAAGATCTTAAGGAGAACAAAAAACCTGATTCCAACATTGTATTCCTGATCGATGTTTCAGGCTCAATGAATTCCGAAAACAAGCTGCCTCTTTTAATAGAGTCGATGAAGCTTATGACCGAAAACCTCACGGGAAATGACCGGGTTTCGATCGTAACATACGCAAACGGAACAAATATAGTACTTGATGGTGTTACCGGAAGTGCCGGATCCAAAATAAACAAAGCCTTCTCACGTTTAAGTGCCGGCGGCGGAACAAACGGTGAAGGCGGGATCGAACTTGCATATGAGATCGCGCAGAAACACTTTATCAAGGGTGGAAACAACAGGATAATTCTTGCTACCGACGGTGATTTTAATATCGGAAAGTGCTCCGGGGATGAGCTTGAGGATCTTATCGGTAAAAAGAAGGAAACAGGCATATTCTTATCAGTCCTCGGTTTCGGAATGGGCAACTACAACGACGTGACCGCAGAAACCCTTGCAGATTCGGGAAACGGCAACTATTCCTACATTGATTCTCTTGCGGAAGCAAAAAAAGTCCTGGTTGATGAATTCAACTCCACACTTTATACGGTAGCAAAAGACACAAAGCTCCAGGTTGAGTTCAATCCCGCAATGGTATCTAAATACAGGCTCATCGGCTATGAGAACAGAGCCCTTCAGGCAGAGGATTTTACGGATGATACAAAGGACGGCGGAGAAATAGGTGCCGGACATCAGGTTACTGCGGTGTATGAAATTGAACTTGCAGATGAAAACTCCGGTTCCTCCCTCAAATATCAGAGCAATACCTTATCCGACAAGGGACGGGCAAAAGATGAATGGTGCACTCTTTCCATAGCTTACAAGGATCCTGACAAGAACAGTTCCGAATATCTGGAATTCCCTGTTGATGCAGGTGATTATACACAAAGACCTTCAGATGACTTTATACTTGCAACCTCTGTGGCAGAATACTCCATGGCGCTTTCGGACAGCGAATATCTGGCAGATATGACCAGAGAGGAAGCACTTGACCAGGCGATCAGAAATGTGGAAAAGATGGATCCGGATGACGAACTGATACAGGAATTCCTTGATCTTATGAGAACGGTTGCCGAAAGAGAGAGTGATTCGGTCAGGTATGATGATACAAAGTGGTATGAATGATCATAAAACCCCTGCGGGTTGATAGATAACAAGCGGAAAATACCTTCCCAAATAATAATATACCCTGAGTTTTCCGGTCTTTTGCGGCAAAGCCGCATACCGTGAAAGCTCAGGGTAAACCTCTCTGCTTCAGATCTTACTCCTCAGAATACTCATCAACAGATCGTAGTTTTCCGCTTTATGAGGAAAAACACACTGTTTACAGCTCTTTACCATCCTGCCGTTCTTTTCCGTCATCCTGTAATCTCCGGGACAGTCCCCGAAATATAAAGGACAATAGCAGAAAAGGCAGTTGATATCCTCTTCGCTTTCATGACAGGGGTAAAACTCGCATTCCTTATTTGCAAAAAACCTGCTGGAGTTATCCACTTTATTCATATGATCTCCCTTTTTTCATCAGTGAGACAAAACACTGCACAAATTCGGGCTTTGAGCCGTAGTAGAAATGAGGGAAGCCCCAGATTCCGTTATTTTTTACAACCATGCAATTCCAGCTTCTGTCCTTAAACGGCTTTGAGGCCACAGCAGCCTGTCCGTTACAGGTACTTTCGTAATAATGGAACTCATGTCCCTTCATCCCGATAAGACAGTTAAGAAGCTCCTCTCTTCCGCTGTTAACGGAACTGATCATCATATAGCCGAATCGCACCAGGTGTCCGGAATAATAACAGTCCCCGTCACAAACCCCTGCCATTTCATATTTGTTGCCTTCCATATCGGTAATGGTTTTGTGAAGATACATAAACCCGCCGCATTCGGCAAGGCTGGGAATCCCTGAAGAAATGGCATTTCTGATGGATTCAAGCATCGAACCGTTACTGCTCAGTTCTTTCAGATGATTCTCGGGGTAACCCCCTCCGAGAAGTATTCCTGCCGTGTCTTCCGGCAGTCTTTCATCCCTGATGGGCGAAAAATAACATATGTTAACACCGTTTCTTTCAAACAGATCCAGGTTGTCCTTATAGTAAAAACAAAAAGCCTCATCCAGCGCCACTGCCAATACCGGTCCCTTTTCATACGAAACAACCTGTGCTGATTTTTCATACGAAACAACCTGTGCTGATCTTTCTATAACACTGCCCTGCTTTATGTAATCCGATACCTTCCCGACGGTCATTAACGACAGAAGCGCATCAATATCCACATGATCTTCCAGTGCGGAAGCAGCTGCATCGATCTTCTTCTTAAGATTCTCTGTCTCACCCGGAAGTTTAAGTCCCAGATGCCTGCTCTCTATCCTGATATCCGGATTTTTCGGAAAGTAGCCCAGGAGAATTACATCACTTCTCATTTTTGCGATCTCCATTTCAAGATCGGGCTTCAGGTCCTCATAAAATCCTTCGCTTATCCTGTTCAGAATGATCCCTTTTATAAGATTACATGTGTCATCTATCAGAATTCCTTTTAACAGAGAGATAAGCGTACGACCAACTCCCGAAGCATCCGCGACTAATATAACGGGCGTTTTCGTAATCGCGGAAATTTCATAACATGACCCCTCTGTCACGGAGGCCGCCATTCCGTCATATATTCCCATAACTCCTTCTATCACGGTATACCGGTCTTCATATCCGGAAAGGATCTTCTTTATCCCCTCCCGGCCAGCAAAAAATGTATCAAGATTTCTGCTTTCTATTCCGAGAACCTTATTATGAAACAGCGGATCTATATAATCCGGTCCGCACTTGAAAGATACCGGATCAAGTCCCCTTCTCTTTAATGTCTCCAGCAGGGCACAGGTGACCGTTGTCTTTCCGCTCCCGCTTCTGGGCGCCGCTATCATAATGCGTTTTGCATATTGTTCACTCATATGCTGTCTCCCTGTTATTAAATCATCCGCCTGTATGTTATGTCGTACACCGTATATAATCTGGCAGCTTGACGCCTTGGATGTTTTATGACCTTCAAGCCGGATAATCTAAAGTGTAAACGAGAATATCCATACCGGATCCTGAGCACGCATCATATGATAGGACCCCGCCTGTTTAACATCACTTACGGATATCATTACACACTCTTCGTCTTCAGGTGCGCAATCCCTAATTAAACTTCTTACTTCCTCCGTTGTCTCAAACGTTACCGCATTTATGACATATCTTATCCCATTTCCCTTTGAGTGCAGTATGGATATAATCTCCCGAAGCTTTCCCCCGCTTCCGCCTATGAACACGCAGTCCGGCTTATCCATATCAGTAAGCACCGTTTCTGCATCACCCTCTATAACAGTCACGTTACAAAGATCCGCCTTTTTGATATTCTCATTTATCAGCCTGACAGCTTCAGGATTTTTCTCTATCGTAAATACCTGAAGGCTCTGATGCAGAGATGCGGCTTCTATTGCAACCGAGCCTGTTCCGCCGCCTATATCGTAGAAAACATCTCCCTCCTTAAGACCGAGCCGTATGATACTCTCATGTCGGATACACTCTTTGGTCATGGGGATTTTATCCCTTATAAATTCGCTGTCTTTTTTCACGTTGATAAGAGGGCGTTTTTCGGGCTTATGATTTCGTATAAAAAGCGTCGCGATTCCCCCGCCATCATATTCCAATGCTTCCGTAAGGGTCATCTCCTCTATCAGCTCATCATCGGAAGACAGATTAAGCCCAATGGTCATATTACCTTCTATTCCCAGATCTATGAGTTTCCCTGCTATTTCTTTCACATCACCTGCATCTGACAAAAGCACAAAAGCCCTGTCATGATATCTGACTTTATCCGCAAGCATTATAAGGTCTTTTTCCATATTTTTCCCATGAAGGCTCACAAGACAGGCGTCTTCGTAGCTTTCACCAAGTCTCGATGCAAGAAAGGCAATCGAAGATATACCGGGGATCACACGTATCCGGATATCTTTTTTCCATTCCTTCAGAGCCCTGATCATACCTTTTGCTCCGCTGTAGAATCCGGTATCACCCGAGAAGACTATCGCAGCCTTGTATATGTCTCCCTTTTCCAGAACTGGAATGATGTCCGAAGCCTTATACATATCATATACGGTATTATGGGATATGTTACGTACAAGCCTTTTCGCCCCGAATACGGCATCGCAGTCCTTAAGTGCACGTGCAGCTTCCAGGGTCATGCAATCCGGATCTCCCATACCCATCCCTATAAGATATATGAGGATCCCGGCATCCCCCGCATCATACTGTTCATGATCCGGTGCTCCATAACCGGTGTGTACATGCCCCCGGGCTTCGCTGACAATCCCGAAGGCTTCAATAACACTGACTCCGGCCTCTTCTTCCGGCCTTTTGATCATATGCACATCTGTACCCGTATTCCGGGCAGCCTCGATCTTTTCGAGGCATCCCCCGGCTATACCGCTGTCCTTGGTTATAAGATGCTTAATATCATACTGCTTTATTATCGCTTCATTGAGCTCTCTGCTGAAAGGCCCCTGCAGGGCTATCACATGTCCGGGGTCCACACCTTCTTTTTCACAGATCCGGATGCTCTCCATGCATGGCAGTACCCTTACAAAGGTTCTGCCCCCTGTCTCTTTTGAAGTATTTTCAAAGTATTCCCCGAGTTCTCTTGTTCCTGTTGTGAGCAGGATATTTCCCTGTGTCCCGTCCATGCTTCGGGCACATTCCGCGATATCCTCATATTCATGAACGATTTCCGAATGCAGGTGGGTTTTATCTCTTGTAACCCTTATATACCGGATCCCGTTTGCACAGGCTGCGCTCTTTATGTTTGCCGTTGCCTCTCTTGCATATGGGTGAGTTACATCTATGACGATACACTCATCCTCCTGCTTCAGTTCCCCGGACTCCTTCATCTTCCCGAGAAATCCGGTCATTTCATCCCTGTCCATGCGTCCCACGCGGATACGGACAAAGGGATCCTCATCCATAGCTTCCTTTCCGTAATCAGTTGCAACACAGACCGTATGACGGATCTCTGCTCTGGAAAGCATTTCCGACAGGATCCTCCCTTCCGTCGTGCCCCCAAATATGACTACATTACTCATATCTTATATCCTCTCGGTGTTATCATTCTTCCTCTTTTGATCTCTGTCTGCGAATTCCCTATGAAAACCGTTGTGGCCATATCCACGGTCTCGGATAAAAGTTCACTCAGAGTGCACAGCTTTTTTTCAGATCCTTCCCGTCCTATATTTCTCACATAACCGCAGGCCGTGTCCGGTGAAAGTACAGTCATAAGGATCTCACAGGCTTTTTTCAGATGCCCGGGCCTGTTATGGCTTGAGGGATTATACAGGACAATACAAAGATCGCAGGCCGCGGTATATCTCAGTCTTTTCTCTATGAGATCCCAGGGGGTCAGAAGATCGCTGAGACTGATGACGCAGAAGTCATGAGAAAGGGGTGCCCCAAGCTCTGCCGCACCGCTTAAGGCGGCCGTAATACCGGGTATTATCTCCACATCATCAAATCCCATTTTATCCGCAACCTCAAGAAGAGGTGATGCCATCCCGTATATTCCCGCATCTCCGCTGCAGATAAGAGCCACACGCTTTCCCGAAATGGCATACTCCACACATTTTTCACACCGCTCGATTTCGCCTCTCATCCCGTTCTCATAATATTCCTTATCCGGATAATACCGCTTTATCAGATCGGTGTAGGTTTTATAGCCCGCTATGATTTCACAGGATCTAAGAGCTTCTCCTGCCTCTCCTGTCATCATTTCCGGATCACCCGGCCCGATCCCGATCACATAAATCTTCCCCATATACTGCCCCTTTCCGCTATGGCAATGGTCATTCCGTTTTCCGAATGCTTCTTAAGGATAAGCTTTCCGCCGCTTCCTGCGCCAAGCATTGCGGCCCTTTCGCAGACATTGTCCACACCCACCGTTTTTTCCACAAATTCGGATGAAGAAAATGTTCCCTTAACCTTTTTAAGGAGGCTGCTGTCAAAGGAAAACAGGGGTATCCTGTACTTATTTCTCAAGAAGATCAGTGCTTCCTCGTCTTCTTTCAGGTAGATCGTGCAGATGGCATATACCTCACTTACGTCTATCCCGTTTTCGCAAAGTATCCGCAGAAAAACACGTTCGACAGCTTCTCTGTCCATGTTTTTCTTCATTCCGATCCCTACTGTATATTTTTTGGGTGCAAAAAGGAGGGAGTACTCTCTGTCCGTATCATCGGCCACTATGATATCCGCCTCCTCTTCCGGGGGATAATCCTTTATAGACAGAGTGATCTTCTTTCCTTCCAGTGCCTTCACGGATACCTTTTTGATCCCTGCGGGATCGGCTATGGTAAGCCTGTTTTCAATTGCAAAAGTATCAGCCGAAAAAACCCCGTTGACATCTGTTGAGGTGGTTATGACAGGAACAGCCTTAAGAAGATCGGCTAATATCATCGCAAGCTTGTTGGCTCCCCCCGCATGCCCTGACAAAAGCGGGATCACAAACCTGCCGCCGTCATCGATCACAATTACGGGACAGTCATTAAGCTTATCCTTCGGAAGTCCCGAAAGCGCCCTTACGGCGATGCCTGCCGCTCCCACAAAAATAAGAGCATTTTCCGGTAAAAACACCGATGAAGTCCACTCAGCCACAGATACTTTTACCTGTCCGAATCCTTCCGGTGTTTCAGTCGATCCGCTTAAGATAAACGGTTCAACAGGGCTTATCCCTTTTTTATCGCTCCCGGTATTTATCTTTTCAATAATACGCTTTCCATTCTCATTAAAACATATCGCAAGTTTTCTCATGTGGCTTTACCCGCTGTCTTTCCGGTATCTGATGTCTGTCCGCTTTTGGATGCCCTTCGAAATTCCGTGGAAAAAGCCGGATCATACAGTCTCGATCTCTCATATCCCGCCTGTTTTATCGCCTCACCGACCAGTACTACGGCTGTCTTTGATATATTTTCTCTCTCCGCCATATCCTTCAGTTCGGAAACGGTACCGATAACGATCTTTTCATCATCCCAGGTCGCCTTGTATACGATGGCTGCCGGGGTATCCGGACTGTATCCGCCTTTTATAAGTTCCTCCGAAAGTCTTTCCGTCATTCCCGCACTCAAGTAGACCGCCATGGAGGCACAATGCTCTGACAGCAGGCTGATCCGTTCCTTCCCGGGAACTCCGGTCCTTCCCTCAAGCCTGGTTATTATAAGAGTCTGCGATATTCCCGGAAGGGTATATTCAAGATTCATGTCAGCGGCTGCGCCAAAACAGGCACTGACCCCCGGACATGAACTGTAATTGATTCCCTTCTCGTCAAGTATATCCATCTGTTCTCTTACAGCCCCGTAGATACTCGGTTCGCCGGTATGAAGCCTGACAACTTTCTTTCCCTCACCGGCAGCTTTTATCATGACTTCCATCACTTCCTCAAGGGTCATTTCCGCGCTGTTATATATCTCGGGATTATTCCGGGCATATTCAAGAAGCTTCGGATTTACAAGACTTCCCGCATAGATTATCACATCTGCTTTTTTAATGAGCTCCATACCCTTTACGGTTATCAGATCCACCGCCCCGGGGCCGGCACCGACGAAATATATCATTTACCGGTTCCTTTCTGTTGTAAAATCGTTTGAATTCTTAAAAATTTTACAGGATACTCTTTGCAAGATACTCTTCTGCATATACGGTCTGCCCTAAGATCCCGTATTTTCCGGTGAATATTATGCACTGTATATCAAGTCTTCCGTTTCCTCTTTTTCCCAGATAATACACCGTGCGCTCCAGGATATGCTCGAAGCATTTTTTCTCGATTCCTGCTTTCAGATATATCTCTGTAGCTTCTTCCGTAGATACGCATCCAAGTATCTCCGAAGCAGTCTCTGCATCAGCGCCGCATTCTATTGCGGCACAGGCCATAAGCTCCATCCGGCAGTCCGCTTCCCTTGAGTGAGTATTCATTATCCCGCCTGACACCTTTATAAGCTTCCCCAGATGCCCGCATAAAACAAGCTTTTTAAAACCTTCTTCCGCGGCCATATCTATGGTATCTCCGATGAAATTCGAACATTTAACTGCCCTGTTAAGATCATACCCGAAGTGTGTCTTCATGAACTCAAGGCCGTAGTTTCCGGGTGAAATAACAGCGACTTTTGCTCCCATGGATCTTAACTGTCTTAACTCCACTCTTATGGTGTCAAGCAGCGCCTTTGTACTCATAGGCTCCACAATACCTGTAGTTCCTATTATCGATATCCCGCCTTCTATACCAAGCCTCGGGTTAAAGGTTTTGAGAGCAAGCTCCTCACCGCCCGGAACCGAGATCTCTACGCGTAATGCCCCTCTGTATTCGAAAAAATCCGTTACCTGCCTGACTTCCCGTTCTATCATCTGTCTGGGTACGGAATTGATTGCCGCATTCCCCACAGGCTGGTCAAGACCGGGGCGCGTAACTCTCCCGATCCCCTCTCCGCCTTCTATGATAATGATACCGGTTTCATTCTTTGACGCATCATCGTCAGATCCATAACTTACTCTTGCAAACACCGGTATCCCGTCGGTTATATCGGGATCATCACCCGACTGTTTCCTTACCGCACAGCGGACATAGTCTTTCCCGATATCCGTACCTTCTATCTGCGTTTTATATTTAAGCCCCGCAGGAGTATCTATCTCAACACTGTCAGTTTTCACACTGCCAAGAAGCATCATTGCTGCGGCCTTTGCAGCTGCAGCCGCACAACTCCCGGTGGTAAAGCCCTTTTTCATAATGGTCTCCATTCAGATCCGGCCATTTGCAGATCATCACATATCGTAAAGTATCGCATTTACGATCGCTGCCGCTATGGTGCTTCCGCCTTTTCTTCCCCTGTTTATGATATACGGGATCTTTGATCCGATAAACAGTTCTTTTGCCGCTGTCACATTTACAAACCCGACCGGTACTCCTATGACAAACTTCGGTACAAAGACGCCCTCCTCCATCATTTCATGAAGTTTTATAAGGGCCGTTGGCGCGTTTCCTATTGCAAAGATAACATCCCGCTCAAGCTTTGCTGCCTTTTCCATTGATACGGAAGCACGTGTAACTCCTCTTTTTTCCGCTTCTCTGATCACATCCTCATCTGCCATGAAACACCCGGCCTCACTGCCATAAACGGCCAGTTTCTTTTTATTTATACCCGAAAGAGCCATATTCGTATCGGTAACAATATATGCACCGCTTTTTATGAGTTCCTTTATAATGCTTACGGCATTATCCGAAAACATAAGAGTTTTTGCATAATCAAAATCCGCGGATGTATGTATACAGCGTTTCGTAATAAAAGCGGTTTCCTCAGGAAGAATGATCCCTGCTTCGGACAGTTCCTCCGATATGATCTCAAAGCTCCGCTTTTCTATTTCAGCTGGACTTATGGCTTCAATATTCATTTATCGATCCTCTTTCAGGGTTTTTATCAGTACCTCATTATCCTTGCGGTTCCTTACCGCAATCCTGTACCAGCCCTTTTTCAGTCCCCCGTAATCACTGCAATCCCTGATAAGTATACCCTTGTATAGTAACCTTTCAAACAGATCCTCCTGTCCCTTAAACAGGATATATGATGTATCACTGTCAATAACCTCAAAGCATAACTCCTTAAGCGCGTCCGAAAGGTATCTGCGTTCCGTCTGTATCAGAACAAGGGTTTTTTCAACCAGATCCGTCTCCGCAATAAGCCGTACCCCCTCCTTAATGACAGCCTCACTCGTCACCGGAAGATTCCACTCGGGAAGCTGTCCCGTCACCTTCCGTATATCAGAAGGTGATGAAAGCACATAACCTGCTCTTATTCCGGGAACCGCAAGAATCTTCGTAAGAGAACGTATGATAAAAATATCATCATACCTCTCAAGGAGCCGTCTGCTCCTGTCCGAAGAGAATATTTCATTCAGAGCCTTATCCGACATCGGAAAAAAACTCTCATCCAGAATGACCGCAGTTCTGTTTTCCCTTGCTGTCCCGATCAGTTCGTATAATACGCCATCCTCAATGTTTTTTCCCGAAGGATTTAAGGGATCGCAGACAAATACAAGATCGATATCAGGCTCCATAGCCCTGAGATCTTCTTTTGTTATCGAATAACCGGATCCCTCGGATAAAGCATGCGAAATAATCTCACATCCCGAAGCCTTCAGCGCATGTACAAATCCGGAAAAACAGGGTTCAAACAGCAGGGCTTTTCGAGGCTTAACCGCATTTACGCAGGCCATGATAAGTTCTGAGGCACCGCATCCCGGAAAAACATTCTCACAGGAAATTCCCAGGATTTTCCCGACCTCTCTTCTCATTTCTTCCTGATAAGGATCGGGGTACCGGTCAGCTTTCTTAAGAGATCTGAACGCCGCATCCCTTATCTCCTCCGGAATTCCGAGAGGATTGAGATTCACCGAAAAATCGATATCAACTTTATTTCTGTATATATCTCCGCCGTGTTTCATGTTAATATCAGTTCCCGTCTGCCTTTTCCGTTTCCCCGCTTACCATCTGCCGACACAGGGATCAGGAAAAACAGAAAAAAGAGTATCGGTATCAGGACGGCCGATGATACTGCCTCCGTCATAAACATAAGCCTGTTTGCTCTTTTTATATCATCGATCCGGGGCCTTCCTGTTTCATCTCCTATCTCCGGTTTTTCTACCGAAACGCCCTGATACAGATGCGTTCCTCCAAGCAATAATCCCAGAGCTCCCGCACAGACGCTCTCAGTCTGTGCCGAATTTGGAGAACTATGGTTATTCCTGTCGCGCTTCCATATCCTGTACGCCGCCTTTGCATCATAATCTTCAGAGAAAAGTCCGCAGATAAAACATCCTGCGATCATGGAAAGTGCGCTTAATCTTGCCGGAATATAGTTGAAAACATCATCGGCCTTAGCCGCAAAGTACCCGAAATTCTCATATCTTTTATTCTTATATCCGATCATCGAGTCCATGGTATTTACCGCTTTATAGAGCATTCCCAGGACCGGACCGCCCACAGCGGTGTAAATAAGCGGAGCTGTCACACCGTCAGAGGTGTTTTCCGCCACCGTTTCAACGGTAGCCTTTATTATCTGCTCCTTATCAAGGACCTCCGTGTCGCGTCCGACTATCATGGAAAGAGCTGCCCGCGCACCGGAAATGTCGTTCTCTTCAAGTTTTCTGCCAACAGCCATGCTCTCCCTGCAGAGACTTCTTGCCGCAAGTATATATGCCGTGAGGATCGATTCGACAAGAATTCCCGCATACCTGTCAATTCTGTATGACAGTATCATAATTAACAGAACAGATGCCGTCACAGTGATAATAACCGTAAACCAGAGAAGGATACCCTGCTTCCTTTCCCGGTAAGCGTCCCGCTTAATACCCGGAAAATTTTTTTCGAGTAATGAAACAAGCCTTCCGATGGCTCTCACCGGATGAGGAAGGAAATGGGGATCGCCGATCATCTGATCAATTATTATCCCAAGGATCAAACTTATGGTATGAAAGAGGATGTATTCCCGCATTGTCAGTCTCCAGATCAAGACAGAAACCGCATAGATTTACTGTCAGATAATCATAAAAATCTCCACCGAAAAGCTCACTCATAACCGCCATTATATTCCCCCCGTGGCAGACAACTGCTATGGTCTCGCTGATTTCCATATCGCCAAGGACATGCAAAAAAGCTCCGTTGGATCTTTCAATAAAATCCTGCCTTTTTTCGCCTCCCGGAATGTCAAGTGTTCCGTTACTGTCTATCCATCTCTGATAGAATTCCTCCCCCGAAAGCTCCTTGTAAGTCTTGCCTTCGAAGAAACCGAGATCCATCTCCGTAAGATCTTCCATGACCTCGGCTTTATGTCCCGGAAAAAGGACAGATGCCGTCTCTGCCGCCCTTTTCATGGAACCTGACACCACCCGGTCCGGTCTGATCACGGGTCCGGTTATACCACAGATCCTTTTCCGTGCCAATTCCGCTTCTGCCAATCCGGATTCGGACAGGCCCTCATCGGTCCTGATCCCTGTATATCTCTTTTCTTCATTTCCGACTGTTCTGCCGTGTCTTATAAGGTATATCCTCTTATATGCCATCCCGGCGATCTCTCCCACATAAACATTGCTTTCCATTTATCAGGATACCATTGGGCTCTGACGGGTCCGGATATTGTATCCGATATATCTAAAATACAGACAGCAAACAGAGCATAACTGCCAGAGCAAACGTTGAAAGGATCTCGCAGATCATCAGAAACCAGCCTGCCGTATCACCCGTAACTCCGCCAAACTCCTTATAAGTCTTATAACGATAATAACCGGTAAAACCCGCAAAAACCATAATAAGAATGATCCCGCATATTAAATTCAGATACATCATGAAAAATAACGCTGCCGCAAGCTCTGCAGCAAGGATCATCACCGTTGCCTTCTCATTATCCTTCGTAAAAGAGTAAAGCATTCCTTCTTTTTTTGCCTTTACAAAAAGAACGGAGGTAAGACCGCTCAGACATCTGGATACTACAAAGATCAGACCAAGGATCATGAACACCTTTGTGTCTGAAAGGGGACACAGTATTACAGCCGATATGGCGGCTGCCCGGATAAGCATCCATTTGATCAGAGATATAACGGCGAAAGCCCCTGTGTGGGGATCCTTAAGGATCTCAAGCTTCTTCTCCGCTGATTCATAAGAATGCAGGGCATCCTCTGTATCCATAAATCCGTCGTCGTGGATCCCGCCGGATATGATCATCGGGATCACAAGCGTAAGTATGATCCTTACCGCTGCATGCAGCTCAGAGAACGGTTTTATCGCATTGAGCACCACTATCAGTGCTCCGATAATAACTCCGATCACAGGGAAAAAAGAAAGAGCGTGTGACATATCCTCTTCTTTCCATGTAAAACCGGGAACCGGTATCTTACTGAACATGGATAATGCAACTGCAAAACTTCTTAATAACCTCAACCGTTTATCCCTTCCTCAGATCATATATCCGATCCGCCTTCGCCATCAGCCTGTCATTTACCATATTTAAGAGTTCCACATACATCCGGGTCTCATCATCATATCCCTCTTCACAGGGATATTCGTTTGTTACAATGATAAGATTGTGAACGTTATCCGAGAGTTTCCCGATATCCTCGGCAATACGGTCCGCAAATATCTCTTTATCATCATTGTACATCCCGTTTTCGCCCGGATTCTGCTTTTTCCGGTCTTTATGCATCTCATTTCCCACAAGATTTGACACGCACTCAAGAAGTACGGTGGTATCCTCCGGCTCTGCAATATCCTTAAGTATTTCCGGTATGTCGCTTTCCTTTTCAATGGTAATAAAACCCTTGCCTTCCCTTGACTCTCTGTGCCGCCTCACTCTTTTTTCCCCTTCTTCGTCACAGACCTTCATGGTGGCAAGGTATATCCTGTGCCTGTCCCCGGTCCCGACGGCCAGCTCTTCCGCAAGGGCCGATTTTCCGCTGTTTGCCTGACCTATTACCAGAAACCTCATCTGTCAAACCTTTCATACCGGTCTATCGGTGTATCCGAAAAAGAAGTCCCCCTAAGGTACAGTTCAAGGGCCATATCAAGCAAAGGAAACAAAAGGACGGCTCCTGTTCCTTCCCCGAGGGAGAGATCCGCATGTATAACAGGTTTTAACTCAAGCTCTTCAAAAACAAGAGACATTGCACCTTCTTTTCCCAGGTGCGAAGCTATCATATAATCTCTGCAGCCAGGAACCATCCTTTCCGCACAGAGGGCGGCGGATGCACTGATAAGTCCGTCAATGACCACCGGGATACGGTATACGGCGGCCCCGATATAAACCCCTGCAAGTGCCGCAATATCAAGTCCTCCGAGACAACGCAGGGCCTCAAATGCTTCATTTCGGGATGAAGCCTTTCTTCCGCCCGTATACAGTTTTAATCCCTGTTCTATCACCCGGATCTTTCTTATAAGCCCGTCATCCTTAAGTCCCGCTCCCCTGCCCGTAACCTTTCCGGGAAGAGCTCCCGTCATGGCACATAGGAGCGCTGTTGCCGTCGTGGTATTTCCTATTCCCATCTCTCCGGTAGCAAGTATCCCGAAACCCCGCTCCCTTAAATCCCTGACAGCACCGATACCCGTATTAACGGCTTCAAGACATTCATCCCTGCTCATGGCAGGCTCTTTCAGAAAATCCGCGGTTCCCTTACGTACCTTCCGATTTATTACACCCTCCGGAGATGTGTCCGAATTGATACCCACATCATAAGTGAATATATCAAGCGGATAGTTTCCTGTCATCACTCCCACGGAACTCTTTTTCCTGCCCATCAGTGAGGCCACATCATAGGTAACCTCCTGACCGCACTGGGAAACACCCTCATTTACTATGCCGTTATCCGCGCACATTATGATAAGAGCCTTTTTTTCGATATCCGGGCACAGCTTTCCCTGCATGGCAGCTATCCTGCCGATAAGGCCTTCAAAATAACCGAGCCCGTCAACAGGCTTTGCAACAAGATCCCATCTCTCCCGCGAAAGCCTGAGTATTTCCTCGTCCGGAGCCTGTATCTTCAAAGAGAATAAATCATCCGATGTCATTTTTTAATCCCATTATCTCATAGATCCGCTTCATATTAAGACTCTCCCTGAGCCTCTCTGCAAGCAGATCGTACTGTTTTTCCTTATGATCCTTATAGTCCGTAACACCTTCCGTACTGATCGTTTTTCCTCTGCTTTGTGCAACTTTTTCAACGATCGCCGACATTACATCCTTTTTATCAAAAAAGCCGTGAATATACGTTCCGTACACATTCCCAAGACAGTACCCGGTCTGACCCGGAGTAAATTCAGTCAAAGCCTCGCCGCATCCGTCCTGCCCGGGTATCGAACCCGCCGAATCCCCGCAGGGCAGCGTCTGTCCCATATGTATCTCATATCCTTCGATCGCCGTACTCTCTATACCCTTAAGTATACCTGTGGCACCGGTTATCTTACAGGTTACATTGGTCCTGGTTTTCTCTTTCTTTATCAGAGTATCAACCGGAAGCAGGCACAGTCCCTCTTCGCTTCCGCCGGCTTCCAGACAGTCGGGATCTTCTATCTTTCTGCCAAGCATCTGATACCCTCCGCAGAGTCCGAAAATGCAGAGACCTTCATCCGCCTTTTTTCTGACAGCCTCAAAAAGCCCGTTATTCTTTATTTCTCTGAGATCGGCTATGGTGTTCTTTGTACCCGGTATGACGATCATATCCGGATCCTTCAGTTCCGATACTCTTGATACATATCTTACGGAAAGTCCCTCTATCTGTCCAAAGGCATCAAGATCCGTAAAATTGGAGATATGCGAAAGCTTTATGACCGCTATGTCAAAAGCATCCGCGGGACGCTCATTAAATCTTTCACTAAGCGAGTCCTCATCATCAAGCTGAATGTCCAGATAAGGAACAACGCCCAGGACCTCCGTATCTCCCCTTTCCTCAAGTATCCTTATTCCGTCTTCAAAAAGGCTTTTATCGCCCCTGAATTTATTGACTATAAGCCCCTGTACCCTTGCCCTCTCATTTTCATCCAGAAGATCAAGTGTCCCCAGAAGCTGCGCAAACACCCCGCCTCTGTCGATATCTCCCACCAGAATAACGGGTGCATCCGTCATCTCCGCAAGACCCATGTTCACTATATCATCATTCTTTAAGTTCATCTCAACGGGCGAGCCTGCTCCTTCAATAACGATTATGTCCGATATTTCGGACAATTCCTTAAATGCCCGAAGGATGTCCTTTTTATACTCCGCCTTATTTTCGAAATACTCCGAAGCGCTCATGTTTCCCACTTCCCGCCCGTTTATGATCACCTGTGATCCGGTGTCGCTCGTGGGCTTTAAAAGTATGGGGTTCATGGCAGCGATCGGCTCGATCCTCGCACACTCTGCCTGCATGGCCTGGGCTCTTCCGATTTCAAGGCCTTCTTTCGTAACATAGGAATTTAAGGCCATGTTCTGGGATTTGAAGGGAGCCACTCTGTATCCGTCATCAGAAAAGATACGGCATAGTCCTGCAACGATCATGCTTTTACCCGCAGCCGACATAGTACCCTGGATCATGATCACGGCGGGTTTCCTGTTTCCGGAGATCCCTCCGGAGATCGCCCCGCATATATGATTCTTATCCGTACCTATCCTTTTATCTGCGGAATACTCTTTTCCGGAATACTCTTTGCCGGCATACTCTTTTCCG
>JAIKZD010000002.1 GCA_024682555.1 Lachnospiraceae bacterium | reverse complement strand
CGGCATTTACTATAACGTTATTATCATCTCTTACGGCATCATTACCGTCATACGCTTTTATCTTTTCCCAGAATGCATTTGCATCCGTGACTGTTTCGTCAAAAACCTTACGTGACAGCTGCTGCATTGCTTCGTTCACCATGATGGGAACTCCGCTTAACGTGTAATAGGCAAGACCGGTCGGCAGCCGGTCAAACGCTTCCTTGACCGACATGGCTGATATGTTCGTTTTCTGCCAATCGACAATGTTATATAACATATACGCGCCAAAGATCAGAAAAACAACAAATGCACCAACAAGCACAGGTACGGGAACATCATACGAATCCAGATCCTCCTGCTGGTACATTACCATCCCCTGATATAATGCAAACGCAACGGCGGATATAGCGCATGTACACGCAAACTGCAGATTTTTCCTGCCGGCATCAAGCATCCTGATAATGCAGTAGATATATATGATAAGAACAAAAGTCGCAAGGACGAGCAGATATCCTCTTTCTGTTTCCGGAATCAATGTATATGTCATACTTTTGCCTCCTTAGCAGCCGCACTGTCCGAAAAAGCCGGGGCAGCAAAGTGGATAAAATATGTCTCATCCTCATATTTTACCGACAATGTACAATTCTCTGCTTTTAGCTCCTTATCCTTCCATGCGGGTGATATGGCCTCGGCCGCCGCATCCATGGATATCGTCATCACGAAACAATCTTTGCGCATAAAGCTTACAGAAACCGCGTGAAGTCTGAGCCAGACGTCTTCAACCGCATCTTCGAACAGTTCGTATGCCAGAAGCGCAGCCTGTGAACCAAGCTCACACCGGGTGTCTTCATTAAGAAAACAGTTGCATCCGTTAAGCTTAAGATACTCAAAAGATTCACGGATCGATGATGCGAGTTCCGATGATGAAAGAGTAACAGCCCCATCCGTCAGGAGCATGAGATTTCCCATTCTCTTAATATATGCACCAAGAACCGACGCATATACTATCTGCCCCCGAAGATCATCATCAGAAGAGCTGTTTAACGCCTGAACGAGCAGTGAATCGGACCTGACGGCTCTCGTTCGTATGGCTTTGGCAATTCTGTTATACAGCCTGTTTCTCTCCTCGAATGATATACGTTCCGAACGGATCTCATTTTCCTTACGTATAAGTTCATTTTCATCAGCGAGTTCTTCCGTTACCTCTTCAATCTCCCGGTTCAGACTGTTTATCAGCGACAGATCCTCAACCCAAGTGACATATCCTCCGGAAATAGACTCTTTCTGCAGACGATGTTCATCATCGGATACCGCTTCCTGTCTGCTGCCGGAAACTATCACTGGCTGATCATTTTTGTCATATATACGGGCGCTTATGCCCGAACGGTCAAACAGATCCCTGTATCCCGAGTTGGCCGGTATCATCCCTACCTGGATGATACTCTCAAATGCCAGGATAAACGGAATACATACCGCCTCCTGGAGCTGAAAGAGCTTGTGTCCCATGATCTTCGGCGCACCGCCGTTTATCAGATACCATAAGAGAAGTATGAAGCCTGCCGACAGACAGATCACAGGCAGATACCACCTCTTTTTTGCCGCGGATAATGAGCACTTTTTAATGACAACCAGCAATACACCCACAGTGAGGGCTAACCTGAATACAATGATCACCCAGTAAAACCATTCGTGAGTGTACTCTTTATCGGGATGAACCGTTATACGATATACAAAAGAATGACAGCCGTTGGTCATTGCGATGACTGCAATGACAATATCCGCAATGATCAGAAGTTTTTCCGTTATACCGATAAGCTTTTTGTTCCGGACCGGTTCCACATACATTGATGCCAGAAAGAAACATACCGGTATGGCCGTCAGCGGTATCGTGTACCCGTACCAGAGATATTCATTGATATAAATATCATCCGGAAAATACGAAAATTTGCACATCCTGAGAAAGAACAGAAACACCATGAATCCGCAGGCTGCAAGGATACGGTGCCGGATCCTGTCATCAACTATCCTGCGTCTTATGCTGACTGCCCATATCAGGATCATCGTTATGTAGGAAAAGGCCGGTATATGATGCAGCTTTGTCACCGAGACCGGAATCATGCATGTGGCGATCCCTGTTGCAAACAGAACAAAAAATACGACCATTATTCTTTTGTTTGAAAATTTTAATCGTTCCATCTCTGTTACTTGTACAGATCATAATAACGGAGCCTGTATGAATCCCCGTCTTTCCTGATGATCGCATAGCCGCTTCCGTTTTTTTCAAGATTGGGTTCTGCTTCGGCTGCAGCTGCATCATATGAATAGAATTCCCCGGGAACACTATCCACGTCTTCATTATTGATGAAATAATCCCAGTCCAGATCATATATATCAAACTGAGCCCTGTAATTTTCGCCACCCTCTTTGCTCAGTGAAGTCACAATGGCAAGTGTATTATATGACTCCCCGTCGGCAGCCGGAACAAAGTACTTCCCCTTGCTGACAAAGCCCTGATCTGCGTTTGGCCATGTATAGGAATCAAGATCATCATCCGTCAGATCATAATCCATATATTTATTGACTACTCTTTTTACCTTATCCAGGCTTATCGTATAATACCCGTCAGTTGTGATATCGATATCAGACTGCTTATTGATGTACGTCCATCTGTAGGCAAAATCCGCAAGTTCACCCGTATCCGGCCGGCCGTAATCAAAGCTGCTCATATCCTGTTCAGCAAAATTGGACAGGAATATATTCAGCTTCTTCTGCATATCCTTTGTGATCTCTACGGTATCTGCCGGTTCCGTCTCGTGCTTTTTGCCGGATATCCGGGTATACCCGTAATCATCAGACCGGTCTATTTCCGAGATCGGATCTCCTTCCGGAAGCTTTATCGGATCCGTTGCCGGAACGATCTTCTCGTACTCTTCCTCCGTCAGTTCATCGGACCACTCGTATAACCATACCGGATAGGTTCCTATATCCCGATAGGACTCCTCAATCTGTCTTTTCTCCTCATCGCTTAAGTTATAGGCGCCGAAAGTAAAATATGCGTCCCGTCCGTTCTCGGACCTGCATTCAAACACTTCAAGATAATCGCAAAGACTTGTATCATACCGGTACCATGATGTACTTCCGCTTGATACCGATACCGAATAAAAGAGCTCCAGCATCCCGTCCGGATGGATCTCTGCAATACCCCTGTAAGGAGTGGAAAAAGCAAGCTTCGCCTTTTTGCCGTCATATGCGTATATATCAATTATCTCGTTATAATACTTGATGATAAGCTCATCATTTCCGTCAGAATCAATATCGTAATACAGATACTTTACATCCCCGGCTGCTGTGGTCGAAGGCCATCCATGCTGAACAAGCTCGGTATCAAGTCCCATGCTTTCTACTTGTTCCATCGAATACCCATTATCCTGAGCTTCTTTGTATTTATAAAGGATCTCCAGGTATGCACTTTTACGCGGATCAGGTGTTTCTTCTTTTGCTGCTTCTTTGTTCTTCTTCTTTTTCTTCTTTTTAATACTTTCCGCTTTCTTATCTTCCGATGATCCTTCCGTCTCTTCAGATGTCTTCGGGATTTCTTCTTTTATATCGTTGCCGGGCAAGGCGGGTGTTTTACCACAGCCTGCAATGAGCATGGCACCCGCAAGGCAGATCATTAATGTTACAAATGATTTTCTACTCATTTCCTGTTTCCTTTCAGGCCGGATTTAATCTTTTATACATTATAACCGATAATATCATCTTCTTTC
>JAIKZD010000148.1 GCA_024682555.1 Lachnospiraceae bacterium | reverse complement strand
TCCTCACGGTGCTTCCGTTGTAGCCATGCCCTCGGTCGGAAGTATCGCCTTTATCTGCGGTGCGACCGGAAAGATCGCGGCAGCCGGATGTCCTTATGCCGTAGCCGGTATCGTCACGGTTCAGCAGTACTGTGAACACGGAGTTACCGCAAGCGCTGACGGTATAACACCCATGGTCATAGATCCCAGCGCAGGTGATGCGGCTGCAGCAGCGGCGGCAGCGGCTCAGGCAGCCCAGATGGCCCAGGCAGCGGCAGCGGCGGCGGCAATGCAGCAGGCTGCGGATGCGGCAGCGGCGGCCCAGGCAGCAGCGGCGGCGGCAGCGGCAGCCCAGATGGCTCCGCAGACGGTAATCGATCCCAACCTTGTTCCGCAATAAGAAACTGAGACATGAGACAGGGGGACGGTTCTTTTGAGACAAAAGAACCGTCCCCCTGTCTCATCTTACCCTTTCTCATCTGTCCCCCCGCCTGTGATATAATGCATAAAAACCGGTCTAAAGGGAGAATGGTATGAAGATTACATTAATAGCACTGGAGAGCGTCAGTCTGGCGGTCCTTCTCATGCTTTTGTACGGCAGTATCTTTGAAGTGAACAGAAAACTCATAAAGAACCGGGCATATACGATGGCCGTTGTTTCTTCCATAATAGCTGTCATCACCGATATCACTGCCTGGGGACTTAACGGTATCCCGCGCTATTCCGCTATATCCTTTGTTGCTGATCTTTTGGCATTTCTGATGGGTTATATGATGACCTTTTTTTTCTGCATATATCTTATACAGAATATCAGGGAAAAGAGACCTGTACCGAAAATGCATGTAAAATGTCTGAGCATGGCACTGATCCTCTCGATGATCTTTGTCATAGCGGGGGCTTTTATGCGCAGGGTTTTCTATATTGAGGACGGTTTTTACAGGCCCGGAGACTGGTATGTATACACTCAGATATTCAACTTTCTTGTTATGATCTATTGCTTGATCCTCATAACAGCAAATGCCAGAATGCTTGGTGTGCACGATACGGTGGCGCTTCTTTCTTATTTTATTTTCCCTGCGATCACTACTTTTCTGCACATTATCTGGCCGGATATTTCACTGACCTATGTTGCCATAATGTTTTCGGAGCTGACGATTTATATCATGCTCCAGGCTGAGCAGGAAGCGGATTTCAGGGTCAGGGAAAAGGCACTCACCGAGGCTTCCCGGACGGATACCCTTACGAAACTTCAGAACAGAAGGGCTTATGATGAAAAAAAAGAAGCCATTAAGAACCTTCCTCAGGTAGGGGCCATTTTCTGCGACGTAAACGGTCTTAAATATACCAACGATAATTTCGGGCACAAAGCCGGAGATGAGCTCATAAACGGCTTTGCCGCCATTTTGAGGGATCATTTCAGATATGATGACATCTTTCGGATAAGCGGTGATGAATTTGTTATCCTCCTCGGAGGTACGGGAGAGGATCTGTATAAAAGAAGGGTGGATGATCTTGCGAAAATCCTTTCATCTCAGGACATACCC
The DNA here is from genome assembly GCA_024682555.1 of Lachnospiraceae bacterium. Taxonomy (GTDB): domain Bacteria; phylum Bacillota; class Clostridia; order Lachnospirales; family Lachnospiraceae; genus UBA2868. Next base: position 44,886 of record JAIKZD010000148.1, on the reverse strand, counting down.
GTGGCCGCAATGGGAGCAAGCTACGGAAAAGGAGAAGATGTCCTTAAGATCATCAACGAGGCCGAAGAGAGAATGTATGCGGAAAAAGAGGCCTTCCACAAAAAATATCCCGATTATAAAGGAAGGTAGGATAATGCAGACCGTTCCCATCGGTTCATGGCTCTGGCATATTTCTCTCTTCCCAAACAAAATAAAAAGGGGACGGTTCATTTTGAGACAAAAGAACCGTCCCCTAGTCTCAGTTTTACCTGGCGAGCAGCATCATGATCTCGTTGCTCCTTGCAACAAATTCGGTCATGGCTTCGGGTGATAAAGGCTTGTTTGCAAGCACCGCAAGGTCATACAGCTGCCTGCAGAAAGTCGGAACATTCTCCCCTTCCTCGTTTTCGAGGATATATTTTACGAGCCTGTTGTTGGCATTGAGGATCAGGGTCTCGTCTTCTTCAAAAGGCATTCCCATGTTCATACCGCCTGCGGAATACATCTTCATCATATCTATCATACGGCGGCTTTCCTCGGATACGGTGAGCATCGAGGATACATTCTCATTCTTGAGTTTCTCAACCTTTATCTCAAGTTTTTCCTTATTAAGAGCCTTCTTGAAGATCTCGGAAAGCTTTTCGGTCTCCTTTTTGATCTCTTCCTCGGAAGCCTCGTCGGTCTCTTCCTTTACGGAATCGTTCACGCCGGCATCTATCCTCATGAACTTGACATCCTGATTCTTTGATTCAAGCTGTGAGATGAAGGCCTGATCGATATTATGCGTAAGGATCACGGCATCCATACCGTTCTCCTTAAACATGTTGATGTACTGGGACTGCTGAACGGGATCAGTCACATAATAAACAGTCTTTCTGATCTTTTCACCCTCTTCCGCATCATCGGCGGCATCTTCATCCGGGGCTTCATCGTTAACCACCTCGGCTTCGACCTTCTCCCCGTTCTCATCCGTAGCCTCGGATTTTCCGGAGGCATCCGAAGCTTCGCCATCCGAATCCTTCTTCTCGTCAGGATCGGTCTTTTCCGTTTCGAGACATTCGGGAAGTGTCAGGTACTTATCGTCAAGGTTCTTAAAGAGGATATAATCCGTCATCTTTTCACAGAACTTATCATCCTTTAAGCAGCCGAACTTTATGAAGGGGCTGATGTCATCCCAGTACTTCTCATATTCTTCCTTCTCGGTCTTGCACATTCCGGAAAGCTTGTCAGCGACCTTCTTGGAAATGTAATCCGAGATCTTCTTTACAAAGCCGTCATTCTGAAGCGCCGAACGCGATACGTTGAGCGGCAGGTCAGGGCAGTCTATCACGCCCTTTAAGAGCATCAGGAACTCGGGGATGACTTCCTTAATGTTATCGGCTATGAATACCTGGTTGTTGTAAAGCTTGATCGTACCCTCGATGGATTCGTATTCCATGTTGATCTTCGGGAAATACAGGATACCCTTTAAGTTGAAAGGATAATCCATGTTCAGGTGTATCCAGAAAAGAGGCTCCTTGTAATCAAGGAATACCTTTCTGTAGAATTCAAGATACTCTTCCTTCGTACAGTCATTGGGATGCTTGGTCCACAGGGGCTTTGTATCGTTTACGGGAACAGGACGCTTAAGGATCTTAAGCTTATCCTTTGCGGGCGAGATCTCTACCTTTTCCTTTGTCCCGTCCTCTTTCTCCTTCTCCTCGTACTTTGCTTCCTCGTGGATCTCCTCGATAACGGTATCCTTATCGGTCTTTTCCGACGCGTCTATCGTCTCATATTCGGGCTCTGCGTCTGCCTTCTCGAGAAAAATAGGATACGGCATGAAGGAACAGTATTTCTTAAGGATCTCCCTTGCCCTGTATTCATTGGCAAACTCCACCGCGTCCTCCGAAAGGAACAGCGTGATCTCGGTCCCGACCTCCTTCTTGTCGCCTTCCTCAATCGTATACTCTGTTCCGCCGTCGCACTCCCAGTGAACCGGCTTAGCGTCCTTTTTATAGGACAGAGTATCGATATGAACCTCGTCGGCTACCATAAAGGCAGAATAAAAACCGAGTCCGAAATGCCCGATTATCTGGTCCTCATTGGTCTTGTCCTTGTATTTCTCGAGAAATGCCGTAGCGCCGGAAAAAGCAATCTGGGTGATATATTCCTCAACCTCATCTGCATCCATTCCGATACCGGTATCTATGAATTTCAGGGTCTTCTCCTTGGGATTTACGATAACCCTTATCTTGTTCTCGAAATCATCGGGATATGAATATTCGCCTATCATATCAAGCTTCTTCAGCTTTGTGATCGCATCGCAGCCGTTTGATATCATCTCCCTTACAAAAATGTCATGATCCGAATACAGCCACTTTTTGATGATCGGAAAAATGTTCTCACTGTTGATCGACAGATTTCCTTTTTTTGCTTTTGCCATTTTATCACTCTCTTTCTTTTATAAATTCTCTGAAATCTCAGTTATTCCACAGTTGCCGGGCGGACTGTGTGGATCGTATCACTACTCATCTGCCCCAGAAAAAAGTGTAATACAGCAAAAATGATAAGTCAAGAAAAAGTTAGCACTCATTTTGAGTGAGTGCTAACAATCCTTTTAAGTATGTGCTAAATATTCTGGTGGGTCTCCTGTCAGTCCGGCAGTCCGTTCCACCACCAGAGGAGGTCTCTGGTGCCGATCGTATAGGTCAGCTTCTTACTGCCTGCGGTGTTTCCTGTTCCGTTTACAATAACAGAAGCGGTGCCCTTGTTGGTATTATTTTTGTAGGATGATTCATCTATCTCAAATCCCACATCCGCCGTTACATCAGTGTTGCCTGATTTCCATCGGATATCCTCAGCCGTTATCGTAACGGGCTTTCCGGTATAGAGCTTCGGATCGATCGTTGCCGTAAGCTTGTTCATATCATATTTATAGATGCTGTAGGATCCCTTAAGCTGACCGGTATAAGAAGAAATCTCCAAAGCAGTCACGGTAATGTATACAGTTTTTCCTGCCTCCATCCTGGCCTTGTTATCTATGATATCATTTCCGTCCTCATCACTTGTGAACGTGATGCTGTAGTCCTTATTTACCTTCAGCTTCTTTCCGTCGGGCTCTTCGACGGACACCGTTGTTTTCCAGTTCCCGTCGGCAGCCTTATAGATCACGTTTCCTGTCTTTAATACCAGCCCGGAAATATTCCTCTGTTCTATTCCAAACGTCTTTGTCAGAAATTTTGTGAAATTGCCCTTTCCGGTGATCTTTACAGCCGGTGATTTATCGGCATCTTTAGCCTTTACCGCTGTATTGTTCAGATAAGAGAGCGTATAATCGGTTCCTTTTGCAAGCGGAACACCTTTAAAAGTAACCACCGGCTCGGGTTTTACACCGCTCTTTGCGTACGGATAGGATGCATCCAAAACCACCTCTATATTTCCGTTGTCCGTACTCAGATCATATGCAGTGATCTTAAAGGTCTTTTTAACGCTTCCGTAATAAGATCCCTTGCCTGTGATGATCACGGCAGCCGTTCCCACATTTAAGTTCTTATTATCATAAGCAACCGTATAGTCCTCACCCTCGGTCAGTTCATTACCTGACAGTTTCAGGGTCATACCCTCCTGTTCTATCGCCTCGCCCTTATACTCAAATGCCGGTACAAAACCCTCGATCACCGCCTTGCTTATCGGGGTCCCGCCTTCGATCTTAAAAGTCTTTTTGACGGTTCCGTAATAAGCACCCATGCCTGTGATGATCATGGTCGCCGTTCCGATCTCGGTATTATTCTGGTAAGTGACTGTATAATCCCTGTCTTTTTCAAGAAGCTGTGATTTATAGGTTAGTCTCAGAGCATCCTGGATTTTTGCAGTACCGTCATAATCAAAGGATTTTTCGAACCCATCGATCTTTGCACCGCTTATTGCGGTTCCTGTTATCTTGAAGGTCTTTATCACCTGATCGGTGAAGCCGTTTATACCGGTAAGTGTCATCGTGGCTGTCCCGATCTCCACATTATCGGCATATTCTACCATACAGTCATAATTGAGCCTTTCTTCAGCGTCCTCCACCGGATCAAGGCCCTCATAAGCCTGCTTTGGTATTATGTTCAGGTTACGCTTCTTACCGTTAAATGTATTGCCCAGGGTAATATTCTGCTCTATCGGCTGTCCGCTGTACTGAACGGATGACTTAAACCCGCCTATCGACGCCTTCTGTAAAGATACACTCACAATGTTAAAGTTCAGGGTCCTTGTACCCACATATGTATCGCCTTTACCCGTAAGGGTAACGTAAGCCGTCCCGGTCTCTATGTTGTTTCCGTAGATAAGCTCATAGTCAGTATCCTTTCTAAGCGTTGCACTGCCTTTTTTAACCGTAATATCAGGCTCTATGGCCTTGCCTGTATACAGCTGGTCAGGTATCTTTGAGACATTAAAACTGCTGACGGGGATCTTATCTTCGGCATAGATATCAAACGGGATCACTGCAACACCTGTAAAGTTATTGATCCCGGCCACTTTCGCGCAGAAGTGTCCTTCCTTATCAGGTGTGACAGCTCCGCCGTAAGGTCTCCCGTTATCATATTCATGATATGTCACCGTGAAATTCTTGTTCTTAGCCAGTTTCCTGCCATTATAGGTAAGAACGGGAACCGGTTCGTATTTCCACCCTTTCTTTGAGCTGAAGACTACCGAAGATATCCCGTCTTTTATCACCTCATCCCCGGCAATGCTCCGCGGAATGATCTTAAAGGTATCTGTTTCTTTTCCGGAATAGTTTCCTTTTCCCGCTATCGTGAACGTTGCCGTTCCGACATTTATATTATCCTTGTAGGTTATCGTATAATCAGATTTTTCGGTTAACCTACGGCCGCCGAAGCGGACATCCTTCACCGGTTCGATCTTTTCGCCGGTAAAAGTTTTTGAACCCGGTTCTGTATAAGTAAACCTCGTATCAAAATCCCTGACCGCCGTTCCCCCGGAGATTACAGGAACATCATCATCTATCAGATCACCTGTCTCCAGATTGGTCCAGGTATGTCTGTCAGAACACGGCAGTATAACATCTTCATAAGAATTATTAGCTATCACACGGAATCCGCACTCATCAAAGACTCCTTTCCCAAGATCCTCAACACTATAAGGGATAGTAAGTGTTCCGTCAAAGCCGCTGCAGTTTTCAAATGCTTTATCGCCGATAAATACGACGCCGTAAGGGATCGTAAGGCTTCCGCCAAAGCCGCTGCAGCCGCTGAAAGCACCTTCGGGTATCGTTGCGATGCCTTCAGGGATCGTAAGGATCCCGTCAAAACCGCTGCAGTTATTAAATGCACGCTCCCCTATCTTTTTGACGCCTGCGGGGATCGTAAGATCTCCCGTCAGGTTGTAGCAGTTATTAAACGCACAATCCCCTATCTTCGTGACACCTTCAGGGATCGTAAGGGTTCCTTCAAAACCGGAGCAACCGGAAAATACATCATTTCCTATTATAGTAACGCCTGCAGGGATCACTATGTTTCCTGTTAATTCCTGACAGTTTTGAAATGCACTATCCCCGATCCGGGTTACGCTGTCAGGGATCTTAAGATCCCCCGTTAAACCGCTGCAGCCCTTAAATGCACCCGCACCTATCGTTGTTACCGGTTTTTCTTCTATAGTTTCCGGAATGACCAGATCGCCTTCAGCGTCCCCGTCAATGCCCGTGATCTCAACGGTATCATCGCCATGCAGATAATAATTAAGTGTATATGAAGCGTCGGTGTAGGGTGACACAGAATCAAATCCGGCATAGGAACGTACAGCGGTACCGTTTGCGATAGAAGTGATCTCAGTCTGTGTACCTTCTATCTTCCAGCCTGCGCCGGACAAAGGCAGCTCTGTATCGGTATTACTGATGATCTTTTTAAAATTACAACCCTCAAATGCGAGACTGCCGATCTTTCTTACGCTGGCAGGAATAGTCAGTGTTCCGCCTAATAAATTACTACATCCCTTAAACGCGCCCTTACCGATCGTCCTGACACCTTCAGGGATAATAAGATCACCGGTAAAGCCGTCACAGTTCACAAATGCCAGATCACCGATCGACGACACAGTTTTTCCGTCTATCTTATCCGGAATGAACATGTTTCCGTCGTCTGGACCGGTATAACCGATAATACCAACCGTATCATCACCGTTTATATAATACTTTATGCTGTAGGCCGTCCCGTCAGGAGTCCAGGACTTCAGGCTGTCAGCCTTAACAGCGGTTCCGTTTTTGATCGCAGCGATCTCCTGTTCTGTTATCTCATTGATCCAGCCTGTACCGAATAACTGACATTCGGTATTTGAATTATTGACAATTCTCACGAATCCACTGTTTTCAAAAGGTATCGCCCTGATCTCGGTGACGGTGTCCGGGATCGTAAGGACACCGGTCAGGCCGGAACAGCCTTTGAAAGCCTCTACCCCGATCTTAATGACACCGTTGGGGATCTCAAGGTCACCCTTTAATCTGCTGCACGATAAAAATGTTCCATTTTCTATCGCAGTGACACTGTCCCCTATGATCAGTCTTCCGTCAAAGCCCGTACAGCCTTCAAATGCTTCTTCCCCGATCGTAATAACGCTGTCGGGTATCTCAAGATCACCTGTCAGGCTATCGCATCCGGCAAACGCTGCTTCACCTATAGTTGTGACGTTTCCGCCTATCGTCAGATTCCCGTCTAAACTTTGGCAATAATAAAATGCTTTCTCACCTATAACAGTTACGCTGTCACCTATCGTCAGATCCCCTGTAAGACCTGAACAAAATTCAAATGCGCTTTCACCGATCTCCGTGACGTTGTCACCTATCGTCAGGTCTCCTGTAAAGCTTGTGCATTCTGAAAATGCATAGCTGCCAATCACCTTTACATTGTCGCCTAATGTCAGATTTCCTGCAAAACCATCGCAGTAATAAAATGCATAATCTCCTATAGTCTCAACACCGTTACCTATCGTCAGATCCCCGGTAAAGCCTTCGCAGTAATAAAATGCATGATCACCGATTGCCGTAATATTGTCAGGGATACTAAGATCGCCTGTAAAGCCGCTATTATAATAAAACGCAGCTTTCCCGATAGCTGTAACACCCCCGCCGATCGTCAGACTTCCATTAAAGCCTGTACAACCATAAAATGCATAGTCACAGATAGTGGTAACGCTATCCGGGATGATCAGATCACCCGTAAAGCCGTCACAGTCGCAAAACGCATAATCACCGATATAGGTAACATTCCCGCCGATCGTCAGGCTTCCCGTAAATCCCTCGCAATCATAAAATGCATAATCACCGATTGAAGTAACGCTATCCGGTATGACCAGATCACCCGTAAAGCCGTCACAGTACAAAAATGCACAGTCACCGATGGCTGTAACCGGTTTTTCGTCTATCTTATCCGGAATGACCAGGTTGCCGCTGTCTTCCCCGTCTATATCCGTGATCTCGACAGTATTATCTTTATGCAGACAATACTTAAGCTCATATGTTGCATCCTGGGAAGGCTTCCATGAGCATTCGTCCAAATCCTGCAGTACCGCCGTCCCATTTGCTATGGATGTGACCTCTTCTCCGGTGTTCTCATCAAACCAGCCGACCCCCGGTAATCTGTACTCTGTATCTGACTTGTTTTCTATCCTGTGGAAATCACAATCGCCAAATACCTGTGTCCCAAAATACCCGACACCGCTTCCTATCGTCAGGCTGCCGTCCAAACCGCCGCATTGATAAAATGCATAATCCTTGACAGTTATAACACTGTCCGGAAGAATAAGGTCCCCTGTAAATCCGCCGCATTTATAAAACGCTTCCTTCCCGATCGTCGTAACACCGCTTCCTATCGTCAGACTTCCGTCAAAGCCTGTGCAATCAACAAATGCATAATCCCCGATCGTTACAACACTGTCAGGAATGATCAGATCCCCGGTAAATTCGCTGTTTTCATAAAAGGCATACTCAGCGATAGCCGTGACCGCTTTCCTGTTGATCCTTTCCGGAATGACAAGTTCACCGCTTAGATCTCCACCAGCATTCAATATCTCGAGCGTGCCGTCAGGCTTTTCCATATATTCAAGGACATATGTGGCACCCTCGTAGGGCACATATTCGCCGTATATTTCCTGGAGTTCATCTTCTGTATCATTCTCAGCTGCATCCGGTGTCTCGAAAAATGCTTCCTCAGATGCTTCTTCCGGCATATCCGGAATTACTTCCGCAGGTGTTTCTTCCGGCGTATCGAAAACAGCTACCTCAACTGCTGTTTCCGGTTCCTCGAAAACAGCTTCCTCGGTTGCTGCATCAGGCGCCACGAAAACAGCTTCCTCAGCTGTCTTTTCCTGTGCCTCGAAAAATGCTTCCCCGACTGCCGTTTCGGTGTCAGCCTCATTCGCAAACACATACACCGGCATCATTGAGAAAACCATCAGCATAGCTGTCAGGACAGCTGCAGGTCTTTTCATCTTCTTTCCAAATACCCCTGTTTCCATTTAACTTTTATCCTTTCTGTTATTTATCCGTTCCGATCTGTTTAATTGATCGCCCCGTCGGATATCACCGTGAAATAAGAATCATACAGATCAAAAAAGTTTTTCGTACCGATGGCGTCGGTCTTTGTATAAGTAAGTGACAGCCACAAAGGCTCATTCAGATTGGATTTGAGATCCTTAATGAAATTCGCGTACGCATTGTTGAAGGCTTCCTGTTTTTTCTGATCAACAATGCTTAACTTGTTCTTTGCGGTCTCCTCTTTGTTGAAGGTGGACCGGCATTTAATTATATGATATCCGAACTCCGTCTCGATGATGTCACTGACCTCTCCGTTTGAGAGGGAAAAAGCAGCCTGTTCTATGGGATAGGGCATCACACCCCGTCCGAAGGTATACTCCTTCTGCTCGTCCTCGTTATAATAGCTGTCACAGAGGACATCAAATTCCGTTCCCTCATCAAGCTTTGCTTTTATCTCCGCAGCCCTTTCCAGGGCTTTCTGCTTCTGCTCGGGCGAAAGATCGACCCTGTTTCCCAGATTGTCCGTCCTGTAGGTCTTTACGAGAATGCTCCCTATGGTTATGGTCCTTGCGGCATCATCGCTTATCTCCGGATTTACCGAATCCGTGATGGAATGGTAAAGCTTATCCGCCACCGCATATTCGTGATACATGTTATAGATCTTCTCTTCATCCACGGAAAGAAGCGCCTTTTCGGGCTCGTTAAGGGAATCCATGTATACCCTGGCTGCTGCCCTTATTTTGTTTTCCGTATCCTCATCCAGCTCGATCTTCCGATCCTGGGCCATCAGGTTCATTGCCTTTATCTGGGCAAGCCTTGCAAGAACGGTCTCCTTGTATCTTTCCTCAACCGTATCCCCGTCCGACAGCCTTGCCTTCCATATCTCGGGGCCAAACAGCTCACTGTAGCTGTTTTCGGTATTCACCATATATACCATGGCTTCATAGGCATAACAGGACAGTCTTTCTATCCTGAAGATCTCCCCCTCCTCAAATTCGGTGGTGAGCACGATCTCTGTCTTTTTTTTGCCGCAGCCGGTGAAAAAAAGACAAAGGACCGCTGCCAGGAGGATCGTATACAATATTCGATTTTTGCGCGGTCCGGTACTGTTGCTCATCTTCATTTTTCATACCATTCTTCCGCATCCTTACGGAATTTCGAATAGGATTCCTTATCAAGATAAAACATGTGTCCCGCAGGATAATAGGTAAAGGACAGATTGTCCTTCCTGGAATCATCTATGAACACATGATCATAGACCCATTCCGCCCCGTAAAAAGGTGTCGCTCCGTCATAGTAGCCGCAGAGAACCCAAACCTTCAGCTTGCTGTTCGCCGTCATGCAGTCGCTTATGATGCTCTCCTGGGTAAGGAAATAATTATCCGCATCAAAGGTCCATCTGTAATTAATATCCATAGACAGAGGAATATAGGGCGTATCGACTATGTAGCCAAGCTCTTCGACATAATACTGGTTAGCTGCTGCCCTGAGAGGGAGATCCAGATCGAAGGTCGAGGGATCACTGCTTCCGTCGTAAACGGACCCGCTTTTTACCGGGCCCGTAAACCGGCCGTCATAACGTCCGGTCATAAGTTTTTGGTCTTTTAACAGGGTTTTGCAAAAATCGGCCAGCTCCACCCTCAGATTGGATTCAAGCACATATTCTTTGGAAAGACCGGTATAAGATGCGATCTTTCCCGCGATCTCATCCTTCTTATCTTCACTCAGACGCCTTCCCTTAAAAAGCGCCGGGTAGTATTCTTCGCTTACAAATTCCCGTACCTCCCCGAGAAATTCCTCAAGCTCCATATCCTGATATTTTTTATCAAGACGGCCGTGATACCGGGCATCAGCCGCATAGGTCGGCAAAAACATCGCAAAGGGCAGATCATTTCCGGGCGTAAAGACGACTTCGGAAAAATCATTGACGGCAGAAACGAGCATAAGTCCGTTAAGGCCCATGGAATAAGATTCGGATAGGTACTGGCACAGCCCGACTGCCCTTGTGGTTCCATAGGATTCACCGGCAATATACTTGGGTGAACTCCAGCGTTTATTCCGGTTTACATAAAGTCTGATAAAATCTCCTATAGTCCTTATATCGTTATAATATCCGATAAACCCGTTCTCATCATCATATGCTGTGGAATAGCCTGTTCCGACCGCATCGATGAAAACCAGATCCGTCATGTCAAGAAGCGAATCCTCATTATCGACCAGTTTTGCCGGAAGGACGGGGGAATGCCCCACCTCATCAAGCTCCATGCGCTTCGGTCCCATGCAGAGGAAATTGATATATGAACTTGCGGCTCCCGGACCTCCGTTAAAAGCAAAGGTGACCGGACGTTTACCGGGATCCGCGGCATCATCGCGTGTATATGCTATGAAAAAGATCCCGCAGGCACCTGCATCATTCTCAACGGTCATTTTGCCGCAGGTTGCCGTATATTCTATGGTCTGCCCGTGAATTACGGCCTTGTGCTTTGTTGAGACCAGGTCATCCCCGTATTGCTGCGATCTCTGAGCGGAATCCTCATCTCCGGTTTTTTCGTTCGTATCTGCTGATGCGGGATCCTCATTCCCGGATGCCGCGTTCTTATCCGTCGATGCGGTTTCCGAATCCTGTTTTGAAGCCTCGGATGTCTCTGCCTGCGTTTCAGCCGATGCCTGTGTTTCAGCCTGATCACCCTTATCGTCCGCAAAAACAGTCATCACTGACGCGGACATCAGCAGACTGATCATGAGTACTATCGATAATGCTTTTTTCATCTGATCCCTCCTTGTTTACTGTTGAGCTTTTCACGATACATATTTTCTTTGCCGGTTTCCTTTCTATTTTACCATCCGGAAACAGCATTTGATACAGTTATTTTGACGGACAGACCACGAAATATTTTGACGGACAGACCACAAAATACCCCGGATCTCTCCGGGGTATCATTGCAGGATCATTATGATCTCCGTCTCGGGAATTGTCCGCTACGGATTGGTAACTACCTTAAGGTTCACCTTTTCGGGTACCGGGCTTCCTTCAAAGTATACCTGAACGGGTACAGTCTTTGTAACGGCTTTCTTAATGTCATTCTTTCCGGATCTTTCCACATAACCTTCATTAATGCCGATGCTGTAGATACCCTCCGCTTCCTTTTTCAGGTTATAGATACAGGTCTTTCCGCCGAATACGCTTTTCCGGTCTTCTCTCCGGTACGGTAAAATCCGCAGCAGGCAATATCCGCGTTTTTCTCTGCTGCCGTCTCATACATTTTTTTTTGCAAAATCACTGTCCACATAGTCATCCGGATCCACAAAGCCTATGTACTGCCCTTCCGCTGCTCGTATCCCGTCCTTTCTCGCAGCCCAGACCCCCCTCGTTTTCCTTGTGGATCACCCTGATAAGCTCAGGGAATCTTGTTTCATAATCCCTCAGGATTTCGGGACAACGGTCGGGTGAGCCGTCATTTATGCAGATAAGCTCAATATCCTTCACAGACTGCCCCGTCAGTGAATCAAGGCACCTTTCCAGATACTTTTCCACCCTGTAGCAGGGGATTATTATGCTTAGCTTTTTCTCCTCGTTTTCGTTGATCTGCATGTGATAACCTTAGTCTTTAAGGGTATTGATACGGGCGCCCTGCTTTTTTTCCTGCCCGCAGGGGTTTTTATGGTACCCTGCTTTTTTTCCTGCCCGCAGGGGTTTTTATTGTCCCGGTATCGTTTTGCCGGATGCCTCACCTTCAGCCTATATGATAAATTGCACGGCCGATGTTTGCAACTTGCCAAACCCTTTACTCCGTTCTTGCTAAACCCACCGGCCCGCAAGCGTGTATATCCGCTTAGGGTTTCACTTTATTATCGCCTGCGCCACTTGAACTTTTATCTGAATCATAATAGAATAGAGTCACGTAGTCAGCCTATGAACACTTGATCCAAGGAGGATATGAAATGGCCGCTAAATTCAAAAAGTTTATTACATTTGCAGCTGTACTCGGGGCGATATGTGCCGCAATATATTATTTCTTCGTAAAGGACGATGAGGAAACCGAAAACGGCGAAGGCGAAGAAAAGGAAAGTGAGATTCGGAAATTCTTTGAAGAAATGCCTTCGAGAGAATATGTTCCTCTCAACAAGAATGCCGCCGAAGCCGACAAGATGAAATCCTCGATCAAAAACAAGATCGACGAGAGCAGAAAGGAAAAAGCCGCCAAAGCAAAGGAAAAAGCCGAAGGCGTCGGTGTCGTAAAGGAAGATGTCAACCCTGACGATTACGAGTTCGAAGAATTCGATGAGTCAAAGGACGATAAGTCAAAGGGCGATGAGTCAAAGGACGATAAATAGGAAGATAAAAGCGAGAAATAGAGCTAATTATAAAAAAGACTGCGCTGCCCGGCGCGGTCTTTTTTAGTCCCTTTCTTTACTGCGTTTGCGGTTTCGGTTTTGGTCTCGTTTTCTCATCCTGACACACATTTTGCGATGAAGTCGCGTTTTTAGTGTCGGATCTTTCTCACCTATACACTAATTTTGCCTCGAAGTCCATTTTTTAGTGTCAAGCCTCCGGGCTTCATACACTAATTTCGCCTCCAAGTCCATTTTTTAGTGTGAAGCCTCCGGGCTTCATACACTTATTTCGCCTCCAAGTCCATTTTTTAGTGTCAAGCCTTCGGGCTTCATACACTAATTTCGCCTCCAAGTCCATTTTTTAGTGTCAAGCCTCCGGGCTTCATACACTAATTTTGCTTCCAAGTCCATTTTTTAGTGTCAAGCCTCCGGGCTTCATACACTAATTTCGCCTCCAAGTCCCGTTTTTAGTGTCGGTCTAAGCCTGTCCGGACACTAATTTCGCCTCCAAGTCCCGTTTTTAGTGTCAGATCTTCGATTTGCTGTATATTTTCCGCCATACTCCGAAAAAACAAGGGGGCCGAAAACATAGACCGAAAACAAGGGGGCTGAAAACATGGACCGAAAACAGGGGGCCGAAAACATGGGTCAAAACATAGTCCAAAAAACGCGATCTGTAAAAACGGGGGCTCAAAAAACGAGGGTGTCCCGTACTTTATTCCGTCAGATAATCTCTTGCATCGGCCGCTTCCTGGGTCTCGGGGAAGGTGGTCATGAGTTCCGTGTAAAGCTCATTTGCCCTTGCGGTATTGCCTGACTGTCTGTAGGCATGTGCAAGCTGCATAAGAAGCTCGGGATCGTTCTTGTTAAGATTCCATGCCTTGGTAAAGCTGTCTATGGCTTTATCGTAATCATTCTGCCTGATGGCGCTCTTGCCTTCCTCCACATAATTGGACACCGCATCCTTTCCGGCACTGCTGTCCAATATGTCGTAGAGTGCATAAAAAGCAGGATTGGCCCTTGTCAGATAATCCTCCGATATGTTTGCAAGATTATTCATGACCTCTGCCGAAGAACCGTCCTTGCTCAGATAGGCTGCAGCCGCCATCATCAGATAATCGTTTTCATTGAGAACACCATTGGAACCCTTCAGGTAATCCAGTTCTCCCTGCAGTTCCTTGACCCTGACCTCATAGCTGTCAAGACTCTGTGCTATCTCCTGTGAATTGGTCTTTTCGGCGGCAAGCTCTTCACTTACCAGCTTATACTGCTCGTCATAGCCGCTTATCTCTCTCTCAACCCTGGCGGGCAGCACCAGAAACCAGCAGATCGCTATTCCCACCAAAAGACCGACGATGATATTTATGATGGAAGAAACGCCGACCCTCTCCCTGGGAAGGGCAGGCTGTATTATGGTATCGTTGCCGCTCTGATAGCTTATGGTGTTTATGGCATCCTGTCTCTGTTTTTTATCGTTTGAATGCTCCGCTATATCCTTCAGGGCTTCGTTGACGTTTAAGAGATAATATCTGGATCTGGTATTGGTCGCATCAACCGCAAGGGACTTAAGCAGTGTGCGCCTTGCCTTTGAAAAGTCCCTGGCATCTATATAGATAAGGGCTAAAAGCTGATAAGCGCTTATAAGGTTCTTGTTTATGGAAAGAACTTTTTTAAGCTGGATCTCCGCAAGATCCCTGGTGTCCTGATAACAGTACTGAAGGGCCTGATTGTATTTTTTCAGGGTCTGGTTGATGGTATCGAGCTCATTCTGGTTCTTCTGAAGGATGTTCAGATAATCATCGGCTATGTTTTTCTTGCTCTCATAGTTCTTGCTGATGATCCATTCGGACATGGCAAGCACGGACTCGCCCATTTCAAAATAGACCAATCCGAGCAGATTTCTCGCATTTATGTTTCTTTTATCATATTTAAGGCTTTGTCTGAGAGTATCCGCCGCCCCGGAAAGGTCTCTTACCCTGGCCTTTTCAAGGCCCTCATTGTAAAGTCTGTTTGAAGTGCTGATAATGTGCTTATACAGCTTTACATCGGCTCCACAGACGGGGCAGAAATCAAATTCGGTCAGACGACCGCCGCAGGAATAACATTTCATATTTTATGTAAACCTCTACTGTAAGGGCTGTGTATCATCAATAGCCGCTTTTATCAGGGCTGCCGCTTCCTGTGTTTCTTTTTCATTCTTCATCATTTCCAGCAGAATATCCGTCATATCGGTCAGGTCGTGGTCATAGACCGCATTCTCCACCTGCTCTATTTCCATGCTGGGCTGGAATTTTTTTAATTCTTCTTCAAAGTTGATCATAGTTTTTTCCTTATCTTCCGGATACATCATCCTTCATGAGAATTCACCTTCCCGGGATCCTCCTTCATGACTTAACCTTAACAGATCTCCCTTCACCGGAAATCCTCCTTCACATGAGATATCCTCCTTCACGGGATCCTCCTTCACAGGTTTTCCCTTCACCGGGATCCTCCTTCACAGGTTTTCCCTTCACCGGGATCCTCTCTCATGAGAGAGATCATCTTCACGGGTTTACTGTATACAGCTTCCGTTTCCGCACCCCTTGCAGCCCGAACAGTCACCCTTCCTGTCCCAGCAGTATGTACACAGTTTTTCCTTATCCAATCCTACTGCCTTTACCATGTCATCTAGTCTGTTAAACTTAAGGGATGTAAAGTTTAACTGTTTTCTTATCTCATCCACCATGGCCGCATACTTTTCCGAATCCGGATCGCTGTACCGGGACAGTATCTCATCGGATACCTCTTCCCCTTCCCATTCCCTTATGATGCGGCGGGTAATGAGATCGTATTCCGAGCTGGATCGTGAGAAATTGAGGAATCTGCAGCCATACAGAAGAGGCGGACAGGCAGGCCTTATATGTACCTCTTTTGCTCCGCTTTTGTAGAGAAAATCCGTTGTCTCTCTCATCTGCGTTCCCCTTACTATGGAATCGTCGATGAGAAGCAGGGACCTTGAACGGATAAGAGCATCCACGGGTATCAGCTTCATCCTGGCGATCAGGTTACGCTGGCTCTGATCTGTGGGCATAAAGGATCTGGGCCAGGTAGGCGTATATTTGATGAAGGGTCTTGCAAAGGCTATCCCCGATGCGTTTGCATAGCCTATGGCATGAGCCGTTCCGGAATCGGGAACCCCTGCCACAAGATCGGGCTTTACATCATCCCTTCCGGCCAGCTGTTTTCCGCATTCATATCTCATGGTCTCCACATTGATACCTTCATAGGTCGAGGTGGGATAACCGTAATATATCCATAAAAAGGTGCAGATCTTCATGATCTGTCCGGGCTCTTTCAGTGTTTCAAAGCCATCAGTGGTCAGATATACTATCTCTCCCGGACCGAGCTCCTTCTTGTCCTCGTATCCCAGATTGATATAGGCAAAGCTTTCAAAGGAAACGCAGTATCCGTCCTCCTTGCCCCCTATATTGATGGGAGTCCTGCCGTAAAGATCCCTTGCGGCATACAGACCTTTTTCGGTCATGATAAGGATCGACATGGACCCGTCTATGACACTCTGTGCATAGGCAAGCCCCTCTTCTATTGAATCCCTGCTGTTTACAAGCGAGGCCACAAGCTCAGTGGGATTAACGTTGCTTCCGCTCATTTCAAGAAACTGCGTGCGGCCGTTGCTGAATGCCTCATTCACAAGTTCCTCCGTATTGTTTATCTTGCCCACCGTTGCTATGGCATAGCTTCCCAGATGGGACTGTATCAGAAGGGGCTGGGGCTCATAGTCGGAAATACATCCGATGCCTATCTTTCCGTCAAAATCCTGGACATCTCTTTCAAACTTGGTACGAAAGGGTGAATTCTGGATATTATGGATCGCCCTGTCAAAACCTCTGGATCCGAACATCGCCATACCGCCGCGTCTCGTCCCCAGATGGGAATGATAGTCCGTTCCGAAGAAAAGATCATATTTGCATTCATTTTTTGAAACAACACCGAAAAAACCGCCCATAGAACCTCCGCATAAGAATCAGAATATTTAAAAACACGACATGTGGTATTTGAAACCCATACCATTATATATACATGCAATATCAAATACAATTCTCATTTTTCTCAAAAAAAACCTAAATGCCCCCGGAATTTTTGTTATTTTCATTAACCGTACTCTGCCCGGAATGCCCGAACGGGTGCTTACAGCGGGCTGCCGCCGGGTTTACGTAAAAAGTCTCATATTTGCCAAAAAGTCACTATACATATTTCTTTTATCGGGAATATAGTATATAATGTTAGAGATAAATTATTTTATGGTATTTGGGCGGTACGACTCCCGGGATTCGGGCGGCAGGACTCCGCCGGGATATCACCTCATTGTAATATGGAGGAGGAACTTAAAAATGGGGAAAAAAGCGAAAAAAAAACCGCATCGGAGCAGCGATAAACTGACGTTTTTCTCGAAGATGAGCACAAAGATCACTCTTCTTATAAGCGTGATCGTATTAGTCACCGTGATCGTTCAGGTAATCGTTGCCACCAATCGGGCCACAACGACAATGGAGCAGACTTATCTCAACTATGCACAGAATCTGGCTGAGGAAGCCGCTATTGGCGTTGATTTTGCAACAAAGTTCGGTGAAGAGGCATATGGCGGATACACCAAGAATCTGGCTGAGGAAGCTGCCGTTTCCATCAATTTTTCACGTGAATTCGGTGAAACGGTATATAAGGCATATGCCCAGAACCTTGCCGAAGAAGCCGCAAAGGCCGTGGATCTTTTACCCGGAGGCGGCGAGCCTTCAGAGGATTCGGAGGGTTCATCATACGATATCGACGAACTTAACGGTGTTCTCAAAGATGTAAAGATAATCGGAGTGGAAGGATCCTATGCATACATGGTATCTCCCACCGGAACGATGTTATGGCATCCAAATGCCGAGAAGATCGGAAATCCCGTGGAAAATGCCGCGGTTAAGGGTATAGTTGCGGATCTTCAGGCAGGTAAGACCGTTGAAAACGGATCTGTCCTGTATGAATACAAGGAAGCCCTCAAGCTTGCCGGATATGCATTTACGGAGTCGGGAGACATTATGATCGTGACTGCCGATTACGACCAGTTCATGAAGATCGATTATGACACCCTTCTCGGAAATATCACCATAGACGGTGTTGAAGGTTCATACGCTTACATGGTATCCCCCGACGGAACCATGTTATGGCATCCCAATACTGAAAAGATCGGACAGCCGGTTGAAAACGCAGCCGTTAAGGGAATAGTTGCCGAACTTCAGGCAGGAAAGACCGTAGAGGACGGTTTTGTCATCTATGAATACAAGGATGCACTGAAGATGGCCGGTTACTCATTTACCGATACCGGAAATATAGTCCTGGTTACAGCCGATTACGACAAGCTCATAAAGATCGACTTTGACAGCCTCATAGGCCAGATCGAGATGTCAGGTGTTGCAGGTTCATATGCATACATGGTATCCCCGGACGGCACAATGCTTTACCACAACAATCCCGAAAAGATCGGACAGCCGGTTGAGAATGCCGCGGTCAAGGGTATCGTTGCGGATCTTCAGGCAGGAAAGACCGTAGAAAACGGATCCGTTTCATATGAATATAAGGGATCATACAAGGTTGCCGGATATGCATTTACGGGTGCGGGCAACATCATCATAGTTACCGCGGACAGAGACGTGATGATGGCAGGCGTTTCGCATATGAGGACTCTGCTCATCATATCAGGTATCGTCTGCGTCCTTGTAGCACTGATCCTTGTGGCACTGTTCACGATGATAATGCTGAAAGCACTGGAACAGCTGGTTCCTGTAATTAACAAAACGGCAAATTACGACTTTACGGAAGATGCCGCTTCACGCAGGCTTGAAAAGAGAGGCGATGAGATCGGACTTATATCCAGAGCTCTTTCAAAGACCAGAAACAACCTTCGTGATATGGTGGGCCTTATCAGCAAAGCCGGAACAAGCATAGATACAAACGTGGGAGTTCTGCAGGCTACCATCAACAAGGTCGGCGGTATCTGCGAAGACAACTCGGCAACCACCGAAGAACTTGCGGCAGGTATGGAAGAAACGGCCGCAACCACTACAACCATTGCCCAGAATGTTGAAAACGTTCAGGAGAATGCCCGCGGTATCGACAATCTTGCGGATGAGGGAACCAAACTCAGCACCGAGGTTTACAAACGTGCCAACGAACTTGCCGCCACAACGGACAAGGCAAGCAAAAAGACCATGGAGATCTACGAGGAAGTCAAGGTCAAATCCGAGGATGCCATCAATGCATCTCATGCGGTTAATAAGATCAATGAACTTGCGGATGCCATCATGGCCATATCCTCACAGACAGGTCTTCTTGCTCTCAACGCTTCCATAGAGGCAGCAAGAGCAGGTGAGGCAGGCCGCGGATTCGCCGTTGTTGCGACAGAGATCGGAAACCTTGCGACCCAGACTTCGGAAGCGGTCAAGAATATCGGAAGCATAGTTGCGGAAGTAAACAGTGCGGTTGAACAGATGTCGGAATGCCTGACCCAGACAACCTCCTTCCTTGAGACCAATGTTCTCTCCGATTATCAGGAATTCGGCAAAGTCAGCCTTCAGTACAGGGATGATGCCGATACCTTCGGTAACAGCATGAACAACATCAAGAGAAGCGTTGAAGGTCTTGCTGCCGATATCGAAAAGATCGTTAATGCCATTGGCGGTATCGATACGACCGTTACGGAAACCTCCCACGGTGTTGTTGACATAGCGGAAAGGACAACGGACATGGTAACCGAAACCTCCGACAGCGCCAACAAGGTTATCGAGTGTCAGGAAGCCGTATCCGACCTTAACGAGATCATCAACAAGTTCATACTGTAAACCATATTTCAGACAGTACTTTAACAGGTGCCGAAAACAAGGTACCGAAAACAAGGTGTCGGAAACAACAAAGATCACACGGCTCCGCTCCTCTCCTTTATGGGAAGGGGTGGAGCCGTTTTTATCCAATTCTCAATTCCTCAAAAAACGTGTATAATAAAATCCATGGAAAATAAGTCATTTACGATAAAACCCTTTATACTTCTATTCACCCTCATACTGGTCATAAGCTTCTGTTTTGACATGACGGAAGAAACGCTCTTAAATCCGGCGTATCTCTTTGCGTTTATAAGCGCACTCATAGTCCTCATTACCTTCCGTAAGAATATAAAAAAAGATGAAATGACCCTTATTTATGCGGTAATGATAGCAGGTATACTTATAAAGACCGTCTATATCTTTTATACGGCCGTATACACAAGACAGCACGACGTCATCGATTTCGGGGCGGCGGAAGGCCATGGAGCCTATATAGAGTATATTCTTTTAAACAGATCCCTTCCCAAGGGAGACCCCAGGGAAAAATGGGCTTTCTTCCAGCCTCCGCTTCATCATATCATTGCGGCGGTCTGGATGAAGATCTGCGGCAGATTCCTTAACGCATACCGGAGGATCTGCGAAAATGTGCAGGCCCTGACTCTCTTCTACACCTCAGTGACGGAGATCATTTCCCTGTTCATATGTAAGGAACTGAAACTCAGATCAAAGGGGATACTCACGGCGATGCTCGTTATCTCCCTTCATCCGGTTTACATAATTATGTCGGGTAGCGTCAATAATGACGCTCTCTCCCTGATGCTGTCCGTGATCACCATTTATCTTGCGATATTATGGTATAAAAACAGCACCCTTCCGCGGATCATCCTTCTGGCGTTTTCTCTCGGGCTTGCAATGTTTGCCAAGCTGTCGGGAGGCATGACGGCGGTCCCCTTAGCCTTTATCTTTCTGATAAAGCTTATCCGCCTCGTACGGGAAAAGGGATCATGGTTTAAACTGATCCTCCAGTATGCGGTCTTTGCGGTGATCGTATTTCCTCTGGGCATAGGATGGGAAGTCCGCAACATGCTGCTTTATAAAATGCCCTTTAATTACATCCCCCCTGTCGGCGAACAGTTTGAAAACATAAGCCTTTTATCAAGGTTTGCCGATCTTGGGACTGACAGCATATATCCGTCAATGATAAGATACGGGAGCACCCATGATGAGTACAATGTACTGCTGCTTTTGTTTAAGACCGCGGTCTTTGACGAATACGACCTTTCTCGCATTACCCCGTACGTAAATCCTTTTGCTGCGGTTTTACTGATCACTTCGGTCCTGCTTGCTTTTATTGCCCTTATCGCCACCGTATGCGAGAGCGTAAAGAACATCAGGGAGCTCAGATCCGGACTCGGATCCGGGCCGGAATCCGGACTCACAGCAAAGGCCTCCTCACCGGAAACGGAAAATGAGGAAGGCTGCGATCCCGTCCTTCGGCTCATGCCCGTCATCTGGTATATAACGATGCTGATTGCCTATTTTTCCTTTACACTCTCCTATGACAATTTCAGCGCGGGGAGCTTCAGGTATGTGGCTGCCATCATCGTATGCGAAGGGATCCTCCTCGGGGCTTTTCATGAAAGGATGGAGAATAAAAAGGTAAGCGGCGCTCTTTCAATACTGTTGTATCTGTTTGCGGGCTCATCCCTTATTGTATATACAACTATTGGATTTTTCCCCCAGATTTGATATGATATACGGGGTTGAAGAGACCCGAAGCGAACCTGCCCGCAGGAAGAGCTTTACGATAATCCTAATAGAACAGGAGTTTTAAAATGGGTATTTTTTCCGGATTGGAAGCACTGGGATTGGATAAGATAGTCGGTGACGATCTTTTTGAGACCGAAGCAAGGGAAGCGGAGGAAAAAAAGAAGGCGGATGAACGTGCCGCAAGAAATGAGTTAAAGGTCCACACACCGAAGATCCTGACCGAGGGAGATTATATCTTTTTAAAAACCTATAAGTGTCCCTGCTGCAGAACAGATTTTAAAAATCCCACAGTCAAATCAAACAAGGCAAGGCTTATAAAACAGGATACGGATCTTCGTCCCATCTACAGGGACATCGATCCTCTCAAATATGATGTGGTAATGTGTCCCAACTGCGGATATGCTGCCCTCACAAGTTATTTTGACAAGATCACCATGCCCCAGGTAAAGCTTGTAAGAGCCGGGATCTCCAGCCATTTTACCCCGAGAGAATTTGAGACCATACTGGATTACAGTGATACATACCTCAGATACCAGCTTGCCCTGGGCAATGCTATGGTAAAAAGAAGCCGTGCCAGCGAGAAGGCTTTCATCTGCTTAAAGACCGCCTGGATCCTCAGGGGATACAGGGAGCGTCTGCTCTCACCCGATAATACGGAGGGACCGGTAAATGAAGCAACGATCACCGCTCTCGAGAAGGATGAGGCAGAATTCATAAACAAAGCCTACGAAGGCTTTGTGGAAGCAAGAGCCAATGAAACCCCTCCGATCTGCGGAATGGACACCGTCACCATGGATTATCTTGTTGCCGCACTGGCTTATAAAACCGGAAACCTTGACAATGCCGCAAGGCTGGTTTCTTCGATACTGTTAAAGAACACTGTCGGAAAGCATACCAAGGACAGCGCAAGAGAACTTAAAGATATGATCATAAGCGATATCAAAAAGCAGAAGGGACAGGAGTCCTGACCTCTGCCGGTCAGTAAACGACTCTGTTCCTGCCGCTTTCTTTGGCCTTGTACAGCAGCTCATCAGCGGCATTCACATCATCATCCATGCTGCGTTCCTTATCACTCTGGGCCACACCAAAGGACATGGTTACCGAATGGATCTGGCCGTCATAAGCCACCTCCAGTGCTCTTATGCTGTCAAGAACTCTCTGAGTCGTAAGACCTGCTGCCTCCAGTTCCATATTTTCATATATCAGCAGGAATTCCTCACCGCCCCATCTTGCCGCATAGCCGAAGGGAGCCATTGATTCCCTCAGGACCCTTGCAACCTCCTTGAGCACCACGTCACCGCATTCATGTCCGAAGCTGTCGTTGAATTTCTTGAAGAAATCTATATCACCGATGGATACCGAGAATTTAATGCCGTCATTTTTGAATTCGTTCAGCTTGTTAACGGCATATCTTCTGTTGTATATCCCGGTAAGGGCATCCCTTTCGATAAGCCGTCTCAGAGATCCGCGGAGCTTTGTGATGAGTCTTCCCATCTCACCCAGTTCGTCGCTGCGGTTGGCAACCTGGGCATCAAGCTCGGTTGAAAGATCACCGTCGGCGATCTCATTTGTGAATTTCATTATCCTCTTGATTACGGATATTATGCCGGAGGTGAATCTCATGATTATTGCGGCGGTAACAAGCATTGCCGCTAACATTATCAGCACGTTCTTTATGACCGCCGCATGGGCCATCTTTTCTATCTCGGAGGCGGGTTTGGCCACTCCGATCATTCCCAACACCGTGTCCCCGTCCTCGGAATACAGGGGAAGATAATAGGAGTAGTATTTTTCCTTCCCTATGATTATATTGTCATAGAACATTTCCTTACGGTTGGTGACAACATCATTGACGATGGCGGGGCTGACGCCGGTCTTGACAAACCTGTTCCCTTCGGCGTCCTTTATGGTGGTCATGAGCCTCGTATCAAGGAAAAACAGGGATATGTCAAGCCCCGTTGATTCATGGATCTTATCGATAAAATCGTAATTATCGGTCAGCTGGTAGTTTCCTTTGTAAAAATCTATATCCTTTCCGTAAAGGATGACATTATAATCACCCTCATACATGTTCCTGTAGGCCTCCATGACCGAATAGGCTTCATTGCGCAGATTGTTCCTCGCTTCCGTGGTAACATCCTTCGTGAGGGTGTATGAGATATAGGCCGTCACAACTATTCCGTACAAAACAAGGGGAAACAGGGTAACCCACAGCATGGAGCCGTACAGGCTCTTTGAACCCCTGATCTCCTTAATGTGTACAAGTCCGCTGTTCTTTTTCCTGTTTTTTTTCTTTTCCTTATTGTCTTCTTTTCCCAAGATCTTTTCCCGCCTGTCTGTTATTCTTTTGAGCTTCGGCCTTTTCCGCCTTACGCCTGCTTATCCTCTTCGGCCTTTGCGGCCTGCTCCTCTTCCCTGAGTCTCTTCAGCCTGAACTGCTTGGGGGTGATGCCCCGATGCTTTTTAAAGTCCTTGATCATGTGTGAACAGTCCGCAAATCCGGTCTCCTGTGCGATATAGGTAAGATCGAAATCCGTAAACATCAGAAACTCCTCTACCTTGTAGATACGCATTTCTTCTATATATGCCTTGCAGGTCTTTCCGTAAACCGCAAGGAATCTTTTTGCAAAATAGGCATAGCTCATGCCGCAGGCCTTTGCTATATCCGTGGTCTTTATTCCCGAGGCTATCCCCTTGTCGATGTACTCGGTGATACTGTAGATATCATAGCTCTCATCCATGAATATCTCATCGTCAAGCTTCAGGCCCTTTTCAACCCAGTTACGCACCATGAATGTCAGAAGCTTGTAAAGATTACTCCTTACTATCATGTCATAGCCGTAATTAAGCTCCTGCATCTCGGCAATGCACTCGTGGGCCAGCTCCGGCATCCCCATGGGCTTTGTCTGATCCGGAGTAAAAAGATAGGGCATATCCTGCCTGGCCGCACATTTTAATATCTTTCGGAGTTTCGGGGCATAGGGAGAGCTTACCCCGATAACATTAACGTCAAATTTGAACACCGCATGCTTCTCATAGCCCCTTGCATTTATGGAATGCACCACCTGGGGATAGAAGATCACCAGATCCCCCTCATTGGCCTCAAAGCTCTTTCCGTCCGCCTCAAGCAGGGCTGTCCCTTCAAATATGTACAGTATCTCGGTATAGTAATGCCAGTGCGGATGCACCGGAAAACCGACATCCGTAAAAGAACCGTGGTAAAAACATTCCACCGGCTTTTTGATCATGTCTCCTTCTTCATAAAGGTATGCCATTTCATCCTCCCGGAGGGATCTCTCCGCATCCCTGTTCGTCTTAATAATTCTATACAGAAATATAATATAAAAGTACGATTTTTTCAATCATATCAGATACATCCCCATCTCTTTAACAACACCCGGGCAATCCTCAAACCACCGTCAAATCAACATTTTTCTCAAATTAGCACTCACCACTTGACGTGGCTAACAATTCGTTGTATCATGTTTTTGTCAAAGATCGGGGGCCATGAGCCCGCAGAAAAGAGGTGACATTTATGAATATCAGCAAATTTACACAGAAATCCATGGAAGCAGTCCAGAACAGCGAAAAGATAGCTTACGATTACGGCAATCAGGAGATCGAACAGGAGCATCTCATGTATGCCCTCATCACTTCCGAGGATTCGCTAATACTGAAATTAATTGAAAAGATGGACATAGACACCTCCCATTTCAAGAAAAATGTGGAGAATAAACTTGAAAAAAGAGTCAAGGTTCAGGGAGGCCAGGTGTATGTCGGACAGTACTTAAACAAGGTCCTCATAAGCGCCGAGGATGAGGCAAAGCAGATGGGTGATGAATATGTCTCCGTAGAGCATCTGTTCCTGTCACTTTTAAAGCATCCCAATCCGGCCATAAAGGAGCTCTTCCGGGAATACGGCATCACAAGGGAACGTTTTTTACAGGCTCTGTCCACCGTAAGGGGCAATCAGCGGGTAACTTCGGACAATCCCGAAGCCACCTATGACACCCTGGAAAAATATGGAACGGAACTGGTTGAGCGTGCAAGGGACCAGAAGCTTGATCCCGTTATAGGAAGGGACGCGGAGATCAGAAATGTTATCAGGATTCTGTCCCGTAAAACCAAGAACAACCCCGTCCTCATCGGCGAGCCGGGAGTTGGAAAAACAGCCGTTGTGGAGGGACTTGCCCAGAGGATAGTCAGGGGCGACGTACCCGAAGGTCTCAAGGACAAGAAGATCTTTGCCCTGGATATGGGAGCCCTTGTGGCAGGAGCCAAATACAGGGGTGAATTTGAGGAAAGGCTCAAGGCCGTTCTTGAGGATGTGAAGAATTCCGACGGAAAGATCCTTCTCTTCATAGATGAGCTGCATACCATAGTCGGTGCGGGAAAAACAGACGGTGCTCTTGATGCCGGAAACATGTTAAAGCCCATGCTTGCAAGGGGTGAGCTGCACTGCATAGGCGCCACCACCCTCGACGAATACAGGCAGTATATAGAAAAGGATGCGGCTCTTGAGAGACGTTTCCAGCCCGTCACCGTGGACGAGCCCTCTGTGGAGGATACAATATCCATCTTAAGAGGCCTCAAGGAAAGGTATGAAAACTATCATCATGTAAAAATAACGGACTCTGCCCTTGTATCCGCCGCTACCCTCTCTCACCGGTACATTTCGGACAGGTTCCTTCCGGACAAGGCAATAGACCTTGTGGACGAGGCCTGCGCACTTATAAAGACCGAGCTTGATTCCATGCCCACAGAGCTTGATGAACTCAACAGACGGACCACCCAGATGGCCATCGAGGCAGAGGCCCTGAAAAAAGAAACCGACAAGCTAAGCCTTGAGAGACTTGAAGCCCTGCAGAAGGAACTCGCGGAGCTCACCGAGGAAAAAAACTCCAGGATGCTTCAGTGGGAAAATGAGAAAAAAGCCATTGAAAAGCTTTCAAACATCAGAGAGGAAATAGAAAAAACAGGCAACGAGATCGAGATAGCCACCAGAAACCAGGATCTTTCAAGGGTAGGAGAACTGCAGTACGGTATACTTCCCAAACTGAAGGCTACCCTTGCCGAGGAAGAGGAAAAGATCAAAAACAACGGTCTTACGCTGGTACATGAAAATGTATCCGATGAAGAGATCGCCAAGATCATCTCCAAGTGGACGGGAATACCCGTTGCAAAGCTTACCGAGAGCGAACGGGCCAAGACCCTTCAGCTTGATAAGGAGCTTCACAAGAGGGTCATCGGACAGGATGAGGCCGTCACTAAGGTGACCGAGGCCATAATCAGAAGCAAGGCCGGGATCAAGGATCCTTCCAGACCCATAGGTTCCTTTATGTTCCTGGGACCTACCGGTGTGGGAAAAACAGAGCTTGCAAAATCCCTTGCGGCAAACCTCTTTGATGATGAAAATAATATGGTGAGGATCGATATGAGCGAATATATGGAGAAATTCTCCGTATCAAGGCTCATCGGAGCGCCTCCGGGATACGTCGGATACGAAGAAGGCGGCCAGTTGACCGAAGCGGTCAGAAGAAAGCCTTACTCGGTTGTCCTCTTTGATGAGATCGAAAAAGCCCATCCCGATGTCTTCAATGTGCTGCTTCAGGTACTGGATGACGGAAGGATCACGGACTCCCAGGGAAGGACAGTGGATTTTAAGAATACCATACTGATCATGACCTCCAATATAGGATCGGAATACCTGCTTGAAGGGATAGATGAAAAGGGAAACATAAGTAAGGAGGCTGAAAATTCCGTTATGGAAGAGCTCAGGGCTCACTTCCGCCCCGAATTTTTGAACAGACTCGATGAAACCATCCTCTTTAAGCCTCTCACAAAGGACAACATAAGCGGCATAATAGAGCTTCTGATAAACGATCTAAATAAGAGACTCTCCGATAGGGATATAAAGATCCGTTTGACGGATGAAGCAAAGAGCTATGTTGTGGAAAAAGGCTACGATCCCGTATACGGCGCAAGACCGCTTAAGAGATATGTTCAGAAATCCGTTGAGACTCTCGCCGCTAAGATGATCCTCGAAGGAAATATAGGAGAGGGATCCACCATTTTTATAAAAACAGAGAACGGGGAGCTTAAAGCCGAAGCCGGATTATAAACCCGCTCCTCCTTTTGTGAAAATAGAGTTTTAAGAGGGACGGTTCTCCTGTCTTTTGAGACATAGGAACCGTCCCTCTTTCTCACTTTTTCTCATTTTCTTACAGGCCCTTGTAATTTGCCACCACCCGGTTCTTGCCGCTCTGCTTGCCGTGATACATCTTCTCGTCAGCCTCGGCTATGGTCTCATCAATGCTGTAGGCCATTCTTTGGGGCGCCACGCCGATGGTCATCGTAACGTTAAGTTTCTTGTCATAGAAATCTATTATGTCTGCTTCCATGGAAGCCCTTATCTTCTCACAGACCTCTGCGGCTTCATCCTTACCCATGCCGTCAAACATGATAAGTACTTCTTCACCGCCCCACCGGCAGATTGGATTTCCCTCGGGAACACATTCCCGGACGATCCTTGTCATTTCCTTTAACACCAGATCTCCGGCATCATGTCCGTAAGAATCGTTGATCTTCTTAAAGTCATCCAGATCGATCATCGCCACGGAGAACTTCGACTTATTCAGATAAGCACTCTCAAGACAGCTCTGCATGCTCCTGCGGTTCAGCATTCCGGTAAGAGGGTCCACCGAGGCCTCGTGATTGAGCACGGCGTTCTTTGCCTCATACCCCGCCTCCTTCTGCTGAAGCTCATACAGAAACAGCACCAGGAAGAAGAACATGACCGTATAGGTAAGTATGGAATTGAACTGATGGGTATAAAAGGCGGCCTTGACCGGAAGATCGTACAGCGGTTTATGCCGGAAGGTGTACCATCTGACCGCAATGGAGGCAATTGCATTAATGCCTCCCAGTATCGATGCCATCAGATATCTTTTGCGTCCCTTGTAAAGCTCATAGCAAATGAAATAACCATAGGGCACAAGGGTAAAGATAAACTGTTCAAAACCGAAATCCCAGCCCACACAGATGGAAGCCGCGATGGCATGGATCGATATCTCAAAATAGTCAAACAAAAAGAGTGTGAGAAGCTTTCCTTCCCTGTAAAGACCGGATACCTTGAAATAACAGATGGGGCTTATCACATTGAATATGACCATGGGCCATACCCTGAAATACCAAAACAGGGCGGCGAAAAAGATATGTATCATACCGCCCATGGTATTCATCAAAGGGTATTTTCTCGCATTGATGACCTGTATTGTTTTTTTAACGGAAAAACGGTTCTCTTTCATACAAAGTCAGATTGTATCAGCATTTTTGTCACGTTAATCGTTATTTGTGACATGTGTCGTAAAATTGTTTATATTATACAACCTTTTCGCATGATTGAAAAGGGTTTTTTCTCTTTTTTACGCTTTTTTACTCTTTTTTATTCTTCATCATCCTTCTCAAACTGGCTGTTATAGATCTCCGCATAGAGTCCGCCCTTTTTAAGCAGCTCCTCATGGCTTCCGATCTCCTTAACATTTCCGCTCTCCATAACGAATATCTGATCGGCGTTCTGGATGGTGGAAAGCCGGTGAGCGATAACGAAGGAGGTTCTTCCCTTTGTGAGATTGTCTATGGCTTCCTGGATAAGCTTCTCGGTCCGCGTATCCACATTGCTGGTGGCCTCATCAAGGATGAGGACAGGAGTATTTCTTATCATGGCTCTTGCAATGGTCATAAGCTGCAGCTGTCCTGCGGATATGCCCGACTGTTCGGAAAGAACGGTATTGACACCCTCGGGCAGTGTGCTTATGAGCCAGGACAGCCCCGTGGCCTTCAGTACCCTGTCAAGTTCCCCGTCCGAAACATCTTCCCTGCCGTAGAGGATATTCTCCTTTATGGTGCCTTCAAATGTCCATACATCCTGCAGTACCATGCCTATCGCATTATGAAGTTCTTCATCCGTATATTCGGTTATGGGTATGCCGTCGAGACAGATCTCACCGCTTCTCACATCATAAAACCTCATGAGCAGGTTCACCATGGTACTCTTTCCGGCACCGGTCTTTCCGACTATGGCGATCTTCTGTCCCTGCTTAACCTCCGCCGAGAGATCCTTAAGTATGGTCTGCCCTTCCACATAGCCGAAGCTTACATTCCTAAAGCTTACATCTCCCCTGATCCTTGCGGGTTTTTCAGGCTTCTCCGCCTTTCTTTCCATATCCGGACCTTCAAGGAGCTCCGCTATCCTGTCCGCACAGGCTGCGGAAGGCTGCAGGGCGGATGCGGTCTGGATAAGACCGGAGATCGGCGAGGTGAACAGATTCGCATACAGGATAAATGCCACTATATCCCCGATGGAAAAGGCGCTGCCATGTTTTACCCTGAGTACGGCACCCGTTATGCAGACCGCGATATAACTCAGATTTGAAGACAGAACCGTAAGGGGCTGCATAAGATCCGAAAGGAATCTTGACATCATGGAGCTTTTATACAGCTCGTTATTCTTATCGTTAAACTGCTCCCTGACATCATCCTCACAGTTGAAGGCCTTGACCACAAGGTGTCCGTTAAGTGTCTCATTTACAAGACCGTAGAGGGCACCGAGCTGTCCCTGCTGCTTTACGAATTCGGGCTGGCTGATGCTTATGGCTATGGATGAAAAAGCAAAGCCTATCATGGTGGAAACAAGGAGAGCCACGGACATGGCAACATTGGTACGAAACATCAGCACCAGACAGAATACCACCAGCAGAAGATTTGAAGCTGCGGAGCCTATTGAGGTTGAAAGGGAGGTGGTAAGGGTATCCACATCATTGATCATACGGCTCTGAAGATCGCCCTCGGACTGCTTATCTATATAGGACAGCGTAAGGGAATCTATCTTTTCATCGATCCTGCGCCGAAGATCCGAGCCTAACCTGACCGTGGAATCCGACATAAGTATTCCCTGTAAGAGGTTACACACAAAATAAAGGATAAGTGCCGCCGCGAAAAACAGGATAGAGCCCTTCACATCATCAAAGGACAGATTTCCCTTAAGATTCGTCTCTATATAGGAAGCTATGGTTTTAAGGCTTCCCGGCAGCAAAACAAGAGCCAGTGAAGAAACTAACGAAAAGATCACTGCCAGTGATATCCTGATCTTATACGGTTTTAGATTTTTAAGTATAAATCTTATACCCGAACCCATGATCCTCTCCTCAGCCTGTCTGCGCGGAAAGCTGCGTTTCCACGATATCCCTGTACACTTCACAGGTGTCTAAAAGCTCCTCGTGGGTACCTTCGCCCACAATCCGTCCCCGGTCAAGCACATATATCCTGTCGGCCTTTCTTATGGTGCCGACACGCTGGGCAATGATAATGACCGTAGCACCTTTTGCCGTTTTCCTGAGCTCATTTCTGAGCGTTCTGTCTGTCATAAAGTCAAGTGCCGAAAAAGAATCGTCAAACAAAAAGATCTCCGGATCCCTGCAGATGGCCCTTGAGATGGTAAGCCTCTGCCTCTGTCCGCCGGAGAAATTGGATCCTCCCTGAGTCACCTCGGAATCATAGGCCCCCTCTCTCTGTTCTATGAATTCTTTCGCCTGTCCCACACGGGCCGCCTTTTCGATCTCCTTAAGACTTGCATTAAATCTGCCGTTGTCGCCGTAAGCGATATTTCCGGCAATGGTACCGGTAAAAAGTCTGCTCTTCTGCGGTACATATCCCAGTCTGTCACGGAGCGTTTTGATGGAATAATCCTTCACATTGACACCGTCTACCAAAACCTCTCCTTCCGTTGCCTCATAAAGTCTCGGGATGAGATTCATCACGGAGGTCTTTCCGCTTCCGGTCTGTCCTATGAAGGCAACGGTGTCGCCGCCCTTTATGCTGAAGGAAAGATCCTTTAATGCGTATTCATTTGAACCGGGATATTTAAAGGACACATTTCTGAATTCGATGCTTCCCTTTTCTTCCGGCAGAACACCCTTTCCGTCCCTGATGGCAGGAACAGTATTAAGAACCCCGCTGACACGCTTTGCGGAAACCGTCATCCTCGGCATCAGCATTATGGCCCGCACCAGACAGATAAATGCCTGCACGATCTGAAGAGCATAGGAAGAAAAGGCCACCATGCTGGCATAGACCGATGCCCTCTGAGGCAGACCGGTTTCCGATACCGCAACTATGCCAATGAGATATATGGCAAGGTTCAGTCCGTACATTATAAATACAAAGCCCGGGAGCATGAGTGACATTGCCCTTCCGTTTGAACGGCTCAGGCTTTCATACCGCGAATTGATCTCTTCGAATCTGTTTCTGTGAAACTCCTGTGTGTCAAAGGCACGGATGACCCTGAGACCGGATATATGTTCCCTGCTCCTTTTGTTAAGGCCGTCTATGGAACGCTGCATCCCCGCCATCTTGCTGCTGCACACCACTATGATCACGGTCATCATGATAAGGATGGCAAATACCGCCACAGCAGTGGCGATGGTCCATTCCACCCTCTGTCCCGATATCTTGATAATGGCTATACCCGCAAGAAAAGGCGCCTTTATCAGAAGCTGCAGTCCCGAGGAAAAGAAGGTCTGTATCATGAGGATATCCTGGGTACACCTGGTGATGAGGCTTCCCGCGGAAAAACGGCTCACCTCCTCAAGAGAGAATTCAAGCGTCTTGTCAAAAACCGCTTTCCTCAGGCCGGTGGCCATCGCCGAGGACATCCTAGCTATAAGAAAGCCTGTGGTAAGGCAGAGCAGAAAACTCATGGCGGCGCAGCCAAACATCATTAAACCGGGTGTTACAACCTCGAAAAGTACCACCTGATCCGACTGGAGTTTTTCGGTCATCCGGGAAACCAGATCCGGGATCATAAGCTCAAGATAGCACTGCACTATGATGAGTACAGCGCTTACAAGTGTCCATATCCTGTTTTTTCCGTCGATATATTTCAGGATGATCTTCATTCTGTCTTATACTCTTTTCAATGCATCAAAATCGAGGATATCGGGTCTGTCAAGAGAGAGATCCCTGAGTGAGGCCGGAATACCGGCATCCTCAAGGGCCTTTATTATCGTCTCGGGAAAAGTCCTGTCATCGGAACGCTGGATCACAAGGATCTTCATGCTGTCCCTGTAGGTCATTACTATTATGGAAGATGTATTTACGGTAACATCGCAGTAAAAAT
Source organism: Lachnospiraceae bacterium (assembly GCA_024682555.1). GTDB lineage: Bacteria > Bacillota > Clostridia > Lachnospirales > Lachnospiraceae > UBA2868. Next base: position 12,257 of record JAIKZD010000148.1, on the reverse strand, counting down.
CCAGGATCTTTTCATCAAAACCGTACCCCAGATCCATCTTTCCGGGATATGAGATCGCATAGGTCAGTCTCCGGGGGGCGGGTGCCGCCTTTTTTTCCGCTGCGGGCTTCTCACCGGTCAGCTCCGACAGCCTGTCACTTCCGATCAGACCATCCACCTCACTGCATTTACCGGCCATCATGAGCCTGAAATTATCCGCCTGTCTCTGCTTCATCATCTGGCTCTTGATGATATCGCATCTTTCCTGTACGGAAAGTTTTTCATATTCCTCATACCAGGGGAAGAACATTGCATCCGAAAAGTTTACAAGGGTCTGCGTACCGAAGAGGGATCTCATATCCGCAGGGACCATGGTAACTACCGGTAAGGACCCTGCTTTCATGTGTCTGTGGATCCCGCCGGATACGACGTCCACAAGATAAGGGACGAAGGAAACCCCATGTTCCTTTGTCTTTGCAAGGAAATCAGAGGTCTTAAGCTCCGCCACATATTTATGTACGTCCGCGCCTCCCTCGGGATACAGGGGAATGTCCATCCCGAAAGCTTTTGGGAAATCATAGCTCCATTCGGGCTTTGCCAAGGGATCCCCGTACTTTCTGTACGGATCCCACCTGTCATTCTCATCCCCGGAAGGGATGTCCTCTTCCTTCACCCTGATGACTTTCAAAAGCTCCCGCTTATTCTCTTCTCCTATGTCATATCCCATGTCTTCATAATAAAACAGAAGGACGGTCTTTAAATAGGTCAGGGCTCCGTGAGCATCAGTAAGTCCGTGGTAAAAAGGCATGGCGGCGGAATGCTCTCCCATCCTGAAATAAAAAAGATGTCCGTTTGAAGCATCGCCTCCCAGAGTGATCCTCGTTCCGTCATCGGGAATAAATACGGGCGGTTCATCATTCGGTACGACGGAAAGCTTTTTATCCTTTATGACCGTTCTTGCCGAAAGCTCCGGATACAGTTTCAGGGCTCTGCATGCCGCACCCTTAAACTTTTCCTGATGGACCTTTTCATTGAATTCGATCTTTAAGTTGCACTCAAAGGAACTGTTCCCCGTTCTCGTATAATAAAAATACTGATTCGATACTCCTAATAACATGCCATCCTCCATCTGTATATCCGTAGATTCATTACTTAAGATCAAAGCCTATTGGGGCTTCCATCCCCAGACTTCTCTTTACCTTGATCTCCATCAGCCTGCTGCAGGCAAAATCAAACGCATCTCTGTAGCCTTCTTTTCTTAACAGGTTAAGTGCTTCGAAAACATTCCTGTAATCCTCTTCATACAGGGAATACTGAAGAGCCACATAGCGCAGCAGACGCGCCGCGGCCTCTTTTGCGCCTTCGAGATATTCGGGTTTGTATTTTTCGGTGTAGGAAATGATATGGCTTCCCGATGCATCCATGTTTTCAAGGGCCCTCTTAAGCTTCTCGATGGTATGGGTTCCCCTTGATGCGGACATTCCTCCCTCATCAACATAATTGTAGAAAAGCTTTTCAATGACACCCACCGTTCTTGCATTCGAAAATACCAGGGTGGACATGTAGCTGTCTTCCCCCATGTTGCAGTAGAAGGGTTCCGCCGTTTCGGTTATCTTCTCGACCACCTTTCGTGAACAACACTTTACCACCACTCCCGGAGCCATCTCTCCGGTGAAAAGAGCCTTAAGATAATCGTCGGTGATCAAAGGCATTACTTCCCGTTTCGCATAGACATATTTAAGCCCGAATACCAGCACATCCACCGGGTTTCTTGTGAGCACGTCATTAAGGGTGATCAGAGTATTTTCGGAATAATAATCATCACTGTCAAGAAACAGGATATACTGTCCCCTTGCCTCTTTCATCCCGGTAAACCTTGCGGCCAGAAGGGATCTGTTCTTCTCGTGTCTTACTATGCGCACCCTGTCATCCCTTTTTGCAAACTCCTCAAGCTGTGCAAAGGAACCGTCGGTGGATCCGTCATCCACATAAACTATCTCAAAGTCATCAAACCCCTGACTTCTTACGGAATCGAAGGAAATATCCATCTTGTTCTCCTGATTGCATACAGGAATTAAAATACTGAAAAAAGGTCTGTTTTCCATATCAGTCTCCTAATCTAATCTGTCAAAGATATTTATTCTGTCCTCTGCGGTAAGCTTAATGCCCAGATGCATCTTTACCCTTACAGGGATCAGTTTATTGCAGGCCATGTCAAAGAAACGGCTGTACTTTCCGTCATCGCCTTCCTTTACATACTCAAGGTACTCAAAGACCTTGTCCCAGCTTTCTTCAAAGATCACATGCTGGAAGATGACAAACTCTATCATACGGTCTGCGGATACCTTTACGTTCTTCTCATAATCCGGCCTGTACTTCTCAACAAAGGCCGCTACATGACCGCCCGCTTCGAGAACGCTTGCCATGTCCCTCTTAAGCTTTTCAAGGGACAGAGAAACATTTCCGCTTGACATGCCGCCGGTATTGTAATGATACAGATTCTTATCCAGCCTTCCGAAGCTTCCGGCTATGGAAAAGAGCATTCCGGAAATGCAGGCATCCTCTGCCATATTGCAGTAGAAGGGCTCCGTTTTTTCAAGAAGCGATTCTATGACCTTTCGGTTATAACAGTTTTTCCATACGGAAGGGGCTATGTCCCCGTTAAAAAGATCCTTAAGGGGATTCTCCGACATCGGTGCGGGCACAGTGGATCCTTCGGGCTCATTGATATATCCGAAACGCAGGATGTCGACGGGATTCTTGTCAAGCTCTTCCTTGATCCGTAAAAGAGCATCATCCGCCAGATAGTCGTCACTGTCAAGAAACAGGATATACTCACCTTTTGCATCGTGCATTCCCGTATACCTTGCCGCGAGAAGAGAGCGGTTTTTTTCATGAGTAAGGACCCTTCTTCTCTGATCCTCCTTAACAAATCCTTCCAGCATTTTTCCGGACTCGTCGGTGGATCCGTCATTTACAAAGATCACCTCATAATCCTCAAACTGCTGTGCATTCAGAGATGCGATACATTCATCCATTTTGCCTACCTGATTATATACAGGTATCAGAATACTGAAAAACGGTTTCATCTCATACCTCCTTTAAATATTCCAAGCCACAGATCCCTTATCTTTTCATCCATGACCATATTTTCCATTTCACCGGCATCGATACGGAAATAATTGGAGCCGTCACTGTTTGTAAATCCGGCATCCTTCGGTTTTCCGGTCTTGATAAAGCTTATGAGCTCCGCGGAGGCTGTTCTTCCCAGAGCAAAATCCTCCTCCTTCCAGTACTCATCCCTGAGGGGTGAGAAGTAATTGAGGAAATAGGGTACCTCACAGGAATGGAAAGCGCCGAACCTCTGCATCATCGGGCCGGGCATGGGATGTACGAAATAATAAACAAAGGTCTTATCCGCATCGCCCCTTTCCTTTCTGCCCTCGGCAAAGGAAAGCATGGTGGCAAGAAGAAGATCTTCCTTCAGTTTCCCCATTGCCTCCTTCACGGTTCTGTTTTCCAGATCATATGCCTTAAAGATCTTTTCCGCATTTTCCTCTCCGAAGAACTTTGCCGCGTGAGCCTTAAACTCCGCCTTGTCCTCACTTCCCGAATAGGATCTTACGAAAACGGCAACCACCGTATCTCCCGGAACCGCTCCCATCATAAACGGGATCCCGTCCATCCGGCCGTCCTTTATGGAACTCTTGAAATCCCCCGGAATATACCTTCCGTCTATCTGGATGACACCCATCTGCGGAAGCTTTAAAAACTCGCCGAAATCTTTTTTTCTTGCCTCTTCTACATCGCAGCCAAGGGAGTCTAATATCCCCTGACCCTGTTCACAGGCTTTTGAATAGTCAAGCCAGCATTTTCCGAATATGTAATCCTCATAATTGTTATATCCCATGGAGATGACCTGCTTAAAGAGACCCTTTGCCATGGGAGAAACAGACAGTGCATTTACCTGTCCCGCACCGGAGCTCTGTCCCCAGATCGTAACATTTTCGGGATCTCCTCCGAAGGCTCTGATGTTTTCCTTAACCCACTTTAAGGCAAGGATATCATCGGACAGCATGTAATTTCCGGATTTTCCGCTCTCCGATTCCTCTGCAAGACCCTCGGCGGCAAGCAGTGCAAGAGTTCCTTCCCTGTGGTTAAAGGTCACGTAAATGATCCCGTTCTTTACAAGCTCGGTCCCGTCATAGATAGGGCAGGATGATCCGCCGGAAACATAACCGCCGCCGTAAAAATATACCACCACGGGCATATCCTTTCCGTCCTTTTTCGTCCACAGATTAAGGGTCAGACAATCCTCGGAAAAATTCCTGTTCTGTATCTGGAATTCCTCGGTCCATACAAGCTGCGACACTTCATCCATTGGATTCTGCGGCGCACTGTTACCGAATTCCACGCAGTCAAGCACCCCGTCCCATTCCGGATGAGGGACAGCCTCCTTCCATCTTAAGTCCCCAACGGGCGGAGCGGCATAGGGAATTCCCTTGAAAACCAGAACTTCCTCGTCCTGACAGTACCCTCTGACCATTCCGCGTTTTGTTTCAAAGCTCCCGGTTAATTTTACATTCATAGGCTTCTCCTTTTAATAATCATTGTTTGGTTGTATGCTCGATAAGAAATTCCCTGACATCAAAGTCTTTATCGTAGAGGAAATCCATGCAGTAGATCCTCTTGTTCTGTTCGGGATAGAGTGTGGTGAAACCGTCAACATACTTTAAGATCAGACGGGCGCTTATATTTGTGCTCTCGTCCTTGTGTATGTCGTATTCCATGCCGCTGTCCCCGAAGCGTACCCTCATGAATTCCGGCATAAGGACAACACTTAAGGTAACGTCACCCACATCCACGTAAGCGTTCACTATACGCTCCGTAAGCATTTCCTCGCAGGAGAGACAGATGTTTTCGGCGCGCTTCTGCGAAAATCCCAGGGTTTTCGCCGCCACCTTTAACATATCCGAAACAGGGGTGATCATGAAATCCGCATTCTTAAGCACGGTCTCAAACAGCAGGATACCCTTTGTAAGAGCCTCATCCACCTTTATCTCTCTCAGCCTTTTTGCCATATCAAGCTTTAAGGTTCTCTGATCGATCTTGTTGTTTGCATTAAGCGGAAAATCATCAAACAACAGGATGTGGGCAGGGATCTTAAAGGCCCCGAGAGATTTTTTCAGACTCTTCTTTATGGCCGCCTCATCAAAAACCGCCCCCGAAGCCATGGTGACAGCGGCCTCGATATTCTCGCCGTATATGGGATCGGGCATTCCGATAACCTTTGCATCCCTGATACCCTCTGCCTCTGTGATGGCTCTTTCTATCTCAAAGGGGGAGATATTCTCACCGCCCTTTATTATTATGTCCTTGATCCGGCCCGCAAGATGAAGATATCCGTTCTCGTCGACGAAACCGAGATCCCCGGTATGAAGATCGCCGTCTTCGTCAAAGGGTTGCTCATCCTCGGGAAGTCCGTAATAACCGAGCATCATCATTGACCTGTTGCAGGCAACCACCTCTCCGATCTCACCGGTTTCCAGATAGCCTTTGGAAGGATCCTTGATCCTTATATCTTTTCCCGGGTAGATCGCACCCACCGTCGTAGTCCTTATCTCAACGGAATCCTCGGGGTGCGCGATGGCAATGATCCCGCTGGTCTCTGTCTGTCCGTAGCCGTTTAAGAGTCTGGCATTATCATAAGCGGTCTCGATCTTTAAAAACTGGGCTTCCGTCAGGGCTCCTCCTCCGCTTGCCACATTGGTAACGGTTTTGGCAAGGGTCTCCCTGAACCTTTCATCCTCTATGAGCTTTAAATGTACCGTACCCACCGTGGTAAGGGATGTGATCTCATATTTCTGCCCCAGTTCAAGGATCGAATCAACGGAAAAACGGTCAAGCAGGACCACCTTTCCGCCGTTTACCAGATAGTTGAAACAGGTTAACAGCGCCATTACATGATACAGGGGAACGGCTATGCATGAGATCTTTTTTTCCATCTCCTTCATGATGCCCGTCATCAGATAATTGGACTCAAGAAGTCCGTACTGGGGCAACACCACAGCCTTGGGTTCGGAGGTGGTTCCCGTCGTAAAGATCACAAAGGCGGGATCCTTCATGCTCTGCTCCTTTGTAAGCGGAATGATCTCCCGTTTTTCTACGGGAGTCCCGGCAAGTGCGCCGAAATCCTCATCCTCAAAGCGGAATATGCGTGACGCATCCACTCCTATGCTCTCCCCGATAGAAAAAGCAGCGTCGGGGTCGGCGTCTGTCTCTTTGGTGCTTCCGAAAGCGATAAACTCCGTATCGCATTTTTTCATAAGAGGTCTGAGCTCATCCGCGGTCAGACTGTAATTGCACAGTATGGCCACACCGCCGAGTTTTAATATGGACAGGTAGCTTATTATCCACCCGGTGGAGTTTACGGACCAGAGAGCCACATGGGAACCCTTTGTGATCCCCATTTCAGCAAGCTTATCGGAATAATTGTCTATGGCATTTAAAAGCCCGCTGTAGGTATATTCCGCATTTTTATCGGCTATCGCGCTCTTATCCGGATAGATGCCTGCCATCTCTGCAATCGCTTCGTAAAATGAAAACGGTCTTCCTTCTGTCATGTTTTTATCCTTTCTGTTCTTTATTTGTTCCGTTCTTTATTTGTTCCGTTCTTTATCTGTTCTGTCCTTTATCTGTTCTGTCCTTTATCCGTCCTGTACTTTCTCTGTCTTTCTGTCCCTGATGCTCTTCCACAGGTGCACCAGTACAAAACTTATGACGGTCACCGCAGCTCCGTTTAACAGGGCCGAAGCCGGTGCAGAAGCTGTGTCAAAAAACGATATCCCGCATACGGGAGCCCATACCGCCGCTATCAGCGTTCCAATGAGCGGATGGATCAGGTATACCCCGTAGGTATAGGAGGAAAGCCTTCCCCAGTCTTTTTTCGGCTCAACAGCCATGAAACCGGTAAAGACAAGAGATGCTTCAAGGGCGGTGAGGCCGTTAAGGGTTTCGGGCGCAAAGACCGCGGACAGATAAGTATTTCCCTTAAATGCGGCCATTCCCGCAAAATGTATGAGCAGTACCAGAGCGGCAAGAAGGAATCTGCGCAGGGCATGTTCCTTTTTCCCCTTATACTTTTCATGAAGTGCATATCCGAGAACAAAGAATCCCGAATTTTCCGCGGCAAAGCCCAGATCCCAGTTAAGGTAATTGCCGCCTGTCATATGGCTTACCCAGCCCCAGAGTATAAGGATCACGGCTAAGGTAAGATGCTTTCCCTCCGTCAGTTCCAAAAGCTTTTTGATCAGGGGGGCCATCAGATACAGTGCTATCAGAAGATAGAGATACCACAGATGCGAGGCCGTCTCTCCCTTTAAAAGATAACCTAAGAGCTTAAGCGCCATCTCCTTCGGGGTAGTCTGAAATCTCTCCACCCCTTCTTTTATTCCCCGAAGCCATACAAGATAATTCTGTAAAAGATATATCACCGTGAAAATGGCCGTGGGTATACCCAGCCTTTTCCAGGTTTTCTGTGCATGACTCTTCAGATCATATACTCCCGGGGAAGCAAGAATAAAGGCCCCGGAAACCATTATGAACAGGTCTACGGCAACTTTGACCAAAAAGGTCAAAGTCATTACGGTAACCAGATCTCCCGCAGCGGGTGATTCCGATGACGCCATTTTGAAGGTAAGATTGCTTGCGGAGTGAAAAAAAGCCACAGCCACTGCTGCCATCACTCTCATAAGATCGAGATTGTTTTCTCTCTTCATTTTATTTCTCCCTGATATCCGCCGGATATTTTTTCCCTTCTTAACCGTCTGTTCTTAGGCTGCCCAGATGATCGTTTACGCATATGCCGTCAACATCCATGGTGCAGGAGATCCCCCGTTCCTCAAGCTTTTCCGCTAAAAGCTCCATCATTGAATGATCCGTGGAATTCCCTGTATATCTAAGGCAGCTTCTGTCCTTAAATGTGTTAAGATAATAATTCCCCTCATATCCCGTAGGAGAACCGAAGGTCTCCGTAAAGAGCACATGCCTTCCCAGGTCCTTGGGAAGGGTAAGTTTTCCGAGATTGGAAATAAAGCAGGTCGATCCCGTTCTTCCGCGCTTTTTTGTGAATGCACGCATGATCTCCGGATTTCTGAGATCAAAATACTTTTTAAGCTCTGCGGCTGCTTCCTCCATTATTTCTATATCGTGTTTTACAACGGAAAGATCCATGACCCCGGAAAGCTCCTCCTCCGCTTTTTTAAGCCTGTCCTCAAAGGAAAGGCCGTCATACTCCGGATAGTAATGAAGTGAAGAAATGGAGCCGTATTCATACTGGGAAACACTGCCAAACTTCCCGTGAAGATCCATGGCAAAGCCCGACTCTATTATCTTATCCCCCACGTCTTTAAGCTCCCTGAAGCATTCCGAAATTATCACATGGAGAAAAACAAGGGGTGTGGTGCTTAGGCTTTTTGTCAGCTTATGAAACTCTTCCGGATCCCAGTTTAAACATATGCTGTAATACCTGCCCTGCCCGTATAACTCACCGTCATCCTGATCCAAAAAGATCCTCTCCCTGTCATTTACCGAATAATTTCCGGGTCTGCTCTCAATATCCTTAAGCCTGCCGGTTAGGTTTTCAAATACGGCCGAAGGGTCCATATCCTCATCGGTACGGATAATCCCTTCACCGTCAGGATCCTCTCCTTTATATTTCAGACAGAAATACAGAACGTGGATAAGAAATTCCCTGAAAAGGATGCCGTCACCGAGGGCATGAAAAGCCGTCAGGGTCATCACATTCTTATGAAGATTTATACGAAACAGATAATCATTTGTCTCCTCTGTTCCCAGTGCTTTTGGCCCGTCACCGGAAAAAACGGGAACAGGCCCGTTATTTTCCTTAAGCAGCACATTTTTTCCGTCATCACTTATATAAGCCCTGCCCCCAAGTCTCGGGAAAAAACGGAGAGCATCGGAAACAGCCTTTTTTACGGTTTCCGGATCTGGCTCAAAGTCCAGGGCAAACTCCGATATCACCACCTGGGAAGCCTCCGGATTGTCTATGAAAAATCTCATCTGCTCTACTGATAAAAACTCCATTTATTTCCTCCTGCGTATCATTAATGCAAAACCGTTCACACCTGTCTCAGGCTGTCTATGGACAGAACGTCCGGGCTTTCAACGTACCCTCTGTCGGTAAGCTCGGCTTCGATCCCCGCCTGTGTGAAAGCCTTAAGGATTCCCTCCGAAAAGGCGGGATCATCAAATCTGCATACGATCCCCAGTCTCATGGTATCCCCGAAGGTATATCCTCCCACGGCTGTTGCCTTCACTCCGCTGTGCAGGCTGAAATCCTCTATCATCCTGTCAAGTCCCGGCGTAAAGCTGACTCTTCCGGGATAGGTCAGGGCATAGGTCGCAGGCCTTTTGATGCCCCTGGGAAGAGGTTTCAGACTGTCTTTTAGTATTTCCTTTATCTGTCTGCCGCAGGTTTCAAAGCCCTCCACGGCAATACTCTTTCTTGCTATGGCTATCTCAAATATGGCTCTGTCACGCTGGTTTTTCAGATACCGTGAAAAGATCTCGCAGCGTTCTTTAAGATCCTTCTCCTCATCCTTTGCATAATATGGTATCAGGGCACCGTCCGAAAAATTAAGCAGGGTCTGCGAAGAAAACAGCGGCCTCATGTCAACGGGAACCATGGAAACCACGGGGCTGTCCCCCGCATCAAAGGTTTTTCTGATGCTTCCCGCCACAAGCTCCACCAGGTAGGGAACCGCCGAAACCCCGTATTCTTTTGTTTTATTCAGAAAATCAGATGTCCTGCATTTAAGGCCCCATCCGTGCATTTTAGGCGAATTTCCGGGCTTTGCCCCGGTACTTTGGGGAATGACAAAGGCTGCGGGCGACTCGTATTTAAAAGCAGGCTCCGCATTTATGTTTCCGTATTTTTCATAAGGAGTCAGAAGATCATCCTGATCTCCGTTTTCAAATACCGAAACATCGCTCCTTATTACCTTCTTTATATAGCCTTCTTCCTCATCGTTAAGACCATGACCGGTCTTTTTTGCGTATATATACAGTACATGTATCAGATAGATAAACATCCCTCTGAAATCCGACAGTCCGTGATAAAAAGAAAGGCTTAAGACATTGCCGTCCACACCGAAATAAAAAAGATGCCCTTTCGTCATCCCGCTTCCCAGGGCCACGGGAGTATCAGGATGCGAAAGAAAGGCTGCTCCCTTATCGTTTCTTACGCAGCAGAGCCTTCCGTCCTTTATAACGGTCTCCGCGGCAAGCTCCGGATAGCAGGCAAGCGCCTCGTCCGCCGCTGCCCTCATGGCTTCTTCATTTATTTCTTCCCTGAGATTAAGTTCGAAATTGATGGAAAAGGTATTCTGCTCGGCAGAGGTGTAGTAAAAATATTTATTTGATGCTCCAAGTTTCATGAAAACTTCGTTTTTATCCATGCTTCTTCCTCATTTCCGTTCCCCGTTTCTGTTAAGCAGGGTCTCTCTTATCTTAAGGATGATCTCATGATCCGTATCCCAGTCAAATTTCCTTGCAAACAAAAGACCGCAGCTCATAAGATCATCATAATCACCGATCCGCCAGACATAAGGGCTGAAGCCCGCGCTTCTTTCCCAGTCCACCTTACGAAGATTGGATCCGTCATAATCATGATCTGTCCCGTATAATTCCCACTTTTCTTTTGCGTAATCCCGGCAGTAGGTCTGCAGAATGCATTCATCCGCGGAAAAAGCAAACCTTATCCTTCTTAAGAGCTCCTTCTCATGACTCAGAAAATCCACGGCAAGATCATGGGTAATATCGGCCCAGTTTGCACCTCTTGAAAGCCCCGTTGTCTTACCCTTTGCCTTCTGACGGTTTACGAAAACATCATCTATGTGATACAGAAAGGATGCCAAAGGTGATCTTTTATCGGGTATCCTTGCAAGGAGGGGCTGCATCGGATGGATATACCTGCAGTTTTCATGCTCCGACGGGCCGTCCGAATCAAAATTAATGAACTGTTTTCCCTTATTCTTCTCGAAAAAACGGTTAAGCTCTCCGGCACTCATTAAGGGCAGATCGCATCCCGATATCAGATGATAATAGTCATAACAACCCTCTGCCGCCTTCCTTAAGAGAAACATCTGGCAGGCAGCCTGTGTCGCATCGCCCCATAATATCCTGAATCTTTTAAAGGCATGAAGCCTGCTGTATTTCAGAACTTTATCAAGGCCTTCGGGATCCATGGAGGATTTTGCATCTATATGAAGATAAATATCATTATCCTCATCATCAAGTATCCCGAATAAAACCTTCAGCAGTTCCTTATTATTGTGCGCCATTACAAGATATGCGTGTCTCAACTCGTTAACCTCTGATCGATTTTAACTTCATATATCCGGATGCGGCCGGATTGGCGATATTCCTTACGGGTTTTATCTGATCCGGCGAACAGTGCTTGCGCAGACGTCTCATATCCCTGTACAAAAGCTGTGACTCCGGCTCGACATATGAAAGAGTCAGTTCCTTTAATGTACCCTTTTCCCTGGCTTTTGCATAAGCCTCGCTTATATCTGACAGGATCTCATCAAGAAGTCCGGATTCCTCCGGGGTTGCAGGATAGTTATCCTCTGATTCACCGGAGGTTTCGGCATAGACCGTCAGGGAGTTTTCATCCTCATTCAGCAAATATGCATAATCTGCCGGTCTTTTCCCTGTTTTTTCCGAAAGTCCGCAGAGCGCCCGATAGATCTCGCCGTCCGTGACATCGCCGTATCCCGTGTTTATACGGTCGGACAGCCTTCCTTCGAAGGTAAATACCGGAAGATCATCTTTAAATCCACGGATCTTAACCACATCATCGAGCTTATATCTGTACAGACCGGCATAGCTTGTAACAAGCAGCGAATACTCTCTTCCCTCTTCGGTCTCACCTGCGGGAAGCGCGGTGTCGAAAGATGCGCCAAGAGGAACGAATTCAACAAAGGCATTGCGGGTACTCAGCTGATACTGTCCCTCCGTATCCGTTTCCGTTCCGATAAGTGCTTCGGAAGAAGCATAAAGAGCATTTATATGAGGGATATCTCCCGTGTAATGCCTCATCTGATCCGTATATATGCTGAAGGCTCCGGTTCCGGCAGCGATGATCCTTTCAAGCTTCGGCCAGATACGGCCTGCGATCCCTTCAAAAGATCCCTCCTTAAATATTGCCTCAAGTTCATCAGCCCTTTCCGGATCGGCATTAAGATTCTTATCTA
>JAIKZD010000140.1 GCA_024682555.1 Lachnospiraceae bacterium | reverse complement strand
AACGATACCTTCCGCAGCGATCCTTCCGGCCTTCTTCTCGGCACCTGCAAGTCCTTTCTTACGAAGGAACTCTACGGCTGCCTCCATATCGCCGTCTGTCTCGGCAAGAGCCTTCTTGCAGTCCATCATTCCGGCTCCTGTCATCTCACGTAATTCTTTTACCATTGAAGCTGTAATATTTGCCATTTTAAATTCTCCTTACTTCTGTTAATATGCGCTTTACTCGGCCGACTCAACTACTTCCTCGATATCAGCGGGCTGTGAATCCTCAGCCTCTGCCTGTACGTCAGCTGCTTCCTGATCCTCGGCCGCTGCCTCGTCGGAATCGCTCTCACCCTGCTTTGCCTCGATGACCGCATCTGCCATCTTGGATACGATAAGCTTTACGGCTCTTATGGCATCATCGTTTCCGGGTATAACATAATCAAGCTCTTCGGGATCGCAGTTCGTATCCGAAATACCTATAAGGGTTATTCCGAGGGCATGTGCCTCCTGAATGCATATATGCTCTTTCTTGGGATCCACGATAAAGATCGCATCGGGGATCTTCCTCATTTCCTTGATGCCGCCAAGGTTCTTCTCGAGCTTCTCAAGCTCTTTCTTAAGGCCTATGACCTCTTTCTTGGGAAGAACATCAAAAGTTCCGTCCTCGGACATTCTCTCGATATCCTTGAGTCTCTTGATCCTTGACTGGATGGTCTTGAAGTTTGTAAGCATTCCTCCGAGCCATCTCTCGTTAACATAGTACATACCGCAGCGCTCTGCCTCTGTCTTGATGGCATCCTGTGCCTGCTTCTTGGTTCCTACAAAGAGGATCGTGCCGCCCTGTGCTGTGATGTCCGCAACTGCATTGTAAGCATCATCTACCATTCCCACCGATTTCTGAAGATCGATGATATGGATACCGTTTCTCTCGGTATAGATGTAAGGAGCCATTTTGGGGTTCCATCTTCTTGTCTGGTGTCCGAAATGCACACCTGCTTCCAACAGCTGCTTCATTGAAATAACGCTCATTTTTTCTACCTCCGTTTGGTTTAGGCTTCCGTCCGTATCATATCCATACGCTATCTCCCTGCCGGAAAAGCTTTCGGGATCCCGATCGGAAAACCCTTCAAACCGCTTTTGTGGCTGCCGGGAAACACCGGCGCAGGGATCAACGGACGTGATTAATCGGCTTTTTTACAATAAAAAAGCCTGCAACTTTTGCATTGTAGCACAATTGCAGGCTCTCTTCAAGCATTTTTCACCAAAAGCTTTTTCTTACATATCTCCGTCACCGTCATCGTCGGCTTCATAATCGCCGGAGAACATTTCCTCCGCGGTAACCTCATCATCGCCGCCGTGCAGATATTCACGTCCGGTCACGTGTTTGTTCTCTCTCTCCTGCTCTACAAGCTGGGAAAGAAGCTCTTTTACTTCCTTGGGTTTTTTAACCTTTAAGATATCAAAATCACGAAGGGTCTTGTCGGCCGAATCAACGTGAATGGTCCCTATTCCGAAAAGCCTCTGTATAAACGTCATTTTCAGAGAAATGTCCATTATCCTGTACAGCCTTACCTCATCCTCCGTCTTATTGAAAAAGCCTTTTTCGATGTATATCCTCTCGGCATCCACCGAATAGATGGTAAAGCTCCAGGGAAGTCCGAGGAAGGTCCTCTTTCTGTCCCGCCATAAAATGGGTTTCTTTTCATGCGGCATTTCTATCTTTTTCATGATCCGGTTTCCTTTCTGTTAGAATCAATGTGATATCGGAGTTTTCGTGTTTTCGAAAATGATTATAACTTATATCCTTAAAAAAATCCACAGCACCGTTTTAAGGTACCTGCACGGTCTTAAGGCGCCATCCCCCGGAAGATCCAAATATTCTTTCCTACAGCGGCTTGATGGCGGTGTTCATATACCGGCTTGTCCATTCCGCCGTATCCTCGTTGAGCATAAGCTCTGCCACATCCTCCGAAAGCCTGCTGAGTGTCTCAAGGGGTATATCCTCCTGCCCCGAAAGACGCACAACCCTGTCATGCATCTTTTTAAGCCCCGAAAACATCCTGGTATGGTTATTGTAATTGTATCTGAAATTATTCTGGTTGAGCTTAAGGATATAATATCCGGCAACGGAGGGCAGCAAAAGTGCAAGCATATTTGCGGCACTGCCAAGCCATCCGGCCCTGCTGTTAAGCCAGGAGATATCAAGCCCTCCGAAATCCTTGAGGGCAAGCTGCAGAAAACCTCTTGCCACCACAAAGGCGGCTCCGGCGTAGGTTAGTATCCTGCCTTTTCTTTCAAGTGATTCGGTGACGGACTTGTACCGTCCGATGGAGGATTCATGATAGGAAAGCTGGTCCTCTATCATCTCCTTTAAATGCCCGAGTACATAACCGGCCTTTTTGTTATCATATCTTAAGGTCTGTTCCTCAAGGTCATCATCCCCGTGATTCAGATGAGAATAAAGCTCACTGTCTTCGGGACAGAGTCTTCTCAGATCAAGTTCTATGCCATAGGGTTTGAAATGCAGAAGGACCCTTAGGATCTCCGCCGTCTGCCTTGCCTTTATAAAACCCTCCTGCCACTCCTGCACTCTCTTACTCTTTGAAAGGCGGTAGGCATAGATGTTGATACAGGCATGCAGCAAAAAGCCCACTCCTGCGGCAATGCCTGCTATTTGCTTCCACGCGGCGATAGCGGCAATATTATCATTTATCGCAACAAATCTCTCAAGAGGCATCCCCGGTACATATTCGTTTATATTCCCGATCTTAACCACCGTATCATATAATCTGTCGGAGATCCCGTGAAGCCCGAAGGTCATCAGTATGGGATTAGCATAGAAACCGACGGATACGAAGATCGTTGCCCACAGGGGAAGGATGCTCCTCTGATAAAGCACCGCCTGAAACCTTGTATTAAGAATGATGGCTGCACTGTCAAATTCCCGGAATTTTGCAAGAAGCCTCTTATGAACAAGATCCATGTTCTTCGATCCGGTCTCCGGTGAAAAATCCTCCGAAAGCATGGAGTCCTCCGCACCGTGATAAACATTATTCCCGGATCTGTATCTTTTGAGGTATCTCCTTCTGAGATTTTCCCACGATCTCTGCCAGATACCTTTTATTCCCCTGAGTTCCTCCGGCTGTCTGACCGAAAGCTCCTCCGCCGGCAGGGGCTTTAATACCGTCTTAAGATAATCGGGATGAAATTCCGAAAAGCATGAGTCCGATAAACAGTACACTTTGTCATTATCCGCGGATATCCATATACAGGGCGTGTCCGTATCATACGCCCTTTGAATGAATTCCCAGGCGGTATCGTCCTTATCATGCCTTACGGCGAGCACTATGTCAGCCTTATGGCACATCTCGTCCCGGATAACATTCCTGAAGGGAGTATCGTATTCTCTTATATATGAGCTGTATCCGTCATAGACATTATTTCCTTCGGGGTTATAGGTGCATACGGAATAATCGTATGATCCGTTCCAGGAAAACCAGTATTTACCCGTAAATGAGGGACTTACCAGAAGCTCAACCGAAGCATCTTTTACTTTTACGGACATGATATCGGTGATCTGTTCCACAAGATCATCCGTTTTTTCATACAGCTTTTTATTCCCGGGGAGTTCCCCCACAACCGCGATCCTTATCTTCTTCATAAACACTCAGATATTCCCTGATCAAATCCCAAACCGTAATATAATGTACGACGGTCACTCCCGGAACACCGGTCATGCCCGGTCCCCGCCGTCATATTCGATGCCAAGCTCCGCACAGGCCCGGCTTATGAGTTCTCTTTCATCCATGTGATGCTTCACGCCCTTTATTTCCTGATAGTCCTCATGCCCTTTTCCGGCAAGCACGATCACATCACCTTTTTCCGCATTTTCTATGGCATACTTTACCGCCTCGTATCTGTCGGGGATCATTACATACCTTCCCGTCGTCTTTTTGATCCCCGTCTCGATGTCCGCAATGATATCAAGAGGTTCCTCGAACCTGGGATTGTCGGAGGTTATGATGGTAAGATCCGAAAGCCTTCCCGATACCTCACCCATTTCAAAACGCCTGCTCCTTGCCCGGTTTCCGCCGCACCCGAACAGGCATACCAGCCTTCCCGGCTTATACTCCCTGAGGGTCGAAAGCAGACTTTCAAGAGCCATGGCATTGTGGGCATAATCTATTATCAGGCAGTAATCCCCGGATATCCTCACCATTTCCACCCTGCCCTTCACCTTCGCATTCAGAAGGGCCTTTTTTATATCCTCCGTATCAACGTTAAAATGTCTGCAGACCGCAATGGCACAGAGTGAATTGTACACCGAAAAACGTCCCGGTATATCCGAGAGGGCATGCATCGACAAAAGTCCTCCGGTGTCAAACTCCACCGACAATTTGCCGTTATTCTTTGTAAGCTCTATGTTTTCGGCATAAAGATCCGTATTATTGCCCATGTCATACAGTCCGAAGGTTTCCACCCTGCAGGTATGTCCCCTGAGTATTGCCTCCGCATGCTTATCATCACCGTTTATTATCCCGACCCTGCACTGTCTGAAAAGCAGGCTCTTGCAGTGAAGATAATCATCGAAATCCTTATGCTCGTTTGGTCCTATATGATCGGGCTCGATGTTTGTGAATATTCCCAGTTCAAAATTGATCCCTGCGGTCCTGTGAAGCATAAGCCCCTGTGATGAGACCTCCATCACCACGATCTCTATGCCGCATTTTACCATCCTGTCGAAATATTCCTGCAGCACATAGGATTCGGGAGTCGTATTGAAAGCAGGGATATGTTCATCCCCTATGATTATCTCTATGGTGCCCACAAGCCCGACCTTATAGCCCGCATTTTCGAGCATGGACTTTACAAGATAGGCTGTGGTGGTCTTTCCTTTGGTTCCGGTGATGCCTATTACCTTAAGCCTGTCCGCGGGATGGGAATACGAAGCTGCAGAGATAAGCGCCATCGCATATCTCGTATCCTTAACCTTTACAACGGTTATATCCTCATTATCTCCCGTATCGACATCCTCGGATACCACAAGGGCTGCAGCCTTCTTATCCGCCGCTTCCAAAGCCTTGCTGTGTCCGTCAAAATTGGCACCCTTTACGCAGACAAACAGACAGCCCTCCTCAAGCTTTCTCGAGTCATAGACGACCTTCGTTATCCTTTTGTCCGGCTCACCCTTTATGACCTCATATTCAAGTCCCTTTAACAGCTCTCTTAATTCAAATTCGTTTTCCATAACCATTCCGTTTCTCCCCGTTGCTTCTACATCCCCGTGACTGCCGTACTTTGGCATCTTTACGGGCATCCGGTCTTTTCCGGACATCCTTATCCGCTACATGATATCACAGTCAGCCTCTTTTCACTACCCGGTAATCCTTTGCCTTAAGCTGTACGCTTTCCCTTCCGTTATAAACATTGACGGAAAGATCGAACAAAAGCATTATCTCGTCACCGGCCTCCATCTCCCGCATCAGCTCCTCCGTATTTCCGAATATTAGCACCTCTCTCTTTAGGGATGGCTCTCCCGGTCTGTCCTTTGGAATGACCGTAAGCTTTATGCCTTTTCCGGATTTTCCCAGAGGCCAAATCGATACGATCTTTAGATCCTTCTCGCAGAAAAGAGGCTTTTCGTTTCCCATACCGCAGGGTTCCAGAAGCGCCAGCTCCTTTGCAAGCTCTAAAGTCATTCCCTTAACGTGAAGCTGCATTTCTGCCCTGTATACGGTCTTTAAGTCCTCCTTTGAAAGAGGAGAAAGTTCGTTTATCCTTTTCCTGAAAAGGGGGATGTTCTTCTCTTCAAGGGAAAATCCCGCCGCCCCCTTATGGCCTCCGAATCTTATAAACAGCTCTTTGACCTTATTCATCTCGGCAAACATATC
>JAIKZD010000106.1 GCA_024682555.1 Lachnospiraceae bacterium | reverse complement strand
GCAGTATCCGGATCAATGATCCGTCACTGCCGTCTTTTTCAGAAAATGGTTTATACTGTTTAATTGTCAATGTACAGCGCCGTCCCATCGGGACAGCTTGTTTATATTATCACCCTGTTTTTCCCTTGTCAAGAACTTTTTAATAATCCGCTTTTCTTTTTCCGCAATACGATTATAATAGGATGGGAATGGGTCAGGGAAGGACTGGTATGTATATGGAAAAGATACGGAAATATCCTGATAAAACTCAAAAACTGATAATCCTTTCCGTTTCGGTCTTTTTTTTCCTTTTAGCCATACTTGTTATTTCCGGCACGTGTAAAAACAGACATCTGCGAAATGCCGAGATACTGGTCTCCGATAAGGAAAAAGCCGCCGATTCCCTTGAAGTAAAAAACAATACCTATACAGATCTCTCGATCCCCACCCAGATCACCAAGGTCGACGATGTTTACTTTATAGTGGACTGTTATCATAATCAGATCATATATAACGACAATCTCACGGATCCCCTAAATGAATGGAAGGTCATGACAGACGAAATGATCATGGGACATACCCTTGCCGGTGACGGACAGGTATATCTTGTGGATGATACCGAAAATGAACGTATCCTGGTTTTTGAAAAGGCCGGAAAATCCGAACCGAAATTTGTTCTGACCAAACAGTTTACCGGGATCACCGGAAGACCGCATTTCGTTGAATATCATGAAGAAACGAAAACCTTTTATGTCTGGTGTTCCATAAGCGGGCAGATGTATCTTATTAAAAATGACGGGGAAAATGTATACATATCGGATATAAAGGAAATTCCGGAACTAGACGGTATCTATGTAAGATCCTTCACCATTATCGGTAACGATATCTATTTTGTATCCGGCAACGGATCCATTCTCAGGGCCGACCTCGATTCTTTCAGGATCACAGACAGATACCCCGTGCCCCCTGAAATCGCCGGTATGGTACAGTTAACGAAGATCGATGATATGTATTATATCACCGTATCCACCGATGCATCCTGGGATCAGGATTATGCAACGATAATAAGATGTGATTCTCTTGAAAAGCTTTCGGATCATGAATACGAGGATATCTATGATAACTTTATCGGAGGCGGTACCCCGTATTATATTACATATTTTGACAATGCATATTATATGGCCGAACACCGGATCCCCGGTCATTCCATATGGAGATTTACGGTTACGGACGGAAAGATAAGCCCGGAGACGGTATACTGATATCCCGCATATAACTACATCCTGTAAGTATCCTTGCCGGAATTTTTGGCTTCATAAAGCTTCCTGTCAGCCATGGCATACATTGTGGAGCAGTCATATATTGTTTTCGGGTCATCATTGATCACGGCGCCTACGGATACGCTGCATCTTTTATCATCATCCTCACGGAACAGCTTCTTAAACCTGTCCGTAATGTTTTGAATGACCTCCTTAATGTATTCCCTGTCCGTGGTGTTACGCAGATATACGCAGAATTCATCTCCGCCCACACGGCAGGCATACATATCCTCCTCCGGAAACTGTGAGAGTATCGATGCAAGATTCTTAAGCACCTGATCTCCACGCTGATGCCCGTACCTGTCATTGACCCCCTTGAAATCATCCATATCCATCATAAGGAAAGATCCTCTTCTTCCGGCACTTACATCTTCATTGACTATATCCTTGAAATAGCTTCTGTTATAAAGACCGGTAAGCACGTCATGTCTGGCCATTTCCTCGATCTGCCTGAGGCTCTCGATATGCTCGGTCACATCAATGAACCATATCATATAGCCCTGTATGTACTTATTTGTCTTGAGTTCGTCAACCTGAACCTCATATATGCGTTCATCTGCACTGATCTGCTGTGTGTCCCCTTCTATGATACTTTTAATGGCCGCATTGTTAAATACATCCATGCTATTGGTAATATCGCCTATGATCCGGTCTACGATACTGTTATGAAAGCTCACATGATTCCTGTCATCTATGACCATTATCCCTTCGTGAGCCCTGTCAAGGGCATTCTCGCTGGCAAGAGCCACGGAATCAAGCATACCGTACACAAAGAAACATCTGGATAACAGAACACCTGCAATGAGCAGACCGACAGCCGGTATCTCAAAGCCTCCCGTGATACCCGTTGCCGTTACCCCGTAAGGTATCCAGCAGAAGGCCATGGCCCACAGTATGAGCCTCATCCTTTTTTTCTCCAGTCTGGATCCCTTTCTGTGAATATATATACCGAATCCTATGACCTCTATGCACACTGTTATGAAATAGGAAAAAGACAGAAAGAACCCGGGTCCGTGTACAAGTTCCGGTCTTGTAATGGCAAAATCATGGTTAACGCCTATATAGGTATAGAAAAATCCCGTCTCTCTGGTATTGATCAGTGTGTAGAGAAGACAGATGGAAGCTACGATATGAATAACATAAACAAACCTCGGAACCTCTATCAGACAGCAGGCCGATACGAAAGAAAGTACGGCGATGAACAGCATATATTCACCGAAATACTGTACGATACAGGCAAGGAAATATCCCTCTGCCGTCCTTGCAAGTATCTCCACTATAAATCCGATACTGTATACGGCAGCGGATATAATGAAAAAACAGATGGAGTTCTGCCCCTTGGAAGGTCTGAACCGCAGTACTTTTTCAAGCATGACAAAAGCGGTGACCACCAGAGCTATGTGAAGCCCCAGATAGAGGTTATAAACGTCCGCTCCCTCACTTACCATCCACCTGACCACAAACAGAACCAGAAAATGGCAGGGGTAAAAGACATAGAAAAAATGATTGCCCGGCTTTCCCGATCCCTTTTTTCCGTTATATCTGTATAACAGAGGGAGAGCTAACATAAATCCAAGCATATACAGTTTGTCCCACCATACCCAGTCATAATGCGAAAAATGGAAAAAATGATTCAGGACGGTCGATGAGACGATAAAAGTGACCGTGGCGAGATTTGATATTATGAACCATTTGGCCTTCTCTTTAAAATCTCTTCCGTAGTAGAAGGCGAGAATGAAACAGGAGGGCGTTATTATCCATCCTCCGACGGTAACGGAGATAAGGAACAGTAGCGCAACCAGGGCTGCCTTCTGCCATTTCTTAAATCTGCTCTTTTCAAGGATCGTCAGCATGAGCAGACCTAACAGATAATCAAAAATGATATTCTGCCTGTATCCGTATTCCTCACCGAAGAACAGATAAAAGGGAATGATGGTGATCGCGGCACCCGTTGCCATACGGAAAATGTATTTCTTCAGGTCATGGGTCTTCCGGAAACCCTCGGCAACAAAGAAACACATTATGGGGATGGTGAATCTCCCGAGAAGATGCATGAACTGACCCAGAGGAGAATAAAAATCCACAAACCCCCAGGCAATGTGATCTATGACCATAGAAATAATGGCTATGATCTTTAATGTTGTCCTGTCAAATTGAATATTTCCGGTCTTAACGGTTTTAATCTGATCCATTCTTATACAGACCTTCAAATTTTATGTGTTTAAGACTTTCCGGTTCCGCCTTTAAGAGCAATGACGGCAATGAAAAGCCCCACGGCTGTTACAACAAGCGCCGCAAGGAGCATGCTCTCAGGTCCCAGGACATCCAGTATCCTTCCGCAGACAAGGCCCGAAAAAACCCCGCCTAAGGTAATGGAGCAGTTCACATATGCCTGACCCTTTACCTGATCATATTTCTTCATGGTCTGATTCACGTAATAGGCCGCAACCGGAATAAATACAGCATATGCAAACATCTGCATCGCCTGGCTTATATAAACTATCACCATATTATCGGCGATAAACATCAATAAAGTCTTTATCAGAAATGCTGCCCCCGAAAAAATCAGGAGTCTGCTGCAGGAAACCTTCTTCATGACTCTGTTTATAAGCGCCATTGTCGGAAGCTCAAGGAGGGCAGCAAGAAAAATGGCCGTTCCCATGTCTGATTCATCTCCGCCCACAGGCCTTATTATCTGTATGAGATAGTCATTTATGGCATTATGGGCAAAAAAGAAACAGACGGCACCCGCAACAAACAGCATGAACATGGGATAGGTCTTTATGAAATCTATCAGATTGTTATGAGCCTCTTCGTTATCGTCCTCCCCGCCGTCAGCGGCCACAGGCTGCGTCCGACCTTCAGCCGTCACTTTCTGCGGGGATACGGGCTTTTTAAAAAAATACAGGGCAAAGAAGGCAACTGTCAGTACGATGATATCAATTATCATGAGAACCCGCACACCATAGATCCCCACTGCCTTTCCCGCAATAAAAGAAGCAAGGGCAAAGCCGGCGGAACCGAGACCCCTTGCAAGACCGTAATAGATGTCACAGCCTGCCTCCGCATACTCAAAATTCATGGCGGTGATCACAGGCTGATATATCATCTGTACCATATAGATCAGTGCGAAAACAAGAAATATCACGGCCTTATTGTTTTCCACAAACAGAAGGATCACAGAACCGATGATCAGACATACGGTTGATGCCATGGACACATTCCGGTTGGTAAGCACACCCTGTTTATCTATAAGACCTGCGATAAACGGCTGAAAAATGACCGACAGTATATTTGCAAGGGCCAGAGCCACACCGATCATGGTGTTGGAAAAACCCTTGTCCAGAAGAAATACCGAGGCATAGGCATGTATGCCGCAGAAAACCATGAAATAGGTTACATTGATAACCGTATATCTTAAGGTCCAGAAGCCCTTCTTATTATCATTCATTCCTGTCAAACTCATCTATTATAAATCTCTGTCTGCCCTTCACATCATCATATATCCTGGTAACATACTCACCGAGCAGCCCCGAAACAAATACCTGAATACCGCCTATGAACCATATAAGGGCTGCGGTACCCGACACTATTGTCTCTTTTGCCTTTAAAACTTTCTTCTGTATGAACCAGATAAGTGAGAGCAGGGTTCCTATCCCAGTTATGAAAGCTCCGAGAAAGGTCACGTATTCAAGAGGCTTCGATGAGAAGCAGAATATGCCGTGAAAGCCCATTCTGAACTCCCCGAAAAGGCGGTTATATTTGCTCTTATCCTCGGCCCTTGCCTCTCTGTGATATCTTACGGCAGTCTGTTTGAACCCTATATAGGAAACCATGCCTCTGAAGAACATGTTTGTCTCGGGCATCTTTCTGAGCTCTTCTATGACCTTACGGTTTATGAGCCTGAAATCAGCCGTATCTACCGGAATATCCACCGATGACAGGAAGTTTATGACTCTGTAGGCTGTAAGATCGATAAGCTTTCTTATCCTGGTCTCACCCTGCCTGTCGATCCTCTGGGCATAGACCACGTCATAACCTTCCTTCCATTTTTCAACCAGCTCGGGTATCACCTCGGGCGGATCCTGAAGATCTACGTCTATTACCACGCAGATGTCCCCTTCGCAGTTTAATACTCCCGCCATTGTAGCTGCTGCCTGGCGGAATCTCCTGCTCATGGTTATGAGCTTTATATTCTTATTGCGCTTCATGTTGCGCTTGATGACTTCATAGGTATCATCCGTGGAAGGGTCCATGCTGAAGATGATCTCATAATCACAGGAGAGTTCCGAGAGTACTTTTTCCATCCTCTCAAGAAACGGCTCTATCCCGTTTTCCTCGTTGTATACGGGAACCACCACTGACAATTTATAATCATCGTATTTTTCCATATCTGTCTGCTCCATATATCACCGTTTTATTCAAACATGAAACAAAAAAAGTATAGCATACGGCCATTGTATTTACAAATCAGAGACGGTTTCCCCGGATGCGGAGGGATCCTTCTTTCTTTTCTCGGACAAAAACAGAAGAAGTGTGACAATAAGCGAAAGAACCGAGACCGGAGCTCCGACTATGATCCCTTTGGGCATATATTTCAGTTCAAATGTATGTTCTCCGCCCGTAATCCTTACAGCAAGAAGACCGTCCATCAGTTTTACGCTCTCTTTTTTCTGCCCGTCAACATATACGCTCCAGCAGTCATCATAGGGTATTGAAAAAACAAGAAAACCGTCATCCGCCGAAACATCCGCGGTCCCTTTTAAATGCGAGCTTCTGATCTTTTCGGTCAAGACGGGGTTTCTTTGTGTTTCCTCATACCATTTACCCAAAGCCGTTACATCTTCATAATAGAACAGCGGATCAGACAGGGTTATCTCGTCCTGTTCAAGATACAGCCTGACATGGACCTGCTCGTCCTTTTCAAAATATCCGGCCTCCCTTATGGACCATCCGTATTCGGTAAAATAGGGTTCCTTTTCAAGATCGTTTATCACGGTCCTCGTGTTCTGAGTTGAATCGGCGCTTAAATGCATATAGATAAGGTCGCTGTTCTCCGCGGTAAAATAAAACTCCACATAGGCTTCCTTATCCCTGTCAACCTTAGAAAAGCGGCTGTACTGTCTCTTAACGTTTTCAAGTCTCATTTTTACGTTTTCAACAGGCCTGAAGATCCTGCCGTTTCCGTGGGAACCGGCCTCCGAAAACGCATTCGCGATATCATTCTGATAATCAAACAGATCCTCACTGTTTTTTAACGAAAGCTTCTGTGCATCGCTTCCCATGATGAAGCCAAAGCCCAGAGCATAGGGATTTCTGTAGATATATTTCTCACCGTACCCTCCGACCCCGGGATAAGGCTTTGCCGTACTGTCAAACTGCGACAGCATATACTTAACACCCATGAAGGAATCGGCAAAGACTGTGCTTCCGACTCCGTAATAGGCCCAGTTTTCGTTATCCCGAAAGCCCAGGCTTCCCAAAAAGGCCTTCGGCTCCCTGGTCTCGCAGGAACTGAAATGGGACAGTCCGTTATATCCGAAGAGCATTGCATCATTGTTGGATCTTCTGTACAGCTTTTCGATCCTGTAAAGTCCCGGATCCTCCTCCGATATCGTCTCCAAAAGACCTTCGGTCTCATTCACGAAATCCTGATATTTTGAAAGATCATTGTCATCGGAACTGTAAAGCTCCGGGAAATAAGCCCCTATGGAATAGTAGGCGTTATAGCCGGAATCCGCACACTGCAGTACCAACAGCCCTATTATCAGGGGGATCATGTATTCTTTTCCTTCCCTGAAAAACCTTACCGCCACCAGCACAGCGCAGAGAAGCACCATGGTAACTATGATCTGATGTCTTCCCACGTACTCATTTTTTGTGATCAGCAGATAAACCGAATACAGGAATGATCCCGCAAATACGATCACCAGATCCCTGACGGCAACACCTTCATATATATTGAGGAAACACTCATATGCCAGAAATATCAGGAAAAACGAGAACAAAAACGAATTCCTGTAGGGAAATCCGATGGGATAGGCAAGGCCGTGCCAGATGACCATAAAGCCCTCCACAAGGAAGCTTAACAGCAGGATGATAAGAACCGCTGCCGCAAACAGCTTTTCCCTGGTTTTGATCTTTTTATTGAAAAAATAGAGTGCGGACAGGGTGGCGGCGGGGATCCCGCAGTAAATTAGCGGCAGTCCGTCCGATACGTTTCCGTGAAAAGCCCCGGTATAAAGGCCCGAAAAGAAATCGAGGACATTAAAGTTGAGAGCCGGTATGAAACTGTGTATATTCTTCTGTCCCCGGAGGGAAAAAACCGCACACAAAAGACTCACCGTTGATATGGCCGCTCCGAGAACGGAGGTTGATATATATATCACCACGGTCCTTAAGTTTTCCTTTATCTCATCCCGGGTGCCGTATTTTGACAGAAAACGGTATGCAAAAAACAGTGCGGAAAACAGGCACTCCATGTAGCCTATGTAATAATTCGAAAAGATCGAAAGGGCAAGGGTAAAGATATACAGGAAGCTTATCTTTTTTTCCTCTATGGTCTTAATGATCCCCAGGATCATAAGAGGCATGATCATGATGTTGAAAAAATACTGGGTACAGTTAAAATACCCCATCAGATAGCCTGTGAAGGCGTATGCCGTCGAAAATATGACAGAACCCCATCTGACACCGAAAGTGTTATTGAGAAGAATGTTGAAATTAAGGGATGCAAATCCTAGCATTAAGATCATTATGATAAGGATCGCACCGGGAAGATCCGCATTTTTAACAAATGCCAGCAGAAGAACGGACGGAGCATTGCAGTAATACGCCAAAAGCCCTGCCATGTCCCCGCCGAAGGTTTTCGAAAAGGTATAGAAAATATCGTCATTTCCGAAGAGTATCCGTTTGAGGTACCCGTAGTAATCAACGAACTGATATCTCATGTCCGCCATCAGTATGGATTTGTCCCCGAAAGGATAAAAACCGTACTTGATACAGATTCCCGTCATGATGACAAGGGGTATCAGAAATGCCAGCAGATTTCCCGTTATCCGTTTGGTCTTTGTTTTATCCGTTTCCATTTTCCTCAATTTCCGTTGAATAGAAGGTATAGGTATGCTTTCCTTTTTTCTTGGACTCATACATGGCGGCATCGGTTTTCTCAAACAGCTCCATTCCGTTTGCCGCATCCTTTCCCTGAACTATTCCGATACTTATTGAGACGGGCGGTAATCCGTCCTCCGTATCCGCAAGCTCGTAATTGATCTTGTCGATCTTTGATTCGATAAGTCCCTTCCTGATCTTTTCGGAATGAACGATAAATACCACAAACTCATCGCCGCCGATGCGGAAAATATAATCATCATCACGGAATATCCCATAGAGGATATTGACCAGTTTTACCAACACCTTATCGCCGGTCTCATGACCGTAATTATCATTGATACCCTTGAAATTATCCACATCAATGAGCATCATATATGTTGAATCCAGATCTATGCTCGATAATAACAGATCATATCCGGCACGGTTATAAGCCCCCGTAAGCTCATCGTGGGAGGCTTTGAAGTTTAGACGTTCAAGGCTTGTTCTGTATCTGTTATACATCTTGTTATAGGCCTGGGCAAGATATCTGAATTCGTTCGCCCCAGCCTCCGGGATGGGACTGTCTTCCCTGATCCTGTCCACCGCATTTAATACCGGATGTATGCCGAGAAGTGATGTCATTATGATCATGAAAAAGATGCAGAGGGTCTGTATAAGTACGACCATCCGGACGGATTTCAGTTCCTTCTGAAGCGCGGACAATTCGGATCCCTTTGCACTGTACATAAGATTGTCCACCTCATCGAGGCTTTCCTTCATATCTGTCCGTATAAGATCCTTCTGTTCATAGTATTCACTGTCCAGAACCACCTCCGTTGCCCGTCTCATTTTCTCATCCGGAGAAAGTGCTTCGTCTTCGGCATTCAGTTCCACGTCATCTAAGATTTCGGGATAATCCGTATAACCTTTGGCCTCGATCACCAGACGCATGGCATAATACTCGCGCTGCATGAGTTCCAGGGAATTATTCATTGCCTGCTCTAACTGGTTAAGAGCATTCCCCGTCCTTTCGTCAACATCCATTTTTCTTAATGCTTCTTCCCGCCTGTTGGTTTCAAAAGCTTCGGTGAAATACTGTTCCAGAAATCTCATATCTCCGTTTACGGTGAATCTCTGAACATTTTCCGTCAGATAATCCGATGCATCCATAAGTTCATGGGCTGCTTTTTCGAGAGCCATATGTTCTTCCACTGCGGCGGTAAGATGGTTAAAAGTCATGGTCAGACGGTATGTGGAAAAACCCACTATTCCGGCCATAACTGTCATTATCACTATCATCAGTATAAGGATCCCTCTCAGAGATACTCCTCTTTCCGTATACTTCTTCACCTTTGCTCCCCCGAATGATCTGTAATACTTTTATAAAAAAAATGTTTCCCCTGCATTTCATTTCTGCAAAGAAAACATTTTACCCTTTGCTTTTCTGTCGCAAAGCTTCATCCGCCGCAAAGCTTTTCCTGCACCAAAGCCTTATCTTTACAGGGATAAGAGATAAGAACGGAGAAAGAGGGATTTGAACCCTCGCGCCGCGTTAACGACCTACACCCTTAGCAGGGGCGCCTCTTCAGCCTCTTGAGTATTTCTCCAATTGCCTGAATATACGCCGATCCAAAGTAATCAGCACTGATGATTATACTAAAGTGACTCACCTTTGTCAAACAGCAGAGCGAATATCACCTTGACACTTAATATAATGTATAGGATTTTTACATTGTTAAACTACACCCGGGCGGTGGGGAAATATGACCGTCGTCACGCGGACGAGATATCAGTCAGGGCTGCATACCGGCTTTTGGGCTCGGCATTCTGTTTGTGATCTTTATGCAGGCGGTTTCTGTGGTATCACTCCCTGGATCGGCCCTGAAAATACGGGGGATCTCATGGGTGCTCTTGGCGATACGGATGCGTTCACAGCCCTGCCATGGGAAGCTTCGTCGCACTGCTCTTCACCTGTGTGTATTATGCATTTAGACGTATCCTGAATTTCAGATCAATGGTACAATGTATTACGGAAGGCTTTAAAAGCATGATACCCTTATGGCCGGAACGCTCCTGACGGTTTTAGTCATTGCTGCCATCAGGACCATGACCGGTTACAAAAATATATCCGTGAAAGGAAAAGCAAACAATTGAGACTGATAGATACATTCCCTACAAATGAGATCAACGGATTCAGATATCGTGCAGGAAGGGTATTTCCCTTCGGAGCCACTCTGGATGCAAGCGGTGCGGTCAATTTCAGCATATATTCCAAGGAGGCAACGGGATGTACCCTCGTCCTTTATCATCACGGACAGGATAAACCCTTTCTCGAGATACCTTTTCCCGATGAATTCCGTATCGGCGACGTATATACCATGATGGTCTACGGCATCAACACGGAAACAACGGAATACGGCTATCGATTCGACGGTCCCTATTATCCCGGCAAAGGACTGTTATTTGACAAAAACAGGGTCCTTCTCGACCCTTATGCAAAGTCCGTTTCCGGCCGCTGCGTCTGGGGCAGGGAGCATGATCCTCTTGCGCCTTTCCAGTACAGGGGACAGGTAATAGCCGAAGATTATGCCTGGGAGGGTGACAAACCCCTTGAGTACAGATCATCCGACCTTATCATCTATGAAATGCATGTCAGGTCCTTCACAAAGAACGAAAACAGTAACGTAAGACATAAGGGAACCTACAACGGGATCATCGATAAGATCCCCTATCTGAAAGAACTGGGCGTAAACTGTATAGAGTTACTGCCGGTATTTGAATTTGACGAATTCGAGAATTCAAGAGAGATAAACGGCAAAACCCTCTATAATTACTGGGGGTATTCCACGGTAGCCTTTTTTGCCCCCAAAGCAGGTTATGCCGCATCAGCCCGTTTCGGCATGCAGGCGGATGAATTCAAGAATCTTGTAAAGACCCTTCACAAAAACGGTATCGAGGTTATCCTGGACGTTGTGTTCAATCATACCGCGGAGGGCAATGAAAACGGACCTTATATCTCATACAGAGGCATTGACAACCGTACCTATTATCTGCTGACTCCCGAGGGCTATTACTACAATTTCAGCGGCTGCGGCAACACCATGAACTGCAACGATCCGGTGGTAAGAAACATGGTTATCGACTGCTTAAGATACTGGGTGACAGCCTACCACGTTGACGGATTCAGATTCGACCTTGCGTCCATACTCACAAGAGACGAAAACGGAGCTCCCATGATGAATCCTCCTCTCCTTGACAGTATCTCTCATGATGCGGTTTTAGGAAGGAGTATCCTGATCGCCGAGGCCTGGGATGCGGGGGGACTGTATCAGGTGGGAAGCTTCCCCTCCTGGGGCAGATGGTATGAATGGAACGGGAAATACAGAGACTGTCTGCGTAAATTCATAAAAGGCGAGGGCGGATGTGCTCCGGAGCTTTTCCACAGGATACGCGGATCTGAGGATATGTACGGTTTAAGGGGCTCCAGTTTTTCCGTCAATTTCATTACCTGCCACGACGGTTTTACTCTTTACGACCTCGTAAGCTATAACGAAAAACATAATCTTGATAACGGTGAGGACAACAGAGACGGTACAAATGACAACGAGAGCTGGAACTGCGGGACGGAAGGTGATACGGACGATACCGGCATCCTCTCGTTAAGATACCGCCAGATGAAGAACATGCTCACGATCCTCCTAACCAGCAGAGGCATCCCCATGATGCTTTCCGGTGATGAGTTTGCAAACACCCAGTGGGGAAATAACAACGCCTATTGTCAGGACAGTGAGATATCCTGGCTTGACTGGGCGCTTTTAAAAAAGAACAAAAACCTCTTCTCATATGTAAAAAAACTGGTAAGCATCAGAAATGAACATCCTGTACTCAGGACGGAATATTTTGATAACGGAAATAACGGCACGGGTTATCCCGAACTCTCCTTCCACGGAACAAAAGCCTGGGATATCGATCAGGGTGCTCCCGGTCTCGTGTTCGGATATATGTTTGCCGAAGATCACATAAAATATGGCACCAAAGAAGACTGTTTTATCTACGTTGCCGTAAATGCCCACTGGGAAGATCATTGCTTTGAGCTGCCTTCACTTCCCGATGGCTTTTCATGGTATCTTGCTTTGGAGGCATATCAGGATGGACCTTCAGGGAGGGAAACAAAGCTCACCGATCGGAGAAGCTTTACTCTCGGCCAAAGATCCACCGCAGTGCTTATGGGTAAAAAGAAAAAATGATCTCTTAGAAAAGGATCTCAGCCGAGGTCCTTTTCTATCGAATCTACCATCTCTCCCACATTTTTAAGCTTGACGACCGTCTTCATGTCAAACCTTATGTCGAATTCCTCTTCCACCGATTCGATCAGTGTGATATGGATAAGAGAGTCCCAGCCCTCTATATCCGCTGCGGTGGTCTCATCGGAAACCGTGATGGAATCATCATCAAAAACATCCCGAAATACCATGTTCAGTCTTTCATAGATTTCTTCTCTGCTCATTTTAATTCACCTTTATATATTTATTCTGATCCGTATAAGCATCTGTTACTTCAAATTCCCAGACCGTGTTTCCTTCCGCGTCCCCGGACACCTTTTCAAAACCCATCTGCTTATAGAATTCCGTTACCATCTTGTTTTTGGCCGTGGGATAAAAGTATCCCTTTATGGTCTTTATGCCTTTTTTACGGGCCTGTGCAGCCAGCTCATCCATCATCGCAAATTCCATATCCCTCTTAAGCACCCTGCAGCTCATGATCCACAGATCCATGTGAAGGATATCTCCGTCGATATGTCCGATGACAACGGATACCACGCCGTTGTCCCCGAATTTGTCCTCAAGCTTGCCGTAAAGGTCTATATATTCCGGGGAATCCGCTACTTCCTCTATCTCCGCCCTTGTATACCTCTTTGTGGTCAGATTGAACTGATTGCTCTTGTTGGTAAGCTGGGCTATTCTGTCAAGATAGATGGGCTCAAAACCTTTTATGGTCCCCTTCATCTCAAGGCTTCTCAAGTAATCCCCGTAATCGGAAAAGCTCTGTTCAAGCTTCATCCTCTCCATGTTCTCTTTATACATCTCGTTCCGCTTGGCATCATCTGCCGAGAGATTCGTTACTTCAAAGAATCCTGAATGATCAAGTATTCTGATGTAGTTTTCAACACTGCCTATATCAGGTGCCGCAACACCGAGATTTCCCGCAACTATCTCCCTTTCTGCGGGATTATCATCCACAAATACAAAGGATTCGGGTAAGAGATTGAGCTCTTTTGCGATATCCTCAACATTTTTGCTCTTGGGATCCCAGTTGGCCTTTATATCGATAAAATCATCGGGAGAGAGCACGCTGTCGGGATGATTGAGGCCTGCAATTGCATTTTCGTGTTCATTTTTGGATGCGATATTTAAGATGACTCCTATATCCTTCTGGGCCTTTATATAGGTCTGGAATTCCGAATATACCTGCCCCATTGAGGTTTCGGGACCGATCTCTATGTTTTCGACGCCGTCATCACCGATTATGCCGCCCCAGAGCGTATTGTCCAGATCAAGAACCAGTGATTTTTTGTTTTTCCCGTATATGGATTTGATGATATTGCTGAGATTGTAGGAAAGGGCCGGGATCGCTTCTATCGCCAGGGCATATTTATACATATGCCAGTACAGCGGATCCGACCAGACGTCAAGGCCGTAACAGGCCGACAGATAATTGATATCCTGAATATAGAAGTCTTTATTCCTCCGTGCATGCTCCGCAAACCTCATGTTAAGCTCATTGATATAGCGTACCCTTCCGTGAATATCGGTGGCATCGGCATTACCCAACAGTCTGAAGAACGGATATTCAAAATTGTTCTGGATCACGGGACAGTGATAGGTATCCCCTATCTTTTCCCACATCCTGAGAAAATGTTCATAATCCGCATCCAGGCAGGCTTTTACATCTTCCTCCGTCATTCCCGCCGCCGGGTAGTTTCTGATGTTTCTGTTGCTTGTATGTATATACACAACATCCGGTTTAAAAGCGATCAGCTCTTCATTGTCAAACATTACGTCTTCCCAGAACTTTGCATATTCGCTCTCATAAAATTCCGCTTTGATCCCCTGATCCAGCAGGAAAAGATCCGTTATCGCAATGATGTCATGAGTTGTCGATCCGCCTAATACAGCTATCTTTTTTTCGATAAACTTCTTCCCGGATGAGAGAAGTTCTCTTTTTATTGATTTCTTTTTCTTAATGATGTACTGACTGTCAAAGGGGTACTGTAATTCTTTCATTTTCTTATCTCCGGATTTTTAAGGCCAAGCTGCTTTACGTACATTTCAAGCCTTCTGTTCTTTTCATTTACGTCTCTTATGTATTCAAATCCAATCTTTTTTAACAGACCCTTACTTGCGGTATTGTCAGGTCCCGCAAATGCATTGAGCCTTTCAAGCTTCATATAGTCCCGTGCATATCCTATGATCCCTTCACATACCTCAAAGGCATAACCCTTTCCTCTGTATCCGGGAGCTATGGCATATCCAAGCTCTAAATCATCATAGCCTTCTCTGTTGCTTAAGCCCGCTCTTCCTATGATATGCTTTGTTTCCTTATCCACCACTACCCAGATGCCGTATTCAAAGAACCGGTACTGGTACCTGATATAATCCCTTGTATAGGCTTCCTCTCTTAAGGGATCCGCATACAGACCGTCTTCGTATTCATCTTCTTCCGGGGCTGTCTTCCCGCAGGGAGTCCTGCAGAATACCCTGTACAGAGTCTCCACATCACCCTCTTTTATTTCTCTTACGCTACATCTGTCAGTCTCAAGGATCACCCAGGGAATACCCAAAAACCGCAGCAGCATCCTGTTTATCTGCTGTTTTGACAAAAGGCAGATACTGTCCACGTTGTAGAGGCAGTCATTGAACATCTCATCCCTGTTTGCAGCATTA